>JANNPJ010000774.1:0-10418 GCA_031400005.1 Kineosporiaceae bacterium | reverse complement strand
GCTAGGTCGTGCTTTCGGCCGGGGGCCCCTCCGCTCCTGGGGTTCCGACCTGTGTTCACTACGTCGTGCTCTCACGCAGGCAGTTCATCCTCTGCCACGCCATCTGACTCTTGTTCAATGACGGAAAAGGTAGCCTAGTTGATCAACGATGTCTACTCTGACCGCGATAGATTTCTTGGTCCACGGGTGAGAGTCATTCGCCAGCTCCGCCAGGGTGCCGAGCTGGCCGTTGACAGACAGACGCAGCAGCCACGGGCCAGCATGTGAGATTCGGGAGAAGCGCGTCACCAACGCCGACGCCTACGCCGCCCGCACGGACACCCTGCTGGACTCTCAGCCCGTTCTCGACACCGTGACCGAGGCGCCGGAGGTCGAGTCGGTAGCGGTCAGCAGGAACGCGCCGGACACATCAATTCGGAAGGTGACCGAGATCTGAGGGATGCCCTTGAGCTCGGGCTTTGGCACCCTCAGCTCGTAGAGGCCGACGTGCTGGGCCTCCGCGACACGGTCGGAGGTGCCTTGGAAGACGGCGACTTTGATCGTTGGCTGGTTGTCCTCGGCCGTCGTGAAGATCTCACTGTGTGTTGCCGGGAGCGCGGTGCCACGGTCGATCAGCGGCGTGAACGTGCCGCCTTTGGTCTCGATGCCCAGGTCGGTCGCGGTCTTGCCATTCTTCACAGGCACTGGCCCCGCGGCCAACGGTTTGGCGGCGCCTGTCGTGGGGACGGCTGTCGTTGGGGCGCCCGTCGTCGGGGCGGCCTTCGAGGGAGCCGACGAAGCCGCGTCGTCGTCCGCCCCCGCGCAAGCACCCAGGCAAGGGGCGATCGCGAGGGTTAACACAACCAGCCTTAACAGCCCGCCCATTGAGTCCTCCCGCTCGTCGCTCAGTCAGGGTGAGTGGTTGGCCTTCTCGCGCCATCAGTCAATCACCGACAGGCCGTTCCCGCCTCGCCGCGAGCGACGTCCGGGTCCGAGTGCCGGTGACCCGAGTGCACCCAGGAGCTTTTCGGGATGAGGTAATTTCGAGCTGAGGTAAAAAGGAATTATGAGCGACCTGGAGCGGGCTTTCTTCCTCGTGGTCACGATCAGGCCCCGACTGGACCGGTTGGAGGAGGCCGAGGCCCAGCTGCAGTCCATGCGTCGGAAGTCACTCAGCGAACCCGGCTGCGTCTTCATGCATCTCGTGCAGCCGCAGGACGACCCCGATACCTGGGTCATGCTCGAGATGTTCCGCTCGCGTGCAGCATGGGACGAGCACATGCGCCAGCCGTACAACGTGCAAGGGAACGTTGTTCTCGAGGACCTGTTACGCGAGCCGTCGGATCTTCGCTTGTTCGACGATAAATAGCCGCTTCGGACGGAGCGCGGAACTGTCCTGCGCCGAGCACCCGCTCGCACCTGCCACCCGAACTCGCACCAGCGCTGCCCGGATCTGGATGAAGGCGCTCTACGGCCGCACTGATGGCTCATGACATCAGGCATCCGGGCACTGGTGGTTCCATAAATTTCTACCTCGAACCCGGCTGGGCAAGGTGGGCGTCGGCCTGGCGCTGGACGGTGTCCTTGTCCACGATCTCGGCGCCCGGCAGTGCGTCCGGCAGGTCGTCTTCCATCAGCCGGAACCGGGGGTTGTACCAGCCGCGCAGGGTCCACAACAGGCGGGCCAGCCCGCAGACGACGATCACGAGCGCGAGGCCCCGCCCGGGACCGGTACCGAACAGCGGTCCGAGCGGGCCGGTGAACACCCCGCCGGCACTGAGCATCGGCTGGAACACGCGGTCGGCGGCCGGACCGACGAGGACGTAGCCGATGGGCATCGTCAGCATCATGATCGTCATGAAGATCGACAGCACCCGGCCCTGGAGTTCGAGGCCGACCTTGGCCTGGACAAGTGCTGTCCAGTGCCCGTTGATCACTGACTCGGTGGCAGACATGGCAAACATTCCGGCCACAATCAACCAGGGTTCCCGGGTGAGGCCGACCGCGATGAATCCCACCGTGTTCACCGTCATGAAGACGATCATTCCTTCGGTTCGTCGGCGGGTGCCGCCCCAGATGGACATGCCGATTGCCCCGACGAGCGAACCGGCACCGGCGGCGGTCAGGGTCACACCCAGCACCTCGATCCCGTGTTCCATCAGAACCATTGGAACGATCAGAACGAACCCCACGGTGAAGAACGCGTGGTCGACGGAGAAGAACCAGATGGCGGAGACCAGTCCAGGCCGACGAGTCACGTAACGCCAGCCACCGAGAATCTGCGCGCGGAACCGCTCCTCCTGGCGCTTGAACATCCGGTCGGGAAACCGGACGAACAGGAGAGCCAACGCGGCTATGAGGAACGAGGCGACATCGAACATCAGGATGGCGGGCACCGAGAGGAAGCTCAGGAGCACAGCCGCCAGCATCGGGGCGAACAGGGCGCCGGTACCGGTACCCAGCTGGCTGATGCCGCTGGCGTGGCCGAGATAGGCCTTCGGTACGAGCTGAGAAACCGCGGCCAGGAAGGCAGGGCGCTGGAATGCCGAGGCCAGTGAGGTGGCTGCGCACAATGCGTAGACGTGCCACAGCTGGAGATCATCGAGCGACATCAGTCCGATCAAGGCAAGTGTGGCTGCCCCGGCCGCACTGTCGCTGATGATCATGACTTTTCGGCGGTCGTACCGATCGACCACGGCGCCGGCGAAGGGGCCGGCGAGGATGCCCGGCAACAGCGACACCGCGCTGATGAACGCGAAATCGGTGATCTGGCCGGTGCGTTGATACACCCACAGGCTCATCACGAGCTGGCTCAGGGCGCCGCCGACGAGTGAGACCAACTGGCCGGTCGCCACCACGCCGAATCGTCGCAGGCTGGGTTCGGGTCCGGTCGGCGGCACGACCGGGAGGTCCTCGATCGCCGGTTCGGTGGCCGTGGTGATGATGTCGCCCAGTTGTTCCGTCTGGTGGCGGATGAAGCCGTGCCCGGCCTTGGGGATGACGACAAGGTCAACGTGCTCGGCGAAAAACCGCCACTCCGTGTAGCGCTCGTCGTACAGCTCGGTGAAGCGATCCCGTTCGCCGATCACGCACAGCAGGGGAGCGCGCAGCTTCGGCGCCTGCGGTTCCTGAAGCGTCCGGGTGAAGTACTCCTCGCTGTCGCGGCTGTCCTGGCGGACCGCCCGCATGATGAAGGCGCGTTCCGCCTCGCCTGCTGCCTCGTCGAATCCCATTCCCAGAGAGCGCATTTGATCGAGGATGATGCGGTCGGCGACCAGTCGGTCGACGTTGAAGCGGCGGTATATCCAGTCGAAGGCTCGCCCGGGCAGACGGGCGGCGGGGAACATGCCACCGATCACCACCCGGGCCAGCGGGAGCCTGGCCCGCTCTGCGCGCCGGGCGAGTTCGACGGTGAGCGCGTCGCCGAGGCTGTGCCCGTAAAGATGCAGGGGGCCGGGGATCGTCCGCAGTTCGGCAAGACAGCCGTCCACCACAGCATCGAAGTCCGGGACCGGCTCATCCGGTCGGCTCCAGTCCCGTCCGGGAACCTGCAAGGCGTACGCGGCCCAGGTCGGCGGTAGGGCCCGGGCCAGGCCTTCGTAAGCGAAAGCCTGGCCGCCGGCGTAGGGCAGGCAGATGAGGGTCGCCTCCGGCGCCGTCCGGGGCACCGCAGTGAGCCGGATCAACAACGGTTCGGCTGTGTCCGGCACCGCTGCATCGGGCCCGCCGGACTTCGTGTCGAGGTGGTTGGCCAGGTCCTGGAGCACCGGGTTGCGGTACAGGTCCAGAAGGGCGAGGCGGACACCGTGCTCGGCCTCGATGGCTCGTACGAGACGCAGGGCGATGAACGAGTCCCCGCCCAACTCGAAGAAGCTGTCGTTGCGCCCGATCTGTTCGCGCTGCAGCAGGGTGCCCCAGATCGTGGCCAGCAGTTGCTCGGTCGGCGTCTGCGCGACCGCCTCGGGATCCGTCTGCGGGTCGGCCTCCGGTGGATCCGGCAGCAACCGCCGATCCACTTTTCCGTTGGGGGACAACGGTAGTTCGGGTATGACGATGAACCTGGCCGGCACTGCGTGGTGGGCCAGAACGTCCTGGACCGCGCGCCGCAGGACGACCTCGGCCAGCGCCGCCGGGTCGGTCGACGGTTCAGCGACCAGGTAGCCCACCAGCCGCCCGCCCCGGACGTCAGCCGCGGCGGCCCGCACGCCGGTCAACCCGGCGAGGGCGGCCTCCACCTCGCCGGATTCGATCCGGTGTCCGTTCACCTTCACCTGGTCGTCCAGGCGGCCCAGCAGTTCCACGGTTGCGTCGGCGCGCATCCGGGCGCTGTCGCCGGTGCGGTAGATCCGCCCCGGACCGAACGGGTTGGAGCAGAACCGCTCGGCTGTCAGTTCAGGCCGGGAGTGATACCCGAGAGCGACACCGGCGCCGCCGACCCACAACTGCCCCACCGTGCCGTAGGGCACTATCTCCCGGCTGGAGTCCAGCACGTAGAGACGGTTTCCCGGGTACGGCCGCCCGATCGGTAACGGTGCGTCTGGCGGCAACTGGTCGACGGGCCCGTCGAAATAGGCGTTGTCGACAGTGGCTTCGGTGACCCCGTAGGAGTTGACCACGCGTCCTGCGGGGCCGACGAGAGCCTGGGCGCGCTGGAACTCGTTGACGTACCACTTCTCGGCGCCGCCGATGAGCACCTGCATGAACGTCAGGTCGCCGGCGATCTCCTCGACGTGGTCCATCAGCCGGCGCAGGACAGTCGGGACCATTTCGGCGACGGCGATGCCGCTGACCCGCAGGAGCGCGTACAACGTGCCGGGGTCGAGCAGTGTCTCCGTCGGAGCGATCACCAGGTGCCCACCGGTCGACAGCGCCCGTACGGTCTCGCCGACGGAGACATCGAACGACAGGCTGGCTGCCTGCAAGTGCGCCAGACCGGGCTCAAGGCGGTACGCGTCGCGCCACGAAGCCGCCGCGTGCCGCAGGTTGCCGTGCGTGACGACGACGCCTTTCGGCTGTCCCGTCGTGCCGGAGGTGTACAGGACGTAGGCCGGGTCGGCATCATCGACCTCCGCCGGGGGCGGTGGCTCCTCGGCCGGGGCCTGCTCACACCGGATCACGACTGTGCCCGCCGATACCGCGGCGTTGAAATCGTCGTCACCGAGGACCGCGCGAACGTCCCCGTCCTTCAGCAGGTACTGGCGGCGTTCCTGCGGGTACTCAGGATCGACCGGTACGTAGGCCGCGCCGACCTGCCACGCCGCGAGCACCGCGGCAATGGCGAGCGGCCCTCGGGGCAGGCACAGCCCGACCCGGTCGCCCTTCCGGATCCCGGCGCCGTGCAGGGCGGCGGCCAGTCGGCCGCTCTCGGCCTCCAGACGCCGGTACGTCCAGCACGTGCCGTCCATGCTCACCGCCGGAGCATCGGGGGAGTGCCGGGCGCGCTCGCTGACCAGTCGATGTACCGGCGCGTGGACCGGTGCCGGCGAGGGCGCGACCCCGGCGAGAAGGATCTCCGCCCGCTGGTCCCGGCTCAGAACCGGCAGCCGGCTCAGCGCCGTTGACGGCGCGGACACCGCAGCGTCGAGCAGGGTCACGAGCGAGTCCAGAAACCGCCGCGCGGTGGCCGGCTCGAAGAGATCGGCGGCGTACTCCATGAGCAGCACCGGCCCCGATTCCTGGTTCTCCAGGACCACGGTGAGATCGAGTTTGGTCATGCCGGGGAACGTGCCGCCGATGAACGTCACCGCCACGTCCCCGGATCGGGCCGTCGCCGGTGGGGTGTTCTGAACGATCAACATCACCTGGGTCAAAGGGCTTCGATCCGAGCGGTTCTCGGCCCCAATGGCCGAGAGCACCGCAGCCAGCGGTGGATCGTCATGATCAAGAGCTGCGATGACGCTCTCGTTCGCCCGCGCGAGAACCGTCCGAACATCGGGATCTCCCGACAGGTCCGTCCGGAGGGGAACCACAGTGACGAACGCCCCGACGGTCCGTTCGCGGTCGGCATCAGTGCGGTGGGCAACCGGTGTGAGAACGGTGATGTCCGTGCTCGCGGTGAGTCGGGACACCAGCGACTGCAGGGCCGCCAGCACCACGGTCGCGGTGGTGGTGCCAGACGCACGCGCCGTTGTGGCGGTGCGGGCCAGCAGTTGCGCATCAACCGCGCGCTCGACCACCCCGCCCCGGAATGAACGCACCGGCGGGCGGGGGTGGTCGGCAGGGACCAGGACGGCGGCGTCGAGGCCGGTGAGCCGGTCGATCCAGTGCTCACGTAGGCGGGCCACTTCTGTGTCGGTCCGGGTCGCTTCGGCGGCCAGATGAGCGGCGAAGTCGCCGGTGGAAGCGGGCATCGCACCGCCGAGCAGGTCACTGAGATCCTGCGCGATCACCGTTCCGGACCATCCGTCGAAGGCGAGATGGTGCACGGCCAGGACGAGTTCCCATTCGTCCGGCCCGGTGCGCAGCAACGTCGCGGCGATCAAGGCCCCGGTTGTCGGGTCGAGAACCGTGTGTCCGCGCGCCTGCCGAAGCGCCTCGGCGCGTGCGCTCCGCTGCGGCGCCGCCAGCACCGTCAGGTCGTGGATCTCCAACGGCACCGGCCGAGCCGGTCCCCCGAAGACCATCACCGGTTCGTCGTCGTGGCTGCGGAACACCGCCCGCAGCGCGTCGTGCCGGCGCACGAGAGCGTCCAGGGCGGTCCGGACCGCCTCGGCCTCGACCGGGCCGGTGATTCGGTACCGCCGGCCCACGGTGTGCAATGGCGTGCCGGGATAGAACTGCTCGGCGAGCCAGATGTCGCGCTGGAACGGCGTCAGCGGCTGCACCGGGTCGACCGGGCCGGGCGCGCCCGCGGACGGCGTCGAGTCACCAACGAGGGCGGCGATCCCCGCCACGGTGGGTCGCCGGTACAGCTCGGCCAGTTCCAGACGGGGCCCGAACTCTCTCGCCACCCGGGTGATGATCTGGGTCGCGGTCAAAGAGTGCGCCCCCAAGTCGAACACGGAGTCGTGACGCCCGACCGTGGTCTGACCCAGCACCTGGGCGAAGATGGCCGCCACCCGCAGTTCGACGTCGCCCTGGGGCGGCGAGGACGGCATCTGCTCGACCGGTCCGGAGGTGGCGAGGGCGGACAGAGCGGCGAAGTCGATCTTGTCGCGGTGGTTGCGGGGAAAGACCGGTACCGGGACCAGCACGGACGGCACGCTGTACGCCGGCAGCCGGGACCGCACGTGCTGCCAGACGTCGTCCAGGCCGGGTTCTGACAGCACCAGGTAGCCGACCAGCGCGGCCCGTTCCCGGTCCAGGTGCACTGCGGCGTCGCGGACCCTCGGGTGCTCCAGCAGCGCCTGTTCCACTTCTGTCGGCTCGACCCTGAAGCCGCGGACCTTGACCTGCCGATCGATCCGGCCCAGGAAGGCCAGCCGACCGTCGAGGCGCAGCCTGGCCCGGTCGCCGGTGCGGTAAAACCGTGTCCCTTCGGCGTCGACACCGAACTTCCGAGCCGTCAGGTCCGGCTGCCCCAGGTAGCCGGTGCCCACGGTAGGACCGATGACGAGCAGTTCACCCTCGTCGCCTGGCGGCACTTCCCGGTCCTCATGGTCGACGATCCGGATCCCCACCCCGCGCAGCGGGCGGCCGATGGTCGGCTCACCGGCCGGCGTGCCCTCGGCCAGCGGTCCGAACAGCTCATCCACCGTGGCCAGCACTGTGGTCTCGCTCGGCCCGTACCCGCTCACCAGCCGAACCCGGTCATGACCGGGCATCTGCTGCCACGCCGTGACCCGGTCCACCCGCAGTGCCTCGCCGCCGAAGGCCACCAGCCGGATCGCCTCCGGCAGCCTGAGCCTGTCCAGACTCATCCCGTCCGTGAGTTCGTGCCAGTACGCCGTCGGCAGCAGTAGCGCCGTGATCCCCCACTTGACGCAGTCCTCCAGAAACCGCCCTGGTGAGGAGATCGTCTCGGCGGTGCGCAGGATGACGACGGAGCCGGCCAGCAGCGGTGGAAAGATCTCCAGGATGCAGGAGTCGAACGACATCGATACGAACTGCAGGACCCGGTCACCGGCCGTGAAACCGTAGTGGTCCGTGGCAACCTGGTAGAAGTGCTCTAGCGAGCGCCGGGAGATGCCGACGCCCTTTGGCCGTCCCGTGCTCCCGGAAGTGTGGATGACATAGGCGAGGTCATCGGGCCCGGCGCTGAACGGTGGTGGGTCCGCCGACGGCACGGACGGGCCGGGATCGGTGGTTTCAAGGCTGACGCAGGCCAGCCCGGCACCGGAGAAGATAGTCCGGTCCCGGGGCTGGGTGACCGCCACCCGCAGCCCGATGGTGGTGGCGATGTGACCGATGCGTTCAGGCGGGTCGTTCGGATCGATGGGCACGAAACCCGCGTCAGCCAGAAGGATCCCAAACATCCCGACGATCGTTGACCACTCCCGTCGGGCCGCCAGGCCCACCGGATCGCCCGGCCCGATCCCCATCGCCCGCAACCCGTCCGCAACCCGTAGGGCGGCCGCGTACAGGCCGGCATAGGTCACGGTGACATCACCGTCCACGAGCGCGGTAGCGTCCGGCTGGGCTGCGACCCGGTCAGCGAATGCGGTCGCGATCTGGCAAAGGTCGACTTCACTTACGGGCATGCTTGACTCCTGGTCGGGGCAGTGCGGGGGAGGAATCCCAGCTCCGGTGACAACTTTCCGGACGGGCGAACGAGGAGTCGCGCCATGACGGCCATCAGCCGGGGCGACACCACAGGAGAATGTCGGTTGATGCCCCGGATTGCCCAGTCTTGTTCTGTGTCGGATTCTCTAGTAAGTGACGGCCCGATTAACGATATTGGCATCCGACCAACCCCTATCGTTCAGCTCCAGTACGCTTTCTAGGCAGGAACTTTCATGACCGAAGCCGAAACCTGCGCTTGCTGATGACCAGTCGATCGCGGACGCGAGGGTCTGCCCCTGCGCGTTTCCAGCGATAACACTCAGCATTGGCTCCGTCCCAGTACGCCGGCCAGTTCGGGCCGGCTCCCTGCCGGCCGGGTGGGAGGCGCCAGGTGCCTGATCAGCCGTTGTGGATGTCGCGGACTTTCTCTTGCTCGTCCACGATCATGTTCAGCCAGTCCGGGTCCGGTAGACCGGTCGGCTTCATTCTGCCGTCCCTAGCCATGCCATGAGCTCCTGGCGTTGCCCGGTCAGCGGTGTCCTCCAGCACCGGCATCGCCGAAGCCCGGCGCTCAGCAGCAGAACTCGTCCACTTGTCCACCGAACGGCAAACAGTCATCTCCCGCTTCCGACGGCTTCGTCACGGGCGCCGTCGCTCCCCTCACCGACAAAGGCCTCGACGTACTGACCGACCGCGAGCGTGAGGTGCTGGCTCTGGTCACCCGCGGGCTGAACAACACGGAGATCGCCGAGCCGCTTCCTGCGCGAGCTGGGCGCCGACGAGGTGATCGACTACCGCACCGTCGACTTCGCCGAGGCCGTCCGCGACGTGGACGTGGTCCTCGACCCCCTCGCGGGCGAAACCCGTACCCGCTCTCTGGGCGTACTGCGCAAGGGCGGAACCTTGGTGTCGCTCCTCGGCGGCGGCACACCGGGGGAGACCGAGAAGGCCGCAGAACTCGGTGTGCGGCTCGAAGTGCTGCTCGTGGAGGCCGACCACGCGGACATGCGTGCCATCGCCGACCTGGCGGGCTCGGGCAGGCTCCAGGCGCACATCGAGGCTGCGTTCCCGCTCGCCCAGGCCGCCGAGGCACACGCGCTGGGAGAGACGGGACGCACGACAGGCAAGATCGTCCTCGCCGTCCGCTGACGCACCGGGCCGGGTGCCGGGGGCACGGTGGCGGGACTTCGCTCCAGCCGCCCGCGACGAAGCGTGCTCTCACCGCCGACAGGCGTCCTTGATGTTCCACCACGAGCCTCGCCACCGGTGCCGTCGGCCGGCGTCGACCCGGGCGTCACCGGCCGAGGAGATGCGTCAGCTCTGGGGGCCGAACATGTAGGCGTTGGCGACGTCGATGAGGGTGGCCCCCTGGTAGGTGGGGTAGCGCTCGGTGATGGCCTTCTTGTAGGCGTCGCCGTCGTCGCCGAGCAGTTCGCGGCCGGCGTTGACGTAGTCGGTGAGCTCGGCCCAGATGGCAGGGGTGGTCGGTTTGCCGTGCCCGGGCAGGATGGTGTCGAACTCGGTCTCGGCTGCGAAGCGGTCGATGTTGGCCTGCCAGCCGTCGAAGTCCTTGTCCAGGAACCACAGGTGGGTGCGGTTGTAGACGACGTCCTGGGCGACCAGGACGCCCTGCTCGGGCAGCTTGATCACGAGGGTGGTGTGGATCTCGCCGCCGGTGACCCTCTCGAACACGAAGGGGATGCCGTCGATGACCTCGGTGCCGGGGGTGATCTCCACGGTCGAGGTCACGCCCGCGACCGCCCGGACGGTGATCTGGC
>JANNPJ010000769.1:0-2039 GCA_031400005.1 Kineosporiaceae bacterium | reverse complement strand
CTCCATCAGCTCAATCAGTTCCGTCGTCGATGGCTGATCCATCGCGTCCAGCTCGGCCAGCACGCCCAGCAGCCGAGACCGCAGTTGCTGGGCTTGCCGAAGCCGTTCCTCGGCCACTGACAGTTGCCGGCGAATGAGTTCCCTCGGGTCCTGGGCAGTGCTGTCCAACGTTCCGGCGATCTCCGCAAGGCTCAGCCCGAAGCCGCGCAACGCGAGGATGCGATGCAGGCGACGGACGCCGTCCGGGGTGTAGCAGCGGTGACCACCGGCGGTGTGCGAGGACGGCGTCAGCAGACCGAGCTGGTCGTAGTGACGCAGCGTCCGAACGGTGATCCCGGTGGCCCGGGCCAGCTCGCCACTGCGAAAGACCTGATCCTGCGTCATGGTCGTCCTCCCTCACACAGCCTCACGCTAGAAGGTGACGCCACGTCACAATCAACCCCAATCTGAATTGCTGCTGCGGCCCGGTCCCGCCATGCGGTTGTACCGCCGGGGAGGATTCACTGGGCATCGCGAGCGTGGGTCCAGTTCCGGTCGGTGGGCGAGTCCTCCCCGGCGGTACATCACCTCGGCAGAGGCTTCACCCAGCGAACCCATTCCGGCTGCGGCGCGTACCCGGCAGCGGCCCAGGCCGGATGGGCGATCGCGTTGTCCGCGAGCACCATCGCATCAACCCGGTGACCGCCGAAGCCGGCGAATCGACGCTCGGCGGTGTCCAGCAACGCACGTCCGATCCCGCGCCGCCGCCGATCCGGATGCACCGCGAACCGGTACAGATGGCACCGCCAGCCGTCCCAACCGATGATCAGCGAGCCGACGATCTGCCCGTCCTCGTCCGCCAGCAGCAACGCCGCCGGGTCGCGTTCGAGCAGGCGCTCCAACGCCGGCGCCGAATCCGAGTCCGCCCGGTTCGTGTCCTCGGCCGCCAGCTTCCAGAACTCCCGGACGGCGGGGATGTCGGCCAGTGTGGCCTCGCGGAGCGCAAAAGGTGTCATAGGGATGTCATAGCCCACCCAGTTGTGGTTCGAACCTCCACCCTGCGGCGACGACCAGGATCGGTGATCTCTGCCACCTGAATGGCAGGCGCCCGCTCGGCGTCCTCAACACCGGCCTGGCACTCAAGTTTGCCCCAGTCCTGCCGTTACTGATCTCGAGATCAGAGCGAAAGGGAGTGGCGGTTGAGTATTGACGTGATCGAGCGCCGACGTGCGGTCGAAGAACGGCTCCGTCGCGCCCGGAATCTCACTCAGGCATTTGACCAGGCGATGGCCGATTTCGCGGCCGGCTCGGAGCTGCCGATCGAGGACCTCGACCCGGAAGGTTCACTGCGCACCGCGGTAACCACCCTGGCCGGGGTGGCCGCTCTGCGTCCGGGATTCGACGTCCTGGTTTCACTGCCGGATTCGCCATTCGCGCTAAGGCTGCGGCACTTGACGGACGAAGTCGATATCGCGCTGGTCCAGCAAGCCACCTCAGTGGAGATCCCCGCAATTCCCGAACCACGCACGATTTCGGAAATCTCGACGACCGCCGAGCCGGAGGGCCACGTGGCCTCCGACCTGGCGGCGATGCTCTGGCAGGACGTCGGAGCACCCCCGCCCTGAAGCCCGATCAGAGACTGACCGATCCCGCAGGGACCACCTGCGGACCTGCGCCAAAGGCCGCATGAAGCGACCGACTTCGCATCCGACGACAGCGCATCCCCGCGCACGGGAGTAATTTCGATGAAGATCGCACAGAAGCTCGGCCTTCTGGTCGGCAGCCTGCTGGTGGCGATGCTGGCGACGATCGCGCTGTTGTCGCTCCAAATCAGGGCCACCTCCCACGAGTACGACAGCCTGATCAACAACCAGATCAAGCAGAGCGCCGAAGCACGCACGATGCAGATCGAGTTCGATGGTCAGATACAGGACTTCGAGCAGCTCCTGCTGCAGGCAAGGAATATCAAGGACTACACCCAGCTCAGGGCCAACTATGCCGCGCAGGTCGTGAAGGTCAACGACACCGTCGACAGACTCCTGGCCAAAGTGGGGCCGAAG
>JANNPJ010000751.1:0-14538 GCA_031400005.1 Kineosporiaceae bacterium | reverse complement strand
GCCGAAATGGCGCTCGCGGGCGACTGCCACGATGTAGCGCAGCTCGGTCAGGGTCATGCAGCCCGCCCGGACGCAGTCATTTCAGCACCCACCCGGTGGGGGTGGGCGCCGCCGTTTGTGCTCGCTGTTGATCTACTGCTTGTCGTTGCCGTGATCGTCGGTCGTGATTGAGTGCTGTCGACTTGGTTCGCCGGGCTTGATGCGATCTCAGGCCGAGCGGCGTCCCTTGAACTGCCCCGCGCGCAGGAGCGCCAGGCGCTCCTCCAGCAAGGTCTCGAGTTCGGCGGTGGTCCGCCGTTCCATCAACATGTCCCAGTGGGTGCGAGCCGGCTTCGTTGCCTTCGGTTCCGGTAGCTCGGTATCTTCGCGCAGGGCGAATTCACCACACCGACATTCCCACAGTGCGGGCACGTCTGCCTCCATCGCCATCGGGACGACGATTGTGTGCCCGTTTTTGCAGTGGTACGTGATGTCCTGACGAGCTGCGGGCTGGATCCCCGTCTCGCTTTCCAGGCTCGAGGCTCCGAGGCGCGTCCCGCGCATGCTCCGTTCAGCCATGACGGTTCCCTCCGCGTATGACGGCCAGTATCACAGCGTGATAACGCTCGTGAAGCACAGGATGTTCCACCCGCGTCACGCGAGATCTGGTCATCGGACGACTCATTACGTAAGCCACACCGTACAGAGAGTCACTCGGAATGGTCAGTGTTACAGCCAGGTATCTCACGATGTAGTCATTTTGCGTGTCTCCGCGGTCGCCCACCGTGAGTTTCGTGCCGGTTTGACGCTCAGATGATCGCCGGAACGTGATTTCCGGCGTCCTTGATCCCCTGCCGCACGTTCACCCGGGACAGCAGCACTCCACCCACCACGAAGAAGAACACCAGCGCGATGATCGCCAGCCGGTAGGAGTCGGTGAGCTGGAAGATCAAACCGAACACCAGGGTTCCCAGCCAGCTCGTCCCGCGCTCGCAGGCCTGATAGAGGCTGAAGTACTCGCCGCCGCGACCGGCCGGGATCAGTTGGCTGAACAGAGACCGGGACAGAGCCTGCGACCCGCCCAGGACCAACCCGATCAAAACGGCGAGCCCGACGAACGGTAGGAACTCACCGGCCGGCAGCAGGTAGCCGATCGCCACCACCGAACACCACAGGACCAGGCTGGCCAAGACCGTGCGGTGCGCCCCGACCCGGGCGGCGACCTGGCCGAACAGCAGCGCGCCGAAGAACGCGATGAACTGGACGACGAGAATCGTCATGATCAGCTGCTGGGAGGTCAGGCCGAGTTGCTCCTGGCCGTAGATGCTGGAGGCGTAGATCACCGTCTGGATGCCGTCGTTGAAGAACAGGTAGGCGATCAGGAATTTCAACGTCTGCGGGTACCCCCGCAGGTGGACAAGGGTGTCGCGGAGCTGCCCGAACGACTGGCCGAGGGTCGAGCCGCCGCCCTCGGTCCAGACGCTGGCAGGCGGGCGGTCACGCAGCCGCAGGTAGGGGATGATCGTGAAGGCTCCCCACCAGATCCCGGCACTGAGCAGGCTGAGCCGCACCGCGGTCTCGGTACTGACCCCGACCGCGTCGTGCCCGGTGACCAGGCCCAGGTTCAGGGCCAGCAGCAGTCCGCCACCGAGGTAGCCGGCCGCCCAGCCGCGGCTGGAGACCCGGTCCCGCTCGTCCGGGGCGGCGATCTCGATCAGGATCGCGTCGTAGACCACCAGTGAACTGCCCAGGCACAGCGTCGCGATCAGTTGCAGCACGACCCCGAGCTGCCAGTTGTCGCCGGCGACGAAGACCATGGCCGATGCCGCGCCGGCCCCGACCCAGGCGAACCGGGCCATCAGCACCCGCTTGCGACCGGAACGGTCCGCGATGGCCCCGACCACGGGCAGCAGCACGGCCGACAGCAGGGTCGCCGCAGTGATCGCGTACAGCGCCAGCGATCCCGGGGCGACCGGTACGCCGAGGACCGACAGGTCCGTGCGGCAGGCCAGCTCGGTGTCCTGCCCGGGGCAGGCCGCGCGTTTGGCCACCACCGTCAGGTACGGGCCCAGCAGCACGGTGGCGGTTGTGGTCACGTATCCCGAGTTCGCCCAGTCATAGACGTACCAGGCCCGCTGCTCGCGGCGGTGGTCCTCACTCGATGCCGGGCCCGTCGCCGGCGCTGCTCTGCTCACAAGGAGCATCATTCCGGTTCTCCGCCGCCGGTCGGCGGCCGCCGCGCGCAATCTTCACG
The DNA here is from genome assembly GCA_031400005.1 of Kineosporiaceae bacterium. GTDB lineage: Bacteria > Actinomycetota > Actinomycetes > Actinomycetales > Kineosporiaceae > JANNPJ01. The sequence goes on along the minus strand of JANNPJ010000751.1, from coordinate 12,305 downwards.
AAACGCTCGGTGGACAACAGCACGTCGACCGCCTGGGTGCTTCACCGCCACCGACCCGCAATCGCGGAAGGCAACGGCTCAACCATGCCGACAGCATATTGTGCGTCTGTGCGGTGATCAGCGCTGTCCCGTGATCGCCGATAACTGTCCGTCACCTCGGGCCAGGCTGAGGTGTGCTTGGGCTCAATCCCCTTGTGGACGTGGTGGAACCCGGTGACCACGGCCGTGCCGGCCGCGCCGGGTGTCCCGGTGCTCAGCCGCCGTACTCCCAGTGCCACGACTCGGGCTTCGAGCCGTTCGCCTGTGCCCAGCCGGGATGGAACCAGCCGTAAAGCGCGGCGTTCGCGCTCATCCACTGATGCTGCGCGCTGCTGAAACTCTGGATCCCGCCGCACAGGTCCGCGGCCGTGCCCCAGCCGTGATTACTGGTCCCCGGAACCGCGGCCAGCCCCGGCTTGCGGGCATACACGCTGACCTGCGCCGGGTAGGAGCGGTAGGAGTCGGTCAGACAGATCGCACTGCCGAACCGGGTCGCATACGCCTGACCCATCCGGTCGAACGCATAGGCGGCATCGGCGCGCAGGTGGTGGCCGGGGGAGGCGCGCAGCGGGCAGAGCGCGAAGATCGGGATCTGCCCGTTCGGGTACTGCTCGACCGCAGCACCGGTGCAGGCCCCGACCTGCCCGGTCACCCGGTTGTCCCGGTTCGCACCCGATCCCAGCGGCGCAGGCTGCACCTGGGCGAGCAGCGCGGCCCGCAGACCGGCCTCGCGGGCGGTAGCGTCGCTGACCGCATCGGCGGACTGCGCCAGCGAACTCTCGGCCAGCCCGAGCAGCCGGCGCTGAACGTTCACCGCCTCCTCGGACGCCTGCTTGGCCGCCGTGGCCTTGACCGCCGCCGCGGCCGCCGCCTCGCTGGCGCCGGCCGCGGCCTCGGCCGCGAGATCGGCCCGCCGCCGCGCGACCTCCATCCCAGTGAGGGCGCGAGCGCGGTGGCGCCCGATCCGACGCAGCGTGGTGAGGTTGGTACTCACGTTCTCCGAGCTGCCAGCCAGCAGCAACGTGCCCAGCGTGGCACTGCCGCCCAGCCCGGAGCCCCTGGTGTAGGCCCGCCGGGCCCAACGGCCCAGCTCCCGGCGACTGTCGTCGACACTCTGCTGAGCCTGCGTCAGCGCCTCCTGGTGTTGCGTCTCCAGCTGCTGGCGCGACTGCAACGCCCGGACAGCGGTGGCGTAGTCCTCCAGCGACTGCCCGGCCAGCACGGCCGCACCCTGCAGCGCCTGCTCGGCGTCGTCCACCCGGCCCGCCCGGCGCTCGGCCTCGGCGCGCAACCGCACCAACTGGGCGCGCTGCGCCTGCAGCTCGGCGCTGGTGGGTTCCTGCTCACTGAGCCCACTGCTCGACCCGGCGGCGGAGCCGTCCACAGCCGGCGCCACCGACCGGCCGACCCCGGCTGACGCCGGGACAGCAGGCTGGACGACAAGCGATCCCGCAGACAGAGCGAGCAGAAGCAGGCACCTCAGTGCCTGCCGAAGGTTTCTCGCCACGGCCCACCAGACATTGCTCGACGGCCTCGGCCGGCCGGTCGAGCATGGTCAGGCCGAGGCGACCCGGCAGCGATCCACCGCCGGGTCCGACTCTCCCCTCGACCGCGGACGACAGGACCTGAGCCCCTCCCACCGTGACCGCCCACACACCCGCTCGCTCCACCGACCCCCGGCTCACCGCACCCACCCGAGGCTCACGGCGTCCACACCCGCCCGATGGGTGATCACCAGCCTTGAGGGTGATCACCGATCCGGCAGAGTTCGCGGCAGCTCAGGCCGAGTTCTCGGCTGTCTCGGCGGCCACGTCCGCGGCCAGCGCGTCGATGATGTGCGCTTCGGCGCTCGCCTTGTCGATCCCGAGACCGGCCAGCAGGCCCCCGCCGTCCTCCAGTTCCAGCAGGGCGAGCAGGATGTGCTCGGTTCCGACGTAGTTGTGCCCCAGCCGCAGGGCCTCGCGGAAGGTGAGTTCGAGGGCCTTCTTGGCCTGAGCGTCGAACGGGACCAGCGCGGGTAGCTCGCTGACCGGCGGCGGCAGCGCCGCCGTCGCGGCCGCCTGGACAGCGTCCAAGGAAACACCCGCAGCCACGATCGTGCTGGCGCCGAGATCGGTCGGCTCGGCCAGCAGACCGAGCACCAGGTGCTCGGTGCGGATCTGGTCGTTGCCCGCCGCATGTGCCGCGTTCTGCGACCCCACCACGACGTTACGGGCCTGGTCGGTGAACCGGCCGAACCCCTGACTGGGATCGAGATCCGGTTCGCTGCCCTTGGCGACGAACCGCTTCTGCGCGGCCTGCTTGCTGACCCCCATGCTCTTGCCGATGTCCGTCCAGGAGGCGCCCGAGCGGCGGGCCTGATCGACGAAGTGACCGATCAGATGGTCGGCCAGGTCACCGAGGTGATCCGCGGCGATCATCGCGCTCGACAGCTGTTCGAGTACGTCGGGGTGAACCTTCTTGATGCCGTCGATCAGGTCGTCGAGCCGGATGGGAGGGATGGGTGGTGTCGGAGTCGTCATTCGTCAACCATAGGTTGACGACCCATTGGCGTCAACATGAGGTTGACGCCCGTCTCTGGCAGGCTCTGACAAATGAGACCAACCGACGCCGACATCCCTGACGTCGTCGTCACAGCGGTGCTGCGGGACGGCGACCGCGTGCTGCTGTGTCACCGCAGTCCCGAACGCCGCTGGTACCCGAACGTCTGGGACCTGCCCGGCGGTCACGTCGAGGCGGGGGAGTCACCCGCCGCCGCCCTCGTCCGAGAACTGCGCGAAGAACTCGGCATCACGATCACCGAACCGTCGCCTCAGCCACTGACGGTGGTCAACACCACCGAGTACTCCCTCTCCGTCTGGGTGATCGACGCTGACTCCTGGGAGGGCGCCGTCACCAACACCGCCCCGGCCGAGCACGACGCCCTAGCCTGGGTCACCGCCGAAGAACTGAGCACCCTCCCGTTGGCCGACCCCTGGTACCTGGCGTTCCTCACCGCCGTCCTCACCGAAGCGGCTGTGCCCCGGAAAAACCGGTGATCGAGGCCAAAATCTTTTCCACTCACCGGCTTTGAGCGGCACAGCGGTCCGGCGGCGACGGTGTGGCAGTCAGGCGGTGCCGAGGATGCGTTGGGCGATCCGCGGCAGGGCTTGGGTCAGCGACGAAGGCTGAGGGGGTCTGCTGAACAGCGACAAGGTCACCTGGCCGGGCACAGGTGAGGGAACGACCCGATCACCTGGCGCGCCGTACCAGCGAGCGGCCAGATCCGGCACCAGGGCAGGACACCGCAGGTGGCGGGCCACTCGCAATGTCGCCTCAATCGTCGCCCCGGGGCGTGGAATGGCGCCGAGGTCGGACAGGCGCTGGTGAACGGCTCGTCCGGCGAGGTCGATCGTGCTGTAGAGGACCGGTCGGCCGGCGAAGGGGCGTCTTTTCGCGTTCGGCAGGTCAGTGCCTTCGGGTAGGACGACGACCAACGGCGAGACGCCGATGACAGAGCGCTGCAACCCGCGCGGGGTCACCGTCTGCTCGCCGATCGTGATGATCGCCGCGTCCAGGGATCCTTCGTGGATCAGCCGCAACAGGACGGGCCCGTGGTCGACCTCTGGTTGAACGATGACCTCGGCCAGCTCAATGTCCAACGCGGTGAAGACCATGGGGCTCAAGGATTGGATCGTGCCGACCGAGAGGGCCGGGACGTCGACGGCGGCCAGGATGCGCTCGGGGAGGGCGTCCAGGTCGGCCAGCAGGCGGGCGGCGTGGCGGGCCAGTTCCCGCCCGGCCGGTGTCGCGCGGGCTCCGGTGGTGTCGCGGTCGAACAGTCGGGCGCCGAGACGGCGTTCCAGCGCAGCGAGCCGACGACTGGCTGAGGGCTGGGCGAGAAGCAGTTCTTTGGCCGCTGCCCCGAGCGATCCGTGCCGGGCGGTGGCTTCGACCAGCTGCAAGTCGTCCACGGTGAAGCGTGAGGTCATGTTCTCAGCGTATGAGCGCCCTGAACGTCTGTCCCTCTACCCGCGTCGGTGGCATCACCGGAGCATCGGGGGATGCACCGATTCCTGCTGACGTTGACCGCGACCACGTTCGTGACCTCCATCGGGGCGCGGATGAGCGCAGTGGCCCTCCCGCTGGTGGCGCTGGAGCAGACGGGTCAGGTCGGGACCATGGGGCTGGTCGGGGGAATGGCGGGTTTGCCGCTGCTGAGCGTCGGCTGGTGGGGGCGGGGGCTGCGGGAGCGTCTCACCGGCGGGCGGCACCTGGCCGCGCTGATGCTGCTGCAGGCTGCTGGGCTCGTCATCGTGCCGGTGGCGGGGCTGGTCGGGCTCACCGGACCAACTGGCACGGTGGTGCTGTGCGCGTCGGGGCTGCTCACGGGGATCGCGGCGGCGCTGCTGGGCCCCGCTGAACGCGCACTGGTCTCGGACCTGACCGAGGTCGGCGCTGCTCCGGGCACGGCTTCAGCGGCGCCGCGGTGGTTGGCATGGCAAGACCTGGCGCACCGGGTCTCGATGATCTTCGCACCGCCCGCGGGGGCCTGGCTGGTCGTGGCTGATCGTGGTCTGGGAGCACAACCGCTGCTGTGGGGCGAGGCCCTCGTCGTGGCGGCAGCAGCAGTGGCGATGCACACCGTGCCTACCCCACCCCGACCCGCCCTGGCAGCCGCTCCCGGTGGGGATCCGAGCGTGCCCTCCGCTCTCGGTGCCGTCGCCTTGACAACCGGCACCGATGCTGCTGCCGCAGAAACACCAGTTGCACAAGCGCTTTCGATACGATCGGTGCTGCGCACGCACCCACAGATCGCCGCCGGAATCGTCATGGCCGGCATCGGCGGGGTGTGCTGGTTCGGGTTCAGCCTGGGTCTGGCCGTCCTCGGTGTCGAGCTCGGCCGGCCGGGGGAGCTGATCGCTGCGGGCATGAGCGGTTACGGCGCGGCTTCGGTACTCACATCGTTGCTCGCTCCGCTCCTCATCACCCGACTGCCGCGCGTGAGCACGATGGTGACCTCCTGGGCCGTGCTCGGACTGGCCTTCGTCGCGCTGCCGGCCGTGGCGCCGAACCTGGTGGCGATCGCCGCGGTGGCCGCCGTCGGCGGGGCGGCCATGCCGTGGGGCATCGCTGCCCTGAACGCGCTGATCAGCGAGCAGACGACGGGTGCAGAACGTCGTGCAGCCTTCACCGCGGAGACGATTCTGCACTCCGGGGGAGCTTCGGTGGGACTTCTGGTTGGTGGAGCGATCATCGGCTGGGTCGGAGCCGGGCCGGTCCTGGTCGCCACCGGCCTGGCGCAAGTGCTCGCCGCCGGCACCGGGTTCCTCCTGAGAAACCGGCACGTCATGCGCGCCGAGCCGACCCGCACCCCCGAGTTCAGCACCCCCCGACTTCAGCACCGTCGAGTTCAGGACGCCGACCGCTTGGTGGCCAGCAACACCCACAGAAAATTCTGACCATACGTCGGTCCTTCACCAGGTTTCGCATTCATCTGCCGCAGCACCTGCACCGCGAACGGACCGCCGTCCCACAACGCCCGCAACCGCTCCTCGGTGTACCCCAACCCACCTCCGAGACTCCAGCGCTCGTACACCTGCCGATCGGTGAACTCACCACCTCCTTCGGGCCGGAAACACACCAGAGCGAAATGCCCGCCCGGCTTCAACGCCCGCCGCACCAGGTCCAGATAGGCCGCACGACGATGCGGAGCCAGGTGATGGAAACACCCGGCGTCATACACCAGGTCGTACGAACCCTCCTCGATCACCACGTCGAAAATGTCCCTGCACTGGAAGTTCACCGCGACACCGGACGCCTGCGCTCGCTCCTTGGCCCACCCGATCGCCTCGGCCGAAAAATCCACCGCATCAACCCGGCATCCGCGCGCCGCCAGAAAGGTGGCGTTACGCCCGTGCCCGCTACCCAGCTCCAGGACCCGGCCGGGGGAGAGGCGACCCTGATCGAACCACTCCACCAGATTCTCGTCCGGCCACTCCACGAAAAACGGGCACGGCTTCGCCCGATCCTCGAAAAACCCGTCCCACCACGAACCACCCCGCTGCGCCAGCAGCGCATCAAGCATCCGCAGCGTGTCCTGCGTCGTGAAGATGAACTGGTCCTGCACCCGATCGTCGGACATCCGGCCTCCAGCCTCGAGAATCGCCAAAAGCTTTGGCGCTCAAGGTATTTACGATACCAAAATCGCTCAGCCTACTGCGCCCGAGCCGAATGCAAGTACGCGTCCTCGACCGCGGTGGAGACCCCCGCCAGCCGGGAGAGCGCACCGGCCCCACGGTCATAGGACTTCGTGTTGTCCAGGCTGGCATGACCGAGGCCATCCTGAAGACGATCGATCTGCGCGCCGTCCTGATCCAGATAAATGGTGGCATGGCTGGCCCGCAGCACATGCGGCGTCACCTGGATCCCCACCTTCGCCCGCCGGGAGATCCGCGCGATCAGGTTGTACAGATCCCAGTACGTCAACCGGCCACCCTGCGGCGAGGCAATCAACGGCCCCGACGTCCGCCCACCCAGGTACTCGACCATGTACGCGCGCACCAGATGACCAGTGGCGGGGGAGAGCGGCAACTCTTGCTTCTTCCCACCCTTGTGCGTCACGGTGATCGTCACGTACCCGAAATGCTCGACCACATCACCCACATCCAGACCGACCAACTCGGTCGCTCGCAGCCCCCGCCCGAGCAGGATCCGCACCGCGACATACGGCATCGGGCCGAGCGATTCGGCAGCGGCCGCAAACCGAGCGGCCTGCCCAGGATCCATCGCGGCGGTCGCAGCATAGTCACCCACGGCCGGTCGCTTGATGTGGGCGGCAGGGGAGGAGGCCAGAATGTCCTCCCCGACCAGGTAGGCATACAACGAGGACACCGCCGCCAACTTCAGCTTGACCGTGTTCGTCGAGGCCGGCCGGCCGTGAAAACCCCCACGCGCCGCGACTTCCCGCTTCCAGTCGTCCACATCACCGCGCCGGGCAGCCAGCGGATGCACCCCCCGGAGCACGCAGTGCGCTCGCCATTGCAGTTCGGCGGTGGCATACGCCTTGACCGTGTTCTGGGCGCGCTGGGCGATCAGCCACGCCCGCACGAAATGCGGCCACGGGTCCTCGCCGTGCTGCTCATCGACGACGAACTCATCCACGACGTCCAGTTCGCCAGGTTCGCCAGGTACTTCCGGAAGAGGGCTCACAATGGTCCAGAATGCCAGATAATCCCGATTATCTGGTACACCTGTTCGAACATCCAGAAGCACAGTCACCCTGCACGCACGCATATTCGGCGACCGTAAGTGATCTGTCTCCTGACAGCCCTCCCCTCGCTCCTGTCCTCGCCCCCTCGTCGATATTGCTCTGTTGGCACCAAAGACCGCTCTGCGTAAACGTTTAGATGCATCATCGAATGGGACGACGCAAACCACAGCCCCGATCCGCACTCAACACCTATCACGGATAGTAACCACGAGCACCAGAACCAGGGGACCGCGACCCCACAGATAACGAGCGAAGGGGCACGGGTGAAGCCCATCCAGCCGATCCCTGACGGCGTCTTGATCCACGATGGCGTGCCCGACACTACTGGTTCGACGAGGTGCATCGACGGCCGTTAATCTTGCGAAAATGGCTCACGTCGTTCAACTTACGTCCTACCCGATCAAGGGCTGTGCCGGGGTGCCGACGGCACAGTCGGCCCTGACGCCGGCCGGCCTGCGGCACGATCGCAGCTTCATGGTGATCGGTGAGGACGGGACGTTTCGCAGCCAGCGGCGGGACTACCGGCTGGCGATCATCCGGCCGGAACTGAACGACGACGGCCAGAAACTCACCCTGCGGGCGGACGGCGCACCCGACCTGGGACCGGTTGACGTCGACCTTTCCTCGGACCGCCGCCCGGTACGCCTCTTCAACGACACCTATACCGGGATTGATCAGGGCCAGGACGTCGCCGCCTGGCTGACCGACGTGCTCGGGACGCCGAGCCGCCTGGTCCGGGTCCCACCCGAGCACAACCGCACCGCCGCCGGCCTCACCCCAGGAACGTCCGGATACGCCGACAGCAACGCCGTCCTGATGATCTCGGAGGATTCGCTGGCGCTGTTGAATGCCACCATCGCCGAACGCGGCGGGAACGCCGTCCCGATGAGCCGCTTTCGCCCCAACATCGTCGTCACCGGGTGGAGCACACCGCACGCCGAAGACCATGTGTTGTCGGCCCACATCGGCGACACCGAACTCGGTTTCGCCAAGATCGCCATCCGATGCTCAGTCGCCCTGGTCGACCAGGCAACCGGTCACCGAGCCGGTCCCGAACCCCTCCGCACGCTGGCCACCTACCGGCGCGGCGACGACGGAGTCGCGTTCGGCGCGAAGTTCTCCGTCACCCGCACCGGCTCCATCGCGGTTGGCGACGAGGTCACGGTGACCCAGTGGGCGTCGCAATGACCCCGTGGGCACTGGTAGCCCCGATCAGGCGCCGAGCCGCCACGAGCTATCAACCGGCGCCGTGGCCAGCACGCAGAATCTCGACCACCCTGGAGAAACCGTCCGTGCCGTAACCGGCGTCCCTGGCCTCCCGAGCCAGATCACGCAGCGCTCGCGGCAGCCTGCTGTCGAGCCCGATCTCCGTGCTGGTGTCCAGGATATGCTCCAGCCCGGACACTTCCATCGCGAGATTGTCCTGCGTACCGGGATAGCTTCCGTCGTCGACGTCATGGGCGAGACCGGTGAACGTGGCGCGCAGCAGCGCAGCGATCTGCTGCGCATACGGCAGGAAGGTCTTGGCCTCGACGCCCTGAGCTGTTGTCATGGCCGCCGCATGAAGGAATGCCGTCATGCCGGCGAAGAAGATCTCCAGCATGGCCATGTCGTACAGCGCCGCCGCGCCCGGGTCGTCACCGAGATAGTCCGCGGTGCCGGCCAGATGCCGCAGCCGCGCCACCGTGCGATCGAAGACCGCGCGGTCTCCGCTGTAGAGGATCAAAGCCGCGGGTTCGCCGATCAGGTCCGTCGGGACCATGATCGCCCCGGACAGATAGGTCATGCCGCGCTGGGCCGCCCACGAGGCCGTGCGCCGGCCCTGGTCCGGCGTGGAGGTAGTCAGGTTCACGACCGTGCGCCCGGCGAACACCCCCGGGTCCAGCGCATCCAGCACCTCCCATACGGCGTCGTGGTCACGTAGGCACACGAGAACGAGGTCGGAGGCTGTGACGGCGGCCGTCGGGTCCGGCGCGGCGGTCGCCCCTTTGCTCGCGAGAACGGTGGCACGCTGAGGGTTTCGGTTCCACACAGTAGTCGGCAGGCCCGCCCGAAGCAGGGCGCGCGCCAATGCGGTTCCCATCGGTCCGAGGCCCAGGACCGTGGTGGGTCGCAGGGAAGTCGATGTCGTTGTCATGACGCCAACCTTCGCCAGGACGGTTCCTCGAAGCAAGTACCTACAATATTGTCAGGTACTGACCTTTAGGTAAGTGACCGGGGAGGACTCGATGCCTGGACCCGTGTTTCTGTGCGGGCTGGACGCGGCCGTGGACGTCGTAGGCGGCAAGTGGAAGGCGCTCATCCTCTGGGCGCTCAGCGTGCAACCGCGCCGCACCGGCGAGTTACGGCGCGAACTTGACGGCATCAGCGAGAAAGTGCTGATCCAGCAGCTGCGCGAGCTGCAGCGCGACGGCATCATCGAGCGGACCGTCCACGAACAGGTACCACCCAAAGTGGTGTATTCACTGACCGAGGCAGGCGTCGCACTGGATCAGGCGCTGGCCCCGCTCGGCGACTGGGGTCAGCAGCACCTGGACCGGATCAGCGCGCTGCGGATCGACGGCACAGGCTCGCAGGACGAGGCTGCCATCCGTTGAGCCGTTTACTGGTTGGTCGGAATTTCGTCCCGGGGCGCTCGGAGCAGCCCCTTCTGCCCCACTCACCCATTAGCCGATAATCGACATTATGACATTTCGTCTGAGCCGGGGTTCGTCTGAGCCGGGGGTGGATCACTAGTCTCCCTGCTTTGTCCTGTCCGGACGAAGTTGGCACAGTCCGGACTCGTTGGCATGAGGTCTGAACACCGTCTGGCGTGGGCGGCGCAGTGGGTTTGTGACGGGGTGCGGTAGTTGAGTAGGGCTACTCGGGTGCGCGGGTGGGGTAGCAACCACGATCAATCCATGACGAAAACGATTCCAACGGTTGTTACCGGCCTCTCTGTGACCGCCGTGGTCCTGCTCACCGGCGCCTACGCCCACGCCTCGACCTCATCATCGACCGCGTCCAGGTCCGCGTCGACCTCGAACACCGCCGCGCTGTGCCCGGTGATCGTCCGGGTGGGGAACCTCGAGTCGAACCGGGTGGGCAACATGCGCCCAGGTCCGGCCCAGAACAAGGCCTGGGCGGACTACACCACCTCCACTCGCGCCCTGGCCGCTGTGGCCACCGACCCGTCCCTGAAGAAGGACCTGAACCGGGTCGCCGAGGGCATGGCCCGAATCAGCGCCGAACCCGGCCGCGACCTGGACCACCGCAGCGATCACCTGGCCAAGCACGACCCCACCTACAACGCCTCCCTCGACGCTGCCTCCGACCGCCTCGAGGCCACCTGCGGGCCCATCACCGGTCAACTCTGATCCGACCCGCTCCCCCTAACCCCCTGCCGTGCTGATCTCCTCATTACGGTGCGGCCTAGTTGGCACGCCACCAGTATCGAGCAGGCCATGCGCTTCTGGCGCGCGACATGGGCGGTCTCGGAACCGCCGGCCTCGATGCCACCACCGCGGCCGGCACTCTCACCGACGTCCTCCAAGGCGACATCCCCGCCCACGACGACCTGCGAGTCAGCGTCTACGCACCCGTGGGCCTGCCCTGGCAAGACCTGGCGCTGTTCTGGTGGCTACACCAACGCGCCGCCACCACCGACGTCACCACCATCGACCTCTTGAGCTGACCCCAACCACCAACCAAATCGCCACCGTATTCAGCACTGCCGCAGCTGTTTTCGCGACCACTCTCGGCCACGCGACGGCGTCAACCCCGGGTCCGTCGGAGCGTAAACTTCACCGCAGACAAGCAGCGGCCCCCGTTGATGCATTCCGCTTGTGCTGGCAGTGTGGCCTCTCGTGCCCGAAGCCGAAGCATTCAATATCAATGATTTCGAACCACCGGAAAGGGATGCGGAACCGGTATCCGGTAGCAACCCCGATTCTGACCGTCCCCTCCGCTCCCCCGCCTTCCGGTGGTTCTTCGTTGGCCGCTCGATTTCCCTGGCTGGCAGTTTCATGTCACCCGTCGCCTTGGCCTTCGGCGTCCTGGAACACACCGGCAGCGCAGCCTGGCTGTCCGCGGTCACCACTGCAGCCCTGATCCCGATGGTCGCAACGATGCTCCTCGGCGGCGCCATCGCCGACCGTTACCGCCGCGACAGCGTGCTGCGGCTGACCAGCCTCGGTGCGGGCCTGACCCAGACCGGCGTCGCCGTCCTGCTGCTCACCCATCAGCACCCGGCGTTGTTGTTGCCATTGTCGGCCGCCAACGGCGTTTTTCAGGGACTGACCACGCCCGCACTGCGCGGCATCATCTCGAACCTGACCGCCGGGCGAGGTCTGCAGCAGGCCAGCTCCGTGCTGGCCTCGGCCAGCAACACCGCCCGGATCATCGGCCCGACCACCGCCGGACTGCTGACCGCTTCCGTCGGCGGCGGCTGGGCGATCGCCGCCGACGCCGCCTCCTTCCTGCTGGCGGCCGCCTGCTTCGCCCGGATCTCCCTTCCCGAGCCACCACCGCGCGCCAAGGACGCGCCGAGGATGCGTAGTGACATGCGCGAGGGCTGGGATTACTTCCGGTCCCGGCCGTGGATCTGGTCGGTGACGCTGGCCTTCGCCGTCTTCAACGCCACCAACATCGGCTTCTGGCTGATTCTCGGCCCGGTCACCGCCAGCGATACGATCGGCGCCCAGGGCTGGGGTCTGGTGTTGAGTGCCCGTGGGGTCGGGGCCCTCCTGGCCAGTGTCGCGCTGGTGAAACTGACGCTCATGCGCCGACCGATGACGCCGGCACTGACCGCGATGGCGCTGGCCACGCTTCCGCTCATTCTGCTCGGCACGGGCGCGACCATGATCTGGCTGGTTGCGGCGTCATTCCTCGCCGGGGTAGCCGCTGAGTTCTTCACCGTCGCCTGGACGACTGTGACCAGTGCCCACATTCCCGAGCGGATGCTCTCCCGGGTCGGCGCCCACGACGAGTTCTGGTCATTCCTGGCCTTGCCCATCGGCCAATTGTCCGCGCCGGC
>JANNPJ010000731.1:0-17585 GCA_031400005.1 Kineosporiaceae bacterium | reverse complement strand
CAGCAGTATGGAGGCGACTCAGGGCCACAACGCGCAGAGTGCCGACTCGATGGTTTCGGCGTAAAACCCTTCGGTCAGCAAGAAGCCTAGCGTGGCCAGGTTGCCGATCGTGCCTCCGACGTAAAGCTGGATCCGCAACGCCACCAACGACTGCGGCAAGGCCCGGCGACTGTCGGACTGAGAGGAACTCATTAGGCGGTAAGCCTGACCCGGAACTGGTTCTCCAGGTCATCGAGGCTGGAATCGAGCGACGGACGGCCATTCTCGATGGTGAAGTGCAGTACGAGGTCACCACAGATCAGCTGAGTGCCGACACTCGGCGGCTCCTCGACGGGATCACCGTCCGGATCCGGCGGCGGGAGCTCGTCGTCGTCCAATCGACAGTCGTCCAGCCGCAGGCCGACATCGGCCACGGCGTCCGACTGCGAGCGCTGGTTGGCGGTCGTAGCCCGGCTCAGCACGCTGACCCGGATCTGACCGCTGAACCGGTCGTACTGGTAAGTGTCGACATCGCTGCCGTTGACGGTCGCGAACTCGACCGCATCCTCCCGACCGTACCCGCCGGTCACGAACGAGAGCAGGTTCTCCAAATCGTCACGATCGTCGGCCGCGCGGATCGCCTCATCAACCCGTCTGGGCAGATCCTCGGTGATCTGCTTGGCAGCAGCCAGCGCGGCAGCGTCGGCCGCCGCCTGCGAACCCGCCTTCTGGTCGGTGGCCTGCCCGAGCGGAAACCCGAACTTGAAGATCACGATCACCAGGCCGACAAAAACCACGACCACCAGAGCGATCGGCACCTGGCCTGCGTCACGATCAGCAAGCTGGCCTCCGAGCCGGTTCCACAGGCGCACGGTGAGTCTCCTCAGTTCCTCGTGACCGGAGCAGCCAGGGCGGGGAAACCAGGCACCCGAAGCTGGATTTCGGTCACGTTCTCGGGTAAAGCCGGGTAGAGGCTGGACATCTCGACGCCGTCCGGACCGAGCTTGCGCGGAACGTAAGCACATGTGCAATCGGTGGTGTTGAAGTCACCTCTCGACCAGATCCCGGGAAGGGCGCGCAGATTGATCTGTTTCGCGACCAGCGCTACTGCGTCGGTGGAGGGGATTCGGAAGATGGCGTTGTTGTAGTAATTCGTCGAGGTACTGCCGATCGGCTGGTCGGTGGACAGCCGCCAGCGCACCGCCGTCGATCCCGGCCGTGCCTGCACCGCCAGCAGGTCAAGGGTTCCCGGAACGTCCTTGCCCGTACCGTCCCGGACCGTGCCTTTCACCGTGGCGATCACGTTCGGCTCCGGGGCGGTCAGATACTGCTGCGTGACTTGCTGCGCCGCCACTGCGAGCGCGCTGCCACCGGTGCCTGCGGGGGGCGCGGAGGCGCCGGTGGGCTGAGGCTTTGGTTCCTCGTCGCCGGTGCACGCCACCATCAGGCCGGCACCAAGCAACACCGTGACCAGAGCGACGACCGGATGGCGCACCCGCTTGCCAACCTTCCCGCGTTCGGTCATCACTTTCCCTCCTGAGGAGTGAAGATCACGCTGACCCGGCGGTTTTCCTGACGGCCGGAGGAGGTGTCGTTGTCCGCGACCGGCTCTCGTTCACCGCGGCCTTCGATCTTGTACGTCGCGCCGGCGACCGTCACCAGCGGTTTCAGCACGTTCGCGACGGACTGAGCCCGGCGCTTCGACAGGTCGTCGTTGTACGAGCTGCTCCCGGAGTCGTCGGTATGCCCGACAACCCGGATGTCACCACCAGCAGAACGCTCGTTGATCTGGTCGGCCGCGGCCTGGATCTTGGTTTTCGCAGCGGCCGTCAACGTGTCTGAGTCCACGGCGAACAACACATCGGCCGCGAGGTCGACCGAGACCGAATCCTTCTTCTCCCGCTGCACCACGGTCTTCTCCAGGTCGGACGTCACAACCGTCAAGTCATGGACGGACTGGGCCGGATCGAGCGAGGCAGCTACTGCGGCCAGATCGACCTTGGGCCAACCTTGGCCCAGCGGGAGTGGATTCGTCTGCTCGACCGCAGGCTCCATCAGGCCGTCGGAGATCGGGACGTCGTGAATCACGTCCGCGTTGCCGACCAACACATCGATCGTCGTCAGATCCGCCGGAAGTTCCGGCAGAACCTGGTAGAGCACATAGAACTGGCCGGACTTGGTTCGCGCCCACGCCGTGTTCGGCGAGGCGAGCGCTCGGCGCTCGCTGTCCACCAGGACCGAGTAGACCTGCTTGCGGGCCATGTCGACGAGGAACTGGGTACCGAGGGTCGAACCGGAGCTCACCCCGTACCGGCGAGCCTGCGAGATCCGGGAAAGACCAGTCCAGCCAGTGTTCGTGCTACCGGACGGCAACCCGACCGAGAAGTACAGCACCGTGCCACCGGGAACCCGGCGCACCCCGTGCACCAGCGCGGTCGCCCGGGCCCCGGCGACATCTCGACTGCCGGTGATCGTGGCCCGGCCGAGTACCGGCAGTACCGCGGACGACGCCGACGCGGCAGCAGCAGCCGGGGAGGCAGGGGATTCCGCCGGGGCGGTCCCGGCTTGTCCGGAGGAAATCCCGAAAGCCGTTCCACCGATGAAGACAGCGGTTGCTACTGCGGCGACTCGAACGACGGCTCGGGTTCGAAGAGCGTGCATCGTCATCACGTTCATCCTCCGATCCTAAAACGCCGCAGTGCCATGGATGGGCGAACGACCGAAGTCGTTCGCCCATCTCCCTCGCCCGTCGCTCAGTTGATCAGCCGCCGGTGACAGCGGTCACCGCGTCCTGCAGGGCACCGGCGACGTCGATGCCAGCGACAGCGGCGATCACCACGGCGACAACTGCGGCGGCGACCAGGATCGCGCCGATGTACTCCAGCGAGCCCTGCCCGGCGTCGCCGCTGCGACGCGCCTCGATGCTCTGGAAGATGGTGGTCCGGAGGGCGATGAGCTTTGTAGACATCTGATGTCCCTTCTGGCCGGGCATCGCCCGACAATCTGTTGAGAGGTGCTGTGCGGAGAAGTTCTGTGCGGAGAATTCGTTGACCTCCAGCCGCTTTCGATGTCTCAACGCTATGGCCGAAAGGGTTCGCGACCGTGGGTCCGCAGACCCAACGCAGGGCCCAATCAGCTGCCGGTTGGACCCAGGGACCCATGGTCAGACCCGTTGCCGGCCGCCACCGGCGCTACGGAACCAGAGCGCGATCGCCTCGGACCGGGTCCGCACCCCGAGGGTGGCGAAGATCCGGTTGATGTGGTTCTTCACGGTCTTCTCGGAGAGGTAACACCGAGCGGCGATCTCTCCGTTGGACAGTCCCGAAGAAATCAATTCCATGATCTCGGCTTGCCGTTCGCTGAGCCCGAGTTCCGGGCGCTCAGGAAGCTCGATCGGGGCCGGGCCGGGCGCCGGGGTACCGCGCAGCGCAGCGAGTGCCTCGGTGGAGAAGACCCCGGAGCCTCGGGCCACCGCCAGGATGCTGGAAACCAGATCGTCGGCGGCGAACGCACCATGCACCAGGTACCCGCAGGCGCCCGCGGCCAGCGCATCCCGGATCACCTGGTGGTCCTCGGTGAAGGTCATCATCAGCACCCGGCTGATTCCGGAGATCTCCCGTGCTGCGCTGACGCCGTCCTGCCGGGGCATTCGGACGTCCAGGAGGACGACGTCCGGTAGCAGCGTCCTGGCCAGCTGCACCGCCCGTTCGCCGTCCCAGGCCTCGCCGACCACATGGACATCCGGGGAGACCTCCAGCAGCCCGCACAGACCGGATCGGACCACCGCGTTGTCGTCCACGACCAGCACCGTTACCGGGCTCATCGACTTCCTCCTCGTCCTACCTGTGGTGCTGGCCCGCACTCAACCCGCGGGGCAGCAGGTTGACGTCGGTCAACGGCGCCCTCAGGGTCACCGTGGTTCCGGTACCGGGCGCAGACTCCAGCCGGGCGGTCCCGCCGATCGCCTGAAGCCGCTCCCGCATACCCCGAACGCCGAAGTGGCCCTCGGCCTCCCGATCAGCCACCACAGCGGGATCGAAACCCGTTCCGGCGTCATGGATCTGCAGCTGACCTAGCTCGCCATCGGCGCTCAACCGAACCCACACCGGCGCCCCTGGCGCATGCCGCCGGACGTTCTCCAGCGCCTCACGCAGGGCCGCCAGCAGCTCGTACCGGGCGTCCGAACTGAGTTCTGGCACCCCGACCAGGTCGGTACTCACCGGGTGCCCGTGTTGAGCGCCCCACGCGGTCAGCACACCCGCCAGCACCTCGTGGAAGGGGCGCAGGGGTTCGTCGGATCGCATCCGCGTCATCAGCGTTCGAGCCTCCATCACCGCCTGGTTGGCGTTCATCGCCAGATGAGTCGCCTCCCGCTGCGCCCGAGGGCCATCGTGCTGCACCCATTCCGGTAGCGCCGCGGCACCGAAGGCGATCCCCTGCAGGGATTTGGCCAGCGAGTCGTGCATCTCCCGAGCCAGCCGGGAGCGCTCGTCCTGGGCGGCGTTGGCTTGGATGAACGCCGCCAACTCGGACTCGGCCGCGCGCTGCGCCTGGTATATCCGGGCCACCGACTGGCCGATCCAGACCAGGCAGAGAAAGGTCACCGGCAGCCCAAAGGTCAGCAGGAACGGCAGTTCCGCCTCCCGCTGGTATTGGTTGATCGCCGCGCCGGCGTAGGCGAACGCCAGCACCGGGCCGAAAAGGATGGCGAAATGCATCGGGTACAGCAGGCCGACCAGAAAGGCCGTGCTGAGGGCCGCAAGCACCAGCGGGCTGTCGACGCCGAGCACGACGAAAACCGCGATCACGATCAGCACGTCGGCCATCGCCAGCAGCGGGTGCCTGGTGAGCAGGTCGAGGAAGGACGGCTCCAGCAACCCTGCCGCACTGGTGGCGCCGAGCAGCAGGATGCAGATGAACATCTGCACGGTAAGCCGATGGCCGACGATTCCGGCGACACCGACCACGATCGAGGCCAGCCGGACCAGCATCGCCAGCCGCAGGCTCTGTGCCAGTTCGTTCGGTCGCGAATTCACCTGCCACCACTCAAGATCGAGTTGAACTGAAGGTCGGGACCGAGAAGCATCCCGGCGAAGATCAAGATGATCGCGCCCGGCACCAGCACCATCGTGGTCACCAGGGTGACCCTCGGCGCGGCCCGGGCGGCTTTGCGTCGCATTCGCTGGGCACTGCTGCGGCGCATCTCCAGCGCGATCTGGTTCAGCGTCTGCGCCAGCGGTGCACCGAGCTCCTCGGACTGCAGGAAAGCGGTGACGAACTGAGACAACGCCTCGGATTCGTTTCGCGTCCGCAACTCGGTGAAGGCGGCGCGTCGACTGACGCCATTCGCGATCTGGTTGAGCGTCAGGGAGATCTCCTCCTCCAACGGACCGCCGTACCGCTCGGACACCCGGGTCAGGGCCGGCCGGAAGGCCACCCCGGCGGACACAGTGACACTGAGGATGTCGAGGAAGTCGGGCAGGTCGCGATCGAGCCGTTCTTGCCGCAGCCGCCGGGCGCGGGAGACCCGGGCCAGCGGCATCACGACAACGATCCCGACGCAGAGCGACAGGCCGATCAGGTTCACCTGCACCAGGAAGATCAGCAGCAGCGGGAGAACAATGATCAGCCAGACCCCGGCCGTGCGCAGCACGGTGTCGGCACTGGCCCCGTCCGGCCGCCCGGCCAGCACCACCTGCCGCTGCAACCAGATCATCCCGCGCTGACCGACAATCAACCGCAGCAGCGGAACCAGCGCCTCGGCCGTCCGGAACAGCGGACCGCCGGAACCGGCCCGCTTGCGCTGCTCGGTGTTGAGCAGCGCCAGGTCTGCGACCTCGAGACCCTCGATGTGCGTCGAGCGGAACAACCGCCAGCCGCGGAAGAACAGCGCCACGCCGTACACCGCCACCAGTGCGGGAATCACCGTGATCACCCGGCTGAGCACCGTGGCACTCATGTGTCCTCGATTCGCTCGGGCGCGGCGCTTATGACGAACGGGGGCACCGCCCGCCCGTCAGGGTGGGGGACTTCCGGAGACCGCCCACAAGCGACTTCGTCGTTGCGTGCGACCTCCGTCCAGGCGCCGTCGCGCCGCTTCTCGCTCATAGGTCAATCCTGGTCATCCGGCGGATCGCGAAGAACCCGCCGCCGAACAGCGTGCCGGCAATCAGCAGCGCACCCTGCCCCAGCGGCTTCCGGGTCATCTCCTCGACCGTGCCGGGATACAGCGAGTTGATCGCGATCAGAATCACAAAGCCGAGGCCGATCACCAGATACCCGGTGCTCAACGCCTGCGCCAGGGTGGTTTTGATCTCGCGTCGGGTCTCCTTGCGGGTCTCCAGGGTGTTGGCGATGTCGCGCAACGCCGACACCAGCGAGCCACCACTGCGGGCGCTGACCACCAGGGTGGACGTGAGCACCGCGACCTCCCGAGAATCCAGCCGGTCGTGCAGTTCGGTCAGCGCTGCCTCCAGCGGCGCACCGAAGGAGACCCGTTCGGAAACCCGCTGCAGTTCGGTCCGAGCCGGTTCGGCCAGCTCTGCGGCGGCCACCGCGACCGCGGTGTTGATCGACAGCCCGGCGCTGGTGGCATTGGCCAGCACCCGGGCCAGCTCCGGCATCTGGGCGACGAACGAGTCCAACCGGCGGGAGCGCTCGCGCGCCAGGTAGGTGCGGACGGCGATCAGGCCGGCGGTCACCCCGAGGACACCGAACAGCGGAGCCAGCAGCTTCCACATCAAGGTTGCGGTGAGCACCGCAACCACCACTCCGGCAGCGAAGACCACGATCGGCCGACGGGTGACACCGGCCAGCACCAGTTCACTCTCCAGCCGCTTGCCGAGCCGGGTCTGCCGGAAAATCCGGTCGTAGCGCTCGATCAAAGGTTGCCCGCGAAAGGCGTCCTCGCCGACCACGGCGGCGACCACCGCCCGCCGACTGGCTGCGACCGCGACGAGATTCTGCACGCCGGCAACGAAAGCAGCTGCAGTGGCAAGCGTTCCGATCAAGATCAGCCAGTACACCGGATCACCTCGGTCCTCGATCGATCGCGAAGGCGGCCGGCGCCGACTCGCCGCGCTGCGCCAACCACTCGACCAGCGCGACCGGCAACGGCAGCCGGATGAAGCCGCCCCGGCGTCCGACCTCGTTCAGCGCCTCCGGGTCGTACCGCATCAATGGGACGACGGCGAACTCCTCTCGGCGACGCGAGGTCAGGTAGCCAACCTCGGTGACCCGCCGGGTGCCGTCCGGGAAACGCTGCAGTTGGACGATGACGTCGATCGCGGTGTTCACCTGATCGCGCAGGGCATGGAACGGAATCTCGGTCTCGCTCATCGAGGCCAGCGTCTCCAGCCGGGCCAGCGCGTCCTCCGGGCTGTTGGCGTGCACCGTGGTCAGCGAACCGTCATGGCCGGTGTTCATCGCCTGCAGCATGTCCAGCGCCTCACCACCACGGCACTCCCCGACCACAATCCGGTCCGGCCGCATCCGCAGCGAGTTCCGGACCAGATCGCGAATCGTCACTTGCCCGCGGCCCTCGACGTTGGCGGGCCGGGTCTCTAACTGGATTACGTGCTCCTGCTGCAAGGCCAGCTCGGCGGCGTCCTCAATGGTGACAATCCGTTCGTGGCCGGGGATGAACGCCGACAGCGCATTAAGCATCGTGGTCTTCCCGGACGCCGTCCCGCCGGAGACGACCAGGCTGAGCCGGCCCCGGACACAGGCGGAGAGCAGGTCCGCGGTCGGCTTGTCCAAGCTGCCCCGGTTCAGCAGTTCGGCCAGGCCGTAGGCCTTCGGGAACAGCCGGATGGTGACGGTCGGCCCGGCCAGCGCCAGCGGCGGCAGCACCACGTTCACCCGGGCACCGCGCGGCATCCGGTAATCGGCGGGCACCCGCGCGTCCACCATCGGACTCGATTCGTCCACCCGCCGGTTCACCGTGGAGACGATCCGGTCGATCGTCTGCAGCAACTGCTCGTTGCTGGTGAACCCGGACGGCACCCGCTGCAACCGACCGAACCGCTCGACATAGATCGTGTCGTGACCGTTGATCATGATCTCGCTGATCGACGGGTCTGCGAGCAGGGGCTCCAGCACACCGAGCCCGACCGATTCGTCCACCACGCGACGCACCAGGGAACTGCGCTCGCGGGTACTGAGGATCACACCTTCGCGGGAAACAAGGTGCGCTAGAACACGTTCCAGCCGCACTCGGCGCTGGGAGATCTCCAGCCGACCAAGCTCGCGCAGGTCCACCTCTTCGAGCAGCAACCGCTTGAACCGACCGATCAGCGCCTGGTCGGCGTCCGAGGTCAGCCCACCGGCAGCATCCCGGGACGGCGACTCGTCCTGAGTGCTGAACCCGGCGTAGGACCTCACGGCATCACCACCGTGCGGGTGACCGTAGGCAGATCGATGACCATCACCGTCGGAATCCGGACTGTCAGTGCAACTCGATGACCCGGCCCGGAGGCGACCAGATTCGCTACGTCAAGGGTGCCTGGCAGCGAAGCCTCGGCCGCGGCGGTGGGATCGACGCCGAGGCTGAACGCCCGAGCCGCCTGCCGAGCCGCTTCGTTTGTTGAGCTGATCGTCCACATCGCCACGCCCATCTGCAGGGCCAGCAGGCCACTGAAGATCAGCAACGGCAGCATCGCCACCAGTTCGAGGCTGGCCTGGCCACGCTCCCGGCGTTGCCCCCGGGCTCGCCTCATCAATTCGGCTCCTTGACGACGGTCCGGGTGGTGGTGATCGCGCCCGGGAAAGCACCGATACCCGGCGCCCCGATCGGTACCCGCAACCTCACCGTGACGGTGTTGTTCGCGGTGCTGACCGTCAGGTCCTCGGCGATCCGACCGGGAACGACGTCCTGGGCCGCTGCCAGCGGATCGGCGTCCACCGACGCGGCCCGAGCTGCCGCGTTCGCCGCGTGACCGGACCAGACCATCGTCATGCCGGCGATCCCGACCTGCCAGATGGTGAAGAGCAGGACCAGCAGCAACGGGAAGATGCCAACTGTCTCCAGCGCGGCCTGACCGGAGTCACCGCGCCCGCCGATCGCTGCCCGGGATCGGGACCCGCGGCGATAGCCCTCGGATGCCGTAGCCGAAGGGCTCCCGCCGTCGTCCCGGCCGCGAATCAGGTTGATCTCCTGGCCGATCGTGCGCAGCGTGCGCCACCACACCTCCTCTCGCAGCGAGAGTGGATCGCGCGAGTTCAGCGCCGGCTCGAGCCGACGGAACATCGACGGCATCCCCACGCTGAGCACGGGGGCCCGGGTCAGTTGGCGGACCGTGTCGGCGGAGACGGTGGTCTGCTTGCTCACCCGGTTCAGCAGCACGTGCAGGTCGCTCTCCTTGCGGACGCCGAGGCCATCCCAATGCGTGATCGACCGGCGCAGTCCTCGCAGGGCGAGCACATCAGGGGTGACTACCACGACGACCTCGTCGGCCAGCTCGACGACGGCGGCTTGGGCCGGGGTGACGTGCGAGCCGGCATCGATCACCACCAGGTCGTACTCCTGGCGCAGCACCGACAACACCTCGCGCAGCGAGCGCGGGTCGACCGCTTCGACATCCCGGACGTCGGCCGGCGACAGCAACAGGTGCACGCCGGACTGGTGGACCACCACGGCGTCCCCGACCGCCTGCGCCGACAGGTCTTCGGAGACCTTGGCGACGTCCGCGATCGAGGCCCGGTGCCGGACCTCCAGGATCCCGGCCACGTCGCCCTTTTCCAGATCGAGGTCGAGCAGGCAGACCTTGTGACCGGGCACGGTGCGAACCACGTCGAGCGCAATGTGGGTGGCGATCGTGGTGGTTCCGACGCCGCCTTTGGCACCGACGAAGGTGATCACCCGGGCCCGGCCCAGACCGTCGCCTCCGATGGTCCCGGCCGAGGACCCGAGCATCCGGCGCATCTGCTGTGACCAGTCCCCGGCAGCCGAGATTCTGGACTGCAGATCCTCGAAGGTCGGTGGATAGCCGATCAGCCCACGCGCGCCGGCGTCCATCGCCGCGGCGAACCGCTCCGCGGTCGGCGCCAGGGTGACCACCAGAGCAGCGCAGGTGGCCCGGCGCAGAGCCAGGTCACGTACCGTCTGCATGACTGGATCGGGGCCGAGCTGGTCGTGCACCAGCACCACATCCGGGTCGAGCCGGAGCACTGCAGCCACCAACTCGGTGGTCGACTCGACCACGAAGAGCGCATCGACCCCGTCCATCTCGGTCAGGGCCGTTTGCAAGTCGTAAGCGATCGACTGTTCCGCCGCGCCGATCACTATCTTGATCATCGGTCTCCCTCGGGCACTGCGCTGCCACCGAGCGACTCGGCATCGAAGCTGTTGCGTTCGCCGGCCCGGTTGGTCCCGACGTCGGTCGGAAGGCCCACCAGCCGGACCTCCTCCGCAAAGGCGTTGGCGTAGGTGACGGCGAGCGCCCGGTTCGGGATCAGCGCCAGGGTCACCGGCACCACGTCAGACGAGGCGATTCCGTTTTCGTCGTTCTGGCTGATCTTTTGCTTTCCGCCGATCGAGATCACCCGGACGTTGCGCACCAGCACCTGCACCTGCTTCGGCAGACCATTGACGTCGGCGAAGACCGCGTAGACATCCACCCGGGAGCCGGGTACCACCCGGCCGCCCAATCCGGTGACCGGATTGACGTTTATCGCGATCTCCCGTTCATCCGGATTCAGGGCCGACGGCGCAAGCAGCATGTCCGAACTGATCACGGTGCCTGCCTCGACCTTGAAGCCGATCCGCTGTTGTTCCAGCTCGCGGATCTGCAGCCGGGTGGTGGGCGCCGACCAGCGCTCCGGCACCTCGACCGGTTCCAGATTGGACAGGTCCAACGGGGTGTACGGGTCGATGGCTGTGGACGCTCGGTAGACCGTCGTCCGGCTGCCGACCTGGCTCTCCACGCTCGATACGTAGCTGGTGACTGAAAGGAAGACGCCCAGCCCGATGATGACTGCGAGCAACATGAAGAGCGCCCCACGGCGCTGCCGCGGATTCATCCGGAACCTCCCGGTTCAGCCGGTTGAGCGATCAGTTCGGTCCAGGACGGATCAGACTGACCAGGTTTCGCCGGCCAGCTGGCAGAGGTCGGGGCCGCTCCGAGTAGCTCGGTGGGCGCAGCCGTTCCCGACCCGCTCGGCGCTGCTGGCCTCGGCCGCATCGCTGGGCGGGCACCCAGCGTCGGCCGCCCGGACCGGGTAGGCCGCGCTCGCCGGGGGGTGAAACCGATCAGTGTGGCTGGTTCGGCCCATCCGGCCCGCTCCAGTTCGGCCCGTTCCAGTTCGGCCAGCTCTCGCTCGGCCAGTCCTCGTTGGGCCGGTTCCAGTTCGGCCGGTTCCCATTGATCCGGTCCCCGCTCGTCCGGCCTCCATCGGTCCGGTCCCTGGTGGGCCGGTTCACCCTGGTGAGCCGGTTCCGGTTCACCCAGGGCAGTCGGTCCGGCCACCGGGCCGGCATACCTGGCGGAGCCGTTGGCGGCGATCGAGACCGGATCCGCGAATCCGATCGGGGCCAGTGCAGGGGCGATGATTCGGCAGAACGGGCAGACCGGTGCCATCAGGTTGAGGCGGCAACTCGGGCACCGGTGGCTGACCGGGTCGATCATCATTCCCGGCACGGCCGGCATCAACGCCAGCTGACCGGTGTGCCCAGTGCCGTAAATCGACGTCCAGGTGCCCGGCAACGCCACCTGCCGAACCGCGCTCACGGCATCGATGTCGGCCAGGCGTTGCGCGAGGGCCGACGGCACGCCGCTGTCCTCAATCAACAGCACCCGGCCACGACCGGCAGACCGCACGTCGTCCGGGCCGAGCTTGGTGATCACTGCCGGATTGGGCGCCTGCCGGAGCAGGAAGCCGGCTCCGGGCAGCAACGAGCGCAGATGTTGGGTGAGCCGCGGATTGGGGCTATTCAGCTTGGCGACGCTGTCGGTCCAAGCTCCGGACCAGGCGCTCGCCAGCAACCGGCGGGTCAGCTCGACACCGATCGCCGGCTCGTCGGTGACCGCTCGAGCCAGGGCCAGGGCAGACAGGATCGCCAGCGGGGCGTGCTCACTGATCACCCAACTGATCCACAAGTCCGGACGGCGACCCGCGGTGATGGTGACGGCGGTGCGCAACGGCTCGACCAACGCTGGCGGAGCGACCACCAGGACGTGCCCTGCACCGGTTCGGCCTACGGCATCAAGCAGCTCAATCGGGTTTCCGGCCGGGACGAGGGACACCCCGCTGAAAACGACCGAATCACCGCCGGGGTCGGTGAGCAGCAGGCACGACCACATGTCTTCCGTGCACCTCAACAATTGACGACAATCAATGAACCCTAACCGAGCACCCAATCGACATCCTGTCATGAGCGCCGCCACTTTAGGAGGTTCTTTCGTTCTCGGGTATCCATCGGTGAACCGTTTTCTCTGGGCTCACCAGATCAACATTTACAGACAGTGATTAATTGACGTTTCAGCAACTCGCTGCCGCGCAGGCGGATAGGCTGTCTGCGGACGTGCCAATCGAAAGCAACCACCATGAAATCAAGATCGCATTTACTGGTAGACGGCCGCGACGTCGCTCCGCTCTATCTGGCCAAGAGTTACCTCAGCCGCACCCGAGGGCTCCTCGGAACCCGCGGAATTGACGGCGCACTGCTGATTTCGCCTGGAAACAGCGTCCATGGAGTGGGGATGCTCTACACCTTGGACATCGCGCTACTCGATTCGAAGCTCGACGTGATGCACACGCTGACCCTGCATCCGTTCGGAGCAACCCGCCCTCGGCGTGGCGTGAAGCATGTTCTCGAGGCCGAACGCGGTGCGTTCAGCGCCTGGAATCTGCGAGTTGGCAGCCGGCTCGACATCTGCCCATGATCGGCAAATGAACACGTAAAGTATTCAGGCGTTGAATCTAGGG
This sequence comes from Kineosporiaceae bacterium, assembly GCA_031400005.1. Classification (GTDB taxonomy): domain Bacteria; phylum Actinomycetota; class Actinomycetes; order Actinomycetales; family Kineosporiaceae; genus JANNPJ01. Next base: position 4,682 of record JANNPJ010000731.1, on the reverse strand, counting down.
CCGCGCTCGATGAAATGGGTCCGAGCTTTGAATAAACGTCTAAGGCAGAGTTAAGAACTTTGGCTGACGAATGCACTTCGGTCCACCGACCTGGGATTGCGCTTATCGTGCGCCTATTGTTGAAAGCAGGGCGAGTGCGTGCCGATAACTTCGAGCGCCACGAGCCGACGTTCGCGCTATTACTGACATCGGATGGTGCAATCAAAGGATTGCGTGCTACCGCGTCGCCTTCTCGTTACTGCCGCCACCAGCGGAATCAGCCCGCCGAGAGGGTTTGATCGACACGCCCGCCTGGGCGGCCCGCTCGCCTGCGCACATCGGCTCGACGCCCTGGGGTCGCTTGAACGCGCGTCATCGGCTGGCATGACTGGGGGGTGCGGCTCGGCCTGGGCGCCGACCGACACGTCGGCCTCCGGCACCACACGAGCAAAATTCCTTAACATCAATTTGACGGCGGAGCCCGGGCAGCGCGTTCGCTCACGCCACCCGGGCCCCGCGTTCTGGGGCCGCCCGGCCGCTTCCCCTCGGCCGGTGCGCGGCTCCCCCCATACCCTGATGACGGGTCCGCAGTGTCGATCCTCTTACGTTGTGTCGCCACCGACAAGTCGAGGCGAAAATCCAGCGAGTACGTTCCGTAGCCGAGGCCTTGGTGCGTCCTGGGGTAGACGCTGTCAGGTAGGGCCATTCGGGTCAAGATGTCACGGGGTGTTATCGACAAGTTCGCAGAACGATGTCACACAACGTTACGAATTCGGATAACGAATCGCACATCGAAGGTGAGCTTTGTAGTCGAACCGTCACCTAGCGACAAAGGTGTGTCGCTCCGGCAACCTCTGGGCCGGACCGATCGACGGGGCCGTGGCAGCTCGCGTCCAGCGTCGTCAACGACGCGGACGCCAGATCACCAAGGCGGTCGAGGTGGCCGGGCGCTGCGGACGATGGCCCGGTGGGACGGCGACGATGTCCCCGCCGGGGTCGGCTGCGAACACCCGGCTGCCAGAACGCACCCGGGCCCGCAGTTGCTCAAGCTCGGTGAGCAGCATCGAGGCCTGCTCGCGCAGGGCGCGCACCTCGTACTCCAACTCCAGGATCCGTTTGATCCCGGCGAGGTTCACGCCCTCCTCCTGGGAGAGCCGCTGTACCTCTCGGAGCGAGGCGACATCCCGCGCCGAGTACCGGCGTCCGCGCCCAGCCGCCCGGCCCGGGCGAACCAGCCCGAGCCGGTCGTACTGCCGCAGCGTCTGCGGGTGCATCCCGGCCAGCTGAGCGGCAACCGAGATCACGAAGATCGGCGCCTCGGGATCGACATTGAACTCACCGCTGTAGTCGTCCATCACACATCCGCCTATGCGGGCGGGTCTTCACCGACATGCGCGAACAGGCTTGCCCTGGGGGATTCCTCGGCGGTCGCCTCGGCGAAGGCCTGGAGGGCCTCCTTGGCCTTGCTGTCCACCCGTTGCGGCACCGCCACCTGCAGGGTGACGAGCAGGTCGCCGGTCTTCTTGGCCGTGACCACGCCGCGACCGCGAGCCCGCAAAGTCCGGCCGGACGGAGTGCCGGCCGGTACCTTGAGCCGAACCCGACCACCGTCCGGAGTCGGCACCTCGATCTCGGTACCCAGGACCGCCTCGGGGAAGGTGATCGGCACGGTCAGCCGAATATCGGTGCCGTCGATGGTGAAGATCGGGTGCGGTTCCACCGCCACCTGGACCACCAGGTCGCCCGGCTCGCCACCGGAGAGCGACGGCCGTCCCTTGCCCCGCAGCCGCACCTTCTGGCCCTCACGAACACCGGCCGGGATCCGTGCGGTGATCGTTCGGGCGCCGGCCTCCGGGTCGTCGACCCGGAGGCTGAGCAGCGCACCCTCCATCGCCTGGCGGAAAGTAAGCCGGGTCTGGGCGCTCAGATCAGCACCTTTCGACGGGCCGCGATTAGCCCGAAAGCCCATCCCTGGCCCGGCGCCGGTGCTGGCGCCGGGCTGCCCGGTGAACAAGCCGTTCAGCATGTCCTCGAAGATCGGCGCCTCTGGGCCGCCCCGGCCGCCCGGTGCACTCGTGTATCGCACCCGGCCACCGGCCCCACCGGGAGCGCCAGCACCCGCGCCGAACAGGTTTCCGAGCAGGTCCTCGAACCCTGCTCCCTGCCCGGCCGACGGCCCGCCGCCCGCGGTGAAGCGGGCACCGCCGCGCGCCATCGACCGGATGGCGTCGTATTGCTGGCGCTGCTCGGGATCGGAGAGTACCGCGTAGGCCTCGCCAATCTCCTTGAACCGCGTTTCCGCGGCGGCATCACCCTTATTGGCATCCGGGTGATGCGCGCGCGCGAGCTTGCGGTACGCCTTCTTCACGTCCCCGGCCGTCGCGTTCTGCGACAGGCCGAGAACGGCGTAGAAGTCCTTCTCGAACCAGTCCTGGCCCGCCATGCGGTCTCCTTGAGGAGGATCGGGTCTGTTGTCGGGACGCCGATCAGTGGGGGTCTGCTACAGCCACCCTGGCTGCCCGCAGTACTCGGTCCCCGGTGCGGTAGCCAGGCTGGAGCACCTGGACGACGGTGGTCGTCTTGGTGCCCTCGGGGAGTTCGGCCTCGGTGTGCATCAGTGCCTCATGCACGCTGGGATCGAACTCCTCACCCTGCTCGCCGTACCGGGACAACCCGAACCGCTGCAGGACGCCGTCCAGCTTCTCGGCGATGGCCGCGAACGGGCCGCCGTCGAGATCGCCGTGCTGGCGAGCCAGGTATACGTCGTCCAGAACCGGAAGCAGTGCCTCCAGGACGCCCGCCACGGCGGTGTCCCGAGCGACGTCCCGATCCCGATCGACTCGACGGCGGTAGTTCACGAACTCCGCCTGTAGCCGCTGCAGGTCCGAAAGCCGTTCGGCAGCGGCCGCCTGGGCCGAATCGAGGTCGGCCAGGATGCCGTCCAGCGAGACCTCCGGCGTCCCGGTCTCTACCCGTCCGTCGGGACCGACCGGGTCGATCACCTGCTCGACGGGTTCGGCGGCGTGCCGCGATTGGCCCGTCCGCACCGGCTGATCCGGCTGGTCGGTCGACTGCTCGCTGGCCTGGTCAGTCGACTGATCGGTGGGGTGGTCCGCCGGGGTGGGCGGTTCCGTGGAGCCGTACGCGTCCCGCAACTGGCCGGTCTCCGGGTCCAGCCGGCGCCGGTCACGGATGACCGGGCCAGCTGGGCCGGAACCCTGCTGTTCCGAGATTGGATCACTCATCACTTGTCCTCGTCGACGATCTCGGCGTCCACCACGTCGTCGTCCGCGTCCTTGGTTGCCGAACTGGTGGCGCTGTCAGCGGTCGGGGCGCCCTGCTCCGACTGCTCGGGCTGCTGCGCGTACAGCGCCGCACCGAGCTTCTGGCTGGCGGTGGAGAGGGCTTCGTGCTTGGCCTTGACCTCACCGATGTCGGTGCCCTCGAGCGCCTTCTTCAGGTCGGCGATCGCGGAGTTGACCTCGGCCTTGCCTTCCTCGGGCAGCTTGTCGTCGCTGTCTCGAAGGAACTTCTCGGTGGAGTAGACGAGCTGCTCGGCGGTGTTGCGGACCTCGGCCTCTTCGCGGCGCTTACGGTCCTCGTCGGCGTGCTCCTCCGCCTCTTTGATCATCCGATCGATCTCGTCCTTGGCCAGGGCGCTGCCGCCGGAGATCCGCATCGACTGCTCCTTGCCCGTGCCGCGGTCCTTGGCGGACACGTGCACGATGCCGTCGGCGTCGATGTCGAAGGTGACCTCGATCTGCGGCACTCCGCGCGGAGCGGGAGCGATCCCGGTCAGCTCGAAGTTACCGAGCGGCTTGTTGTCTCGAGCCAGCTCGCGCTCACCCTGGAAGACCTGGATCAGCACCTGCGGCTGGTTGTCGTCGGCCGTGGTGAAGACCTCGGACGCCTTGGTCGGGATCGCGGTGTTGCGGTGGATCAGCTTGGTCAAGATCCCACCCTTGGTCTCGATACCGAGGCTCAGCGGGGTGACGTCGAGCAGCAGGATGTCCTTGCGGTCACCCTTGATCACACCGGCCTGCAGGGCGGCGCCGACGGCGACGACCTCGTCCGGGTTAACGCCCTTGTTCGGCTCCTTGCCACCGGTGAGTTCCCTGACCAGTTCGGTGACGGCGGGCATCCGGGTGGAGCCACCGACCAGCACGATGTGGTCGATGTCGGCGACCGAGATGTCGGCGTCTTTGATCACCGAGAGGAACGGCTGCTTGGTGCGCTCCAGCAGGTCCGAGGTCATCTGCTGGAACTGCGCCCGGGTGAGCTTCTCGTCCAGGTGCACCGGGCCGTTCTCGGTCATCGACAGGTACTGCAGCGAGATGCTGGTCGCGGTGGCGCTGGAGAGCTCCTTCTTGGCCTGCTCGGACGCCTCCCGCAGCCGCTGCATCGCGATCTTGTCCTTGGACAGATCGACGCCGGTCGAGCTCTTCACCGTGGTGACCAGGTGGTCCATGATCCGCTGGTCCCAGTCGTCACCACCGAGCAGGTTGTCGCCGTGGGTGGCGACGACCTGGATGACCGAGCGGCCACCCTCCTCGATGTCGACCTCCAGGAGGGACACGTCGAACGTGCCACCACCGAGGTCGAACACCAGGATGCGCTCGTTCTCCTTGCCCTTGTCCAGGCCGTAGGCCAGCGCGGCGGCGGTCGGCTCGTTGATGATCCGGAGCACGTTCATGCCCGCGATC
>JANNPJ010000699.1:0-4993 GCA_031400005.1 Kineosporiaceae bacterium | reverse complement strand
TGCCCCGCCCACTGGAGAAACCAAATGACCGGTCTGGCCTTGGGCCCCGTTTCGCTGGGGCATTACCTGACGGTGGGTGCGATTCTTTTTGCGCTCTCGGTGATCGGCATCTTTCTCAACCGGCCGACCGGCCTCGACGAGGCCTCAACGAAGGCGGTCGGCGACGCTGCCCACAAGTACGGCACCCTCACGAAGGAACCCGATGTCAGTGGCCTTTTCGGCAAGGCTTAGCCTTCGACAATCTCCTATTCTGTGGTTCTTGCGGCGGCCTCGGTAACCTTGGCCAGCAGTTTTGTCACCCAGTGGGAAAGATCACGGAATCTCTGGCGCCGTTCATCCCAGCGGCGTAGCTTCCCCGGCATCACCTATGCCGAGGCAGTCTCCGGCCGCGAGGAGAGATCATGTGGCGTCGTACCCCGTTCCGCCGTTCGTCTGTGCCGCTGGTTCTGACGATGTCTGCGCTCCTCGCCTCCGTCACCCTGAGCGCCTGTGGCTCATCGGACGACGCGGAAGAACCTGGCCAAACCAGCGGTCCGCGTAAGGTTTCGGTCGGCGTCATCCCGATCATCGATGTCGCCCCGCTCTATCTCGGGATCAAGCAAGGCTTCTTCACCAAGCGCGGCCTCGAGGTGAGCGCAGTACCTGCCCAGGGCGGCGCCGCGATCGTGCCCGCAGTGCTCGCAGGGGAGAACCAGTTCGGGTTCAGCAACGTCGTCTCCCTCCTGATCGCCAAGGAGAAGGGGATCCCGCTGGTGTCGATCGCCGCCGGTGCTAGCTCGACCGGCGATCCACAAAAGGACGTCAATGCCGTTCTGGTGGGTAAAGGTTCGACCCTGAAGACGGCGGCGGATCTGGCCGGGCGCAAGGTAGCGATCAACTCGCTGAACAACATCGGCGACACCACGATCAAGACCGCTGTGGAAAAGGCCGGCGGCGACCCGTCGAAGATCAAGTTCGTAGAGATGCCGTTCCCCGACATGCCCGCTCAGTTGGCCGCTGGAAAGATCGACGCCGCTTGGGAGAGCGAACCGTTCCGTAGCCAGATCATCGCCGATGGCGGTCGGATTCTGTTCGACAACCTCACGGAGACCTACCCCACCGTGCAGATTGCTCAGTGGTTCACCAGCACAAAGATCCAAAAGGAAGACCCTGAGCTGGTCAAGAACTTTACGGAGGGCATCAACGAGTCAATGGAGTACGCCGGCGCGCATACCGACGAGGTCCGCGCCATCCTCGGCACGTACACCAAGGTGTCCGGCCCTGTCGCTGCCGCGGTCACCTTGCCCAAGTGGCCGACCGGCCTCGACGAGGCCTCAACAAAGGCGGTCGGCGACGCTGCCCACAAGTACGGCACCCTCACGAAGGAACCCGATGTCAGTGGCCTTTTCGGCAAGTAACCAGGCCGGAAGGGATCGTTGATGCTCGCTGTCCAGGGACTGCGCAAGGTCTATGAGTCAAAGGGACGATCGGTTGAGGCCCTGCGCGACCTAACCTTCACGCTTGAAGCCGGGGAACTGGTCTGCCTGGTCGGGCCGTCCGGGTGCGGCAAGACCACATTACTCAAGTGCATCGCCGGGCTGATCCGGCCCACGGCAGGCACGATCCGGCTCCAAGACAGTGACGTGGTCGGGCCGACCGAGGGTATGGCCGTGGTGCTGCAGGAATATGGCAGATCGCTGTTCCCTTGGATGACGGTCGAGGACAATGTGAAGCTGCCCCTGCGGCATAAGCGCATGTCGCGGGATCGGCGTACGGAACTCGTGCACAACGCCTTAGAAGCGGTCGGCCTGCTGGACGCGCGTAAAGCACATCCATGGGAACTCTCGGGCGGGATGCAGCAACGGGTGGCCATCGCCCGCGCAGTCGCCTACGAGCCGACTGTACTGCTGATGGACGAACCGTTTGCAGCGGTCGATGCGCAGACCCGAGCGGATCTAGAGGATTTGATCCGGTCGATCTGGACTCGAACGCAGGTGACAACGCTTTTCATCACTCACGACATCGACGAGGCTGTCTATTTGGGTCAGCGCATCATCGTCCTGTCGATGTCGCCGACGGTGATTATGGAGGATCTGAAGATCGGGCTGCCGCAGGAGCGTGATCAGATCGCCACCCGAGCCACCAGGGAATTCACCGACCTACGCACCCACGTCTACGAGCAGGTTCGTGCCGCTAAGCAAGACGCCGGAAAAAGCCTATGAATGGACGCCGCCGTTTCGGGCTCGGCGCCGCAGGGCTACTCGGCTTCGCGGTCCTGCTGGAACTCGTACCCAGGGTCTTGGGTTTGCGTGAGGATGTGTTGCCGCCACTGTCTCGCATCCTCAGCGCACTCGCCGACGAGGTTCGCGAGGTGTCATTCTGGAATGCGATCGGCGACACCCTCGTCCAGTGGGGCCTAGGGCTGGCGATCGCTGCGGTGGCCGGACTTTTGGTCGGTTTCGCGTTTGGGTCGGTGCCCATCCTGCACCAGATCACCTTCACCACCATCGAGTTCCTTCGGCCCATTCCCTCGGTAGCTTTGGTTCCCCTCGCTGTCCTTGTGCTCGGCACCCAACTGCGTTCGGCACTGCTCCTGGTTGTATACGCTTCGTTCTGGCAAGTGCTGGTGCAGACGATCAACGGCGTGGCGGACATCGATCCGGTGGCCAGCGACACCGCTCGGGCCTTCAGGCTGAGCAAACTCGAGCGCATCCGTTACGTGATGTGGCCAACGGCGCTGCCCTACGTCGTCACGGGGCTGCGCCTGGCAGCAAGTGTGGCGCTGATCCTGGCAATCACCGCCGAGTTGGTGATCGGTAGTCCTGGGCTCGGGCGCGAGATCGCTGCCGCCCAGAGCGGCGGTGCTGTCCCGCTCACCTATGGGCTGGTGCTCGTCACCGGCATGATCGGCGTCATCGTGAACACCGTGATGCGCGAGATCGAGCGCCGGACGCTGCACTGGCACGTATCGCAGCGGATCGAGGTGGTGACGTGATGAAGGTCGTGGGGCGGATCGGCCTGGCGCTTGCCCTGCCGGTGTTTCTGATCACCGCCTGGTGGTTCGCCAGTGCAGGAAGCGAGAATGTCTACTTTCCACCGCTGAGCACCATCGTCGAGACCTTCCCGTCGACCTGGCTGGAGGGTGGTGCCGACGCCCGCATCGTGGCCGATTTGCTGCCGAGCCTCGGACGTCTCTCCCTGGGCCTCGCGCTTGCCGCGCTCCTTGGCATCAGCGCTGGACTGGCGATCGGCCGCTCACCCACCCTGCGGGCTATCACCGAACCGGTCCTGGAGATCTTCCGAGCGATCCCGCCACCGGCGCTCGTGCCGCTGCTCGTGGCCGTCGCCGGGATCGACACGACGATGAAGGTCCTCGTCATCGTTCTCGGATGTGCCTGGCCAATCCTGCTCAACACCGTCGAAGGGGTGCGTTCGGTCGATCCCGTGCTCAGCGACACGTGTCAGGTCTACGGCATCCGCGGCCAAACCCGGTTGCGGTCGTTGGTGCTGCGCTCGGCCAGTCCACAGATCATGACTGGGCTGCGACAGGCGCTGTCGCTGGGAATCATCCTCATGGTGATCAGTGAGATGTTCGCGGCAATCAACGGGATCGGCTACACCGTCGTCCAGTTCCAGCGCACCTTCGCGCTGCCCCAGATGTGGACCGGGATCATCGTGCTCGGCCTGCTCGGCGTCATTCTGTCGTGGCTATTTCGCCTGATGGAGGCCCGAGTGCTCAGCTGGTACCACGGTCAGCGCGAGATGCAACGCTCATAACCAGCACTGCTGAACGACTGCCTGCCGCGATCCCCGAATGCAGGAAATGGAGCTTTACTGACTCAGCGGGAGTAGAGATATGGTCCGAAGAGCATTAGCTGTCGTACTCGCCCTGGCCGCGACCTTGATTGGTGCCCCGGCGCAGCAGGCCGTCGCCGCGCCACCGACCCGGTATGGCGGCACCCTGCCGAACGGCGCACTCTGGATCGCGGACGTTCCGGCCACGTGGAACGGGACGATCCTGCTGTACAGCCATGGGTATAACCCCGGCCCACTCCTCGCTCAGGACGCACCGAACCAAGCGAGTGCGGATGAGCTACTGGCCCGCGGGTATGCGCTCGCCGGTTCCTCGTACTCCCGGCCTGGATGGGCGCTGGCCACTGCGCCGCAGGATCAGCTGGCGACTCTCGGAGCGGTCCAGAACCAGATCGGCCGAGCCAACCGGGTGATCGCCGTTGGCACGTCGATGGGTGGTCTGGTCACGGGTCGGCTCGCGCAGTCCGCCGGCGAGCATGTCGATGGCGCTCTGGCTACCTGCGGCATCATGGGCGGCGGCCGTGACCTGCACAATTACCAGCTCGACGGCCTGCACGCGCTGAACCAGCTCCTACTGCCGGACAATCCAGTGAAACTCGTGCGTTTCGCCAGCTTCAACGAAGCGGTCGCGACGGTGGATCGGCTGACGGCGGCGGTGCGCCTGGCGCAGACAACACCTGCGGGGCGGGCCCGGATTGCGCTCGCTGCCGCGTACCTCCACCTGCCCGGCTGGTTCCCCGGACAGCCGAAGCCTGCCGCGAGTGACTACCTGGCTCAGCAACTCGGCCAGTACAACGGTCTGCTGCAAAGCCTGTTCCTGTTCGAAACCGGACGTTTCGATCTTGAGCAGAGCGCGGGTGGCAACCTGTCCTGGAACGTCGGGGTGGACTATCGACGTGAACTGGCCCAGTCCGAAAGGGCCGTCCAGGTGAAGCGGCTCTACCGCGATGCCGGACTGGACCTGCGTTCCGACCTGACTCGGTTGACCAAGACCGCCGACGTGCGCCCCGACCTCGCCGCGGTGAACTGGACCAACCGAACGTCGACCCTCTCCGGACAACTGGAGATGCCGGTTCTCACCCTGCACACAACAAATGACGCCCTGGTGCCTGTGGAGCACGAACAGGAGTACGCGCAGGACGTCCGGCACGCGGGTGAGGGCGGGCTGCTGCGCCAGGCGTACGTGGACCATCCCGGCCAC
>JANNPJ010000638.1:0-1821 GCA_031400005.1 Kineosporiaceae bacterium | reverse complement strand
GGAATGTCCGGGCGCGACGTCCTGGCCTACACCGGCGCTCAGACCCTCGGGGCGGTGCTCGGTGCGGTGCTGGCCAACGCCATGTACGCCCTCGACGCCACCCAGATCGCCACCCACCACCGGGCCACCGCACCCACGCTGCTGTCCGAGGTCGTGGCCACCGCCGGGCTGATCGCGCTGATCTTCGCCCTGGCCCGGACCGGGCGGGGTGCCCTGTCCGCGGCCGCGGTCGGTGCGTACATCGGGGCGGCGTACTGGTTCACCGCCTCCACCTCGTTCGCCAACCCCGCGGTCACGATCGGGCGGATGTTCTCCGACACCTTCGCCGGCATCGCCCCCGCCTCCGTTCCCGCGTTCATCCTCGCCCAGCTCATCGGCGCCGGCCTCGGCGCTGGGCTGATCCTGGTCCTCTACCCCGACGCCGCCCGCAGCGCCGACGATGCCGTCGTGCCTCACTCCGGCGATCACGTCACCGCCCCGCACCACACGTCCGACGAAAGGTCACCGCGATGACATCCCCCGATACCACCACCAACCCCAACGCCCCCGGCACCGGCACGCAGAAGCCACTGGCCTCGGTGTTGTTCGTGTGCGTGCACAACGCCGGCCGCTCCCAGATGGCCGCCGGATGGCTGAGGCACCTGGCCGGCGACCGGATCGAGGTCCGCTCCGCCGGCACCGCACCCAAGGACCAGGTCAACCCCGTCGCCGTGCAGGCGATGGCCGAGGTCGGCATCGACATCGCCGCCCACACCCCCAAGATCCTCACCCCCGAAGCAGTTCAGGCCAGCACAGTGGCGATCACCATGGGCTGCGGCGACTCCTGCCCGATCTTCCCCGGCACCCGCTACCTCGACTGGCCCCTGGAAGACCCGGCCGGACAGGGCATCGACGCCGTCCGCCCGATCCGCGACGCCATCAAGGTCCGAGTCGAAGCCCTGATCAGCGAACTCCTCGGCGAGCAGAACACCAGCCCCGCCTCAGCCGCCAGCACGGGGCAGGCCCAGCCGTGACCGACCCGATCGTCGAGGACACCGTCCGAGACGTGATCATCATCGGTTCGGGGCCGGCCGGATACACCGCGGCCCTCTACGCCGCGCGGGCCAACCTCAAACCGCTGGTCTTCGAGGGATCGGTGACCTCCGGCGGCGCACTAATGAACACCACCGACGTGGAGAACTTCCCCGGCTTCCCCGACGGCATCATGGGCCCCGACCTGATGGACAAAATCCGTTCCCAGGCCGAGCGGTTCGGCGCCGAACTGGTCCCCGACGACGTCACCGAGGTTCGGTTAACCGGCGACGTCAAGGAGGTCTTGCTGCACGACGGCACCACCTACAGAGCCCGGGCGGTGATCCTGGCCACCGGGTCGGCCTACCGCGAACTCGGCCTGGCCCGCGAGAAAGAACTGTCCGGGCACGGCGTCAGCTGGTGCGCCACCTGCGACGGATTCTTCTTCAGCGACCAGGACATCGTCGTGGTCGGCGGCGGCGACTCCGCCCTGGAAGAAGCGACCTTCCTGACCCGCTTCGCCAAAACCGTGACCATCGTCCACCGGCGCGACTCGCTGCGCGCCTCCAAGATCATGCAAGAGCGCGCCCAGGCAAACGAGAAGATCCAGTTCGCCTGGAACAGCGAGGTCATCGACATCCACGGCCAGACCAAGGTCAGCGGTATCCGGCTGCGCGACACCGTCACCGGGCAAGAGCGTGATCTGGCCGTCACCGGCGTGTTCGTGGCGATCGGCCACGACCCGCGCGTCGAACTGGTGCGTGGCCAGGTCGAACTGGACGACACCGGGTACATCCTCACCGAGGGCCG
>JANNPJ010000604.1:0-2756 GCA_031400005.1 Kineosporiaceae bacterium | reverse complement strand
GTCGCCAGCGACACCCCGAGGATGGCGTTGGCGCCGAGGCGGGATTTGTTGCGCGTGCCGTCGAGCTGGATCAGCGCTGCGTCGATGCCGCGCTGGTCCTCGGCATCCATCCCGGCAAGCGCATCGAAGATCTCGGTGCCCCCGCGGCGCTGGCCGGGGCCGCATCGAAGATGAATGAGGCGATGGGATGAGACTGGACGAGATGCTGACCATCAGCACGGTCACGCTCAATCTGGAGCAGTTCGCGGCTCAGTACGCCATCGCCCCGGAGATGCTCACTTTGACGAGCGATAACTCCGACCTCATGGGAATGGCCGTGCTGCGGCTGGTGCGGATGGTCGCCACCCTGCCCGCTAAGGGGACCATCTCCGTACCGGATGGCTGGGTCCAGGCGCTCAAGGTAGCCGAAGTCGAACGATCGCCCATCATGCGCGCGGTGGTGCGACGGTGGCCGGTCAGGTATCGAACCTATCACGCCCGAGCCTACCTACCCGATATGGTCGTCCAGGGACGTAAGCCGTTTCAGATGGCTGTCTTCGACCTGCACGAGACTTGAAGCGGACGAACGGTAGCCCCGATAGTTGCCACAGACCGCCCGCCACGAGGGGCCTGAGCGTGAGTGGTACCGCATACCGGATACGGCACCACCCGACCGCGATCACCGTATGACGGGTCGTTTCGAACACGAATGACGTGGGCCACGGTGGGCCGACGTTGATAGCGTGGGCCACGATGGTTGCCCCAACGGTTGCCACGGTGTACCGTTACTACCCGTGGACCACATCCGCATAATCGTCCGTCCTCACCGCCGCGCTGGTGTCCTTCCCGGCGCGGCGGCCGAGTCCCCTAGCGGTGCGCCCGTGACGCCCAAGACGCCCGCGGCGATGGGATGAGCCTGTTTTCGTTCCTGACCGGACGGCCGGAGCACTGCACGATGTGTGGTGACGAGTTCGTGGAGACCGCGCACCAAGACGGCTATGACCGACGGGGTAATCCGGTCATTCGGCGCTGGAAGAAGTGCCCCCGCAGCATCGATACCCGCTACGAATACGACCGCTACCAGACCGGGCGATGCACACCGCTCTACCCGATGGCCTGCTTCTACGAAGTGCAAGCGTGGAATGAGCATCGCCCGTGGTGGGGTGCCTGCCGTCATGACTCGGTCAGTGAGGACGGAGATGCGTGTTGGCTCAAGGACCGAACGCAACTGACCCTTGACCACCAGCCTAGCGGTGCGCCCGTGACGCCACTGCTGATCGCGACCCTTGCGTGAGGCAGAAGGCAGCCGACCGGGCCGGACAGGAACCGCTGTACGCCGAAGTCAAGCGGATCGACTATGCGGGGACCAAGCGGCGGCGGGCATTGGCGCAGATTCGGCACTTGCGATGACGTCCCGACTTGTTGATCTCGACCATCGTGTTCGCTTCGTCGAGCGGATGCCCCTTCGGGCAATGCGTCTTCTCTCGATTGCGCGCACCGATGTTCGTCGTATCCCGTCGGTCGATGTTGACCTGAAACGTGGTCATTTCCATGTGGGCGGGGTTCACGCACGACCGGACTCGGCACAGGTGATCGATGGTCATGCCTTTCGGGATCGGGCTGACCCATTCCACGTAGGCGATGCGGTGGGCCATTGTGTCGCGGCGAGCTGGGTAGCCGGTGCTGTAACGGCCGTATCCGTCCGGGCTGACGTAGCCGATCCAGCGCCAGCAACCGTCGGGGTCGACGCGGTATCGAATCGCGAAACCGTTTGGGATTGGCATGCCGCTATTGTACCACGGAACTTCTTTTTGGCGGTCTGTGCGTGACGCCCGACGACGACCGGCGAGCGCCGAGCGGCGGCAGCCGGCCCGTACCCGACCCGACCGTTCTGACTGATGCGGCCATCGGCAAGGCCGTGGACGCGCTGACCGACTACATCAACGGCCAACTGGCGGTCCGCGATGAGCGCCTGCGCGGCATCGACGAGGCTACCAAGCTCCGACTGGAGAGCGTGACGTCCATGCCTGCCGCTATCGAGGCCTCGGTCGGACGTCTGCGTGACGTCACCAATGAGAAGTTCTCATCGATCGAGGTCAGGTTCAGCGAGCGAGACACCCGCTCCGAGAACGAGAAGCGCGACAGCAAGGTCGCTGTCGACGCCGCCTTCGCCGCGCAGAAGGAAGCCGCTGCGCAGAGAGACCTGGCCAACGCCGAGGCCATCGGCAAGTCCGAGCGGGCGACTGCGGAGACGATCAAGACGAACCAGGAACTGAACACCACCAAGACCGAGGCCTTGGCCAAGACACTCGATGAGGTCAAGGGCGACGTCGTCCGCATCCAGTCGACCAGGCTGGGTCAGATCGAGACACGCAAGGAAGGCACGGACAACCGCACCGCCATCTACGCCACGGTCAGCGTCGTTGCGACGGTAGTGTTCCTGACCATCGCCGTCCTGGGTTTCCTTGCGACTCAGGTTCCACGGGTCGCTCCATGATGCGTAGCCTCGGCTTCGCCTTGCTTGGCGCAGCGTTGGGCGTCGCCGGCTTCTTCGCGGGGCGCACGTGAACGTCCGCACCGCCCTCGGGCGCACCGGACTCGCGGCAGGGGCCACCCTGGTCGGTGCCGCTGCGCTCGTGGCCGCTCTGTTGCTCCCGACACCCACCGTCAAGGCCGGTCCCGCGGCGGACCAGATCCGCATCCTTGAGGACCGCGTCACGGCGCTGGAGGTCCGCGTCGCCGCACTGGAGGCCCCCAGGGCCACTCCGGTCCCGACT
>JANNPJ010000586.1:0-14199 GCA_031400005.1 Kineosporiaceae bacterium | reverse complement strand
TCGCCGTCAGGCGCTCGGGCGATCCAAGGCAAGCAGCGACCGAAGGAACCGCGAGAGTTTCGACCGCTCCCGTCGCACCGCGGCCCGCCCCGGATAGGGGCACCGCCGCCAGCAGGCATCGTTGCTGGTGCGAGAGCGGGTATGTAAACGTGCAAGCGTGCTTGATCGCGGGAGAAATTGTCCGCGATCATGCACGCTTGCCCGTTGACTGGCCTTGCCTTGCCCGTTGACTTGCCTTGCCAGGGGTTAGGGCTTGCCTTGGCTGAGGGGGTCAGGAGCGGAGGGGTCAGGAGTAGAGCGACTCCACTTGGGTGGCGAAGTCCTTCATCACGACCGTTCGCTTCAGGCTCATTTTCGGCGTCAGGTGCCCGGACGCCTCGGTGAAGTCGGTCGGCAGAACCTCGAACTTGCGAATCGACTCCGCCTTGCTGACCTGCGCATTCGCCGTGTCCACTGCTTTCTGCAGCTCGGCCTTGACCTCCGGGTCGGCGGCCGCTTGTTCCACGGTCAGCGCCTGCTTGCCGTGGTTGGACAGCCAGGTCGGGAGCATCTCCGCGTCCAGGGTGATCAGGCAGCCGATGAACGGCTTCTGGTCACCGACGACGATGCACTGCGAGATCAGCGGGTGCGCCCGCAGGTGATCCTCCAGCACTGCCGGGACGACGTTCTTGCCGCCCGAGGTGATCAGGATTTCCTTCTTCCGGCCGGTGATCGAGACGAAGCCGTCGTCGTCGATCGAGCCCAGGTCGCCGGTGCTGAACCAGCCATCCTCCAGCGCCTGCGCATCGCCCGGGTTGTTGTGGTAGCCGCACAGCACGCCGATGCCCTTGACCTGGAGCTCATCGTCGGGGCTGAGCCGGATCGCGGTCCCGGGAAGCGGCCGGCCGACGGTGCCGATCTTGTTCGCCGTCAGCGTGTTCACGGTGGCCGGTGCAGTGGTCTCGGTCAGCCCCCAGCCCTCCAGAACCGGCATCCCGATGCCGCGGAAGAAGTGGCCAAGGCGGCTGCCCAGCGGGGCTCCGCCCGAGACCGAGCCGTTCAACTTGCCGCCGGTCGCGGCCCGCAGCTTGCTGTAGACCAGCCGGTCGAACAGCGCGTGCTTGAGCTTCAGCGACAAGCCGGGGCCGCCGTCGTCCTGCGCCCGGCTGTAGGCCACCGCGGTCTCCGCCGCCCGGGTGAAGATCGCACCCTTGCCGCCGGCCTGGGCCTTGGCCTCGGCACTGTTGTAAATCTTCTCGAACACCCGGGGGACGGCGAGCAGGTAGGTCGGCTTGAACGAGGCCAGGTCGCTGAGCAGGTTTGTCACGGTCGGGCTGTGCGCCAGGGTGGACCCGGCCACCAGCGAAAGGATCTGGACGTACCGGGCGAAGACGTGTGCCAGTGGCAGGAAAAGCAGGGTGCTTGCTTCTTCGTTCACCAGTTCGGGGAAGAGCGACGTCGCGGACCGGGCCAGACCGAGGAAGTTGCCGTGGGTGAGTTCGCAGCCCTTCGGCCGTCCCGTCGTCCCGGAGGTGTAGATCAGTGTCGCCACCGAGTCGGCCGTCAGCTGCCGGCGCCGCTGCTCCAGTTGCGCGTCGTCCACCGTCGTCCCGGCGGATCCCAGATCGGCGACGGCGCCGCCGTCCATCGTCAGGATCTTCTGCAGGCTCGGCAGGTCCGGCTTCAACCCGGTGACCATGGCCTCGTGCACGGAGGTCTCCACGATCACCGCGACCGCCGCCGAGTCGGAGAGGATCCAGCGGACCTGCTCGGCCGAGGACGTCTCGTAGATCGGCACGGTGACAGCACCGGCGAACCAGATCGCAAAGTCGAAGAGGGTCCACTCGTATCGGGTCTTCGACAGCAACGCGATCCGCTCGCCGGGTTGGACGCCGGACGCGACCAGACCCTTGGCCACCGCAGAAACCTCGGCCAGGAAGCGGGTGGAGTTGATTTCCTCCCATCCGCCCGAGCCTGGACGGCTGAGCACCGTCAGGTTTGGCCTTCGCATCGCGTTGTCGACGATGACATCGGTCAGGTTCTCCTGGGGGCCCAGCTCATAGCTAGCCGGGACGCTGATCTCTCGCACCCCCTGAGCCTATGCTGCGAATCACGTTGATGGTGAAGTCTGTGAGCGATCCGGATCACGTTCATATCTCGGTCAACGTGCGGTATGCATCGCTGGAGGGTACGTGGAGCTGAGCGACGAGACGTTTATTGCGATCGACCGGCCCTCGCTGGCGGCCGTGGTGGGTGATCCGCAGCGCTGGCTGGCCTGGTGGCCGGACCTGGAGCTGGAGGTCCTGCGTGATCGCGGAGACAAGGGGCGGCAATGGGTGGTAAGGGGCACAAAAAGTGGCGCAGAACGGGGCACCGCCGAGATCTACCTGGAGCCCTGGCACGACGGGACCATCGTCCACCTCTACCTGAGGCTGGAGCCGGCGCCGGGAGTTGCGGCCACCGATCGCGCGCGGGCGGTCGGTGCGCGGACGCTGAGCTGGAAGCGCGCGATCCACCAGCTGAAAGATGAACTCGAGGCCGGGCGGGCGGCGGGAACGGGGGCTCAAGTCGACAGCCGGACCTGACGAGCATCCCAGGATGAGCAGTTCGCCGTCGTCACGTCCCCGGAACGATGGCGGGCCGACGGCCCGCTGCCACTCCTGCGGGTCCCGGTTGCGGCCCGAGGAGACCTGGTGCTCGCTGTGTCATCAGCGGGTGCTGGCGGCCACCCCGATCGAGCCCGATGCCGGACCCGCCGAACTCGCCAAATCCGGGGAAATCGGACCGTTCAAAGAGGGCACACAAGCCAGCCAACCTCTCGTTGATCGGGTGGGCGAGCTACTCGTTGATCGGGTGGGCGAAGGGCTCGTTGATCGCGTGGGTGAGGCCACGGTGAACGGGCGGAAGGCGAGATCCAGCGACGAGGCTGATCGGCTGATCGCGAAGTTGGCCGCCGCCGAGGCCGACCGCCACCGGGACTCCCGGCTCGCGGCGTTGCACGGCAGGTTCGGTACCGCTCGCGGCGGAGTCATGCTGGCCGGAATCGGCGGCGTCATCCTGCTCGTCATCGCCGTCATCGGGATGACCGTGCTGGGACTGCTCCTCTAGTGCGTGTCGACGGCCTCCCGTGGACGCCGCGCGGACGGCGAGGGTTGAGAGAGTCGAGACAGACGGTAACGTTCCGGCTGAGCCCCTTACTGCGCCCTTGCCGGCTCGGGCTCGTGGCCCGTTCCGTCGAAGAGAGGCGCCTCCATGGCCGATCGCACCGTGTCGAGCACTGTCATCGACGCAACGCCCGCCGACGTCCTCGAAGTGATCGCCGACTTCGAGCAATACCCCGACTGGACCGGCGCCGTGAAGCAGGTGACCGTTCTCGAACGGCTGCCCGACGGCCGCGGTTCCAAGGTCCGGTTCGTGCTGGACGCCGGGGCGATCCGCGACACCTATGTCCTGGAATACACCTGGAGTTTCGACGAGGATTTCGACAAGCTAGGCACCGGCACGCTGTCTTGGAGTCTGGTCGAGTCCACCGTCTTGAAGGCCCTGGACGGCGCGTACGTGCTCAGCGCTGTCGACGGTGGTACCGATGTTCGCTACTCGCTCGCCGTCGACCTGCGGATTCCGATGCTGGGCATGCTTCGCCGCAAGGCCGAGAAGGCGATCATCGATGCCGCGCTGAACGAGCTCAAGAAGCGCGTCGAGTCCGGTTCCTGATGCGGGTCGTTCTCTTCACCGGCAAGGGTGGGGTCGGGAAGACGACGACCGCGGCGGCTACCGCCGTCCATGCTGCTGCGTGCGGGGTGAAAACCCTCGTCGTCTCGGCTGACCCGGCGCATTCACTGGCCGACGCGCTCGGTGCTCGCCTCGGGCCACGCCCGACCGAGGTGAGCGCCGGCCTGTTCGGCCAGCAGGTCGATCCCCGGGCCCGCAGCGAGCGCTCCTGGCGTGAGATCCAGAACTACCTGGTGGCGGCTTTGGACGACCTCGGAGTGGATCCGCTGGCCGCCGACGAGCTGACCGAACTGCCCGGCGCCGACGAGGTCTTTTCCCTGCTTGAGGTCCGCGACCAGGTTCGGGACGGGCCGTGGGGACTGGTCGTCGTCGATTGTGCGCCGTCCGCCGAGACGCTGCGGCTGCTCGCCGTCCCCGAGGTGCTGACCCGCTACGTCCGCCGGTTGCTGCCGATGGAGCGCCGGATCGCCCGGATCGTCGGGGTGACTCGACGTCCCGGCTGGGGTCGGGCCGCGACCGGCTCGGCCTCAGCCACCGGCTCGGTCGGTGCTGCTGGATTGCCGTTGCCAGGGGATGGCGTGGTGGAGGCCGCCGAGCGGTTCGCCGCCGAGCTGACCGGCGTGCAGGAGGTGCTGCGCTCGCCGAACACGTCGGTCCGGCTGGTCCTGACCGCGGAATCCGTGGTTCTGGCCGAAACCCGGCGAACCTGGACGGCATTGGCGATGCACGGTTTCGCCGTCGACGCTGTGATCGCGAACCGGCTGTTCGACTCCGGATCCGCGGATGCCTGGCAGCAAGGCTGGGCCAGATCTCAGGCCCAGGTGCTGACCGAGGCGGAGAACTCGTTCGCACCGGTGCCGGTCCAGCGGGCCGGTTACACCGCCGCCGAGCCGGTCGGTTTCGCCGCCCTCGCCGAGCTGGGCGAGTCGCTGTACGGCCCGGCTGGGCCGGAGGTGGTGGCGGCACTGCTGGCACCGCCCGCGCTGCCGGATCCGTTTGTGGTCGAGCGCGAGGAAGACGGGTTCGTGCTGCGACTCGCGTTGCCGCTCGCCGATCGGAAAGATTGCGATTTGGGGCGACGTGGGGATGACCTGGTGATCACCGTGGAGGGTCGCCGCCGGGTGCTGGCCTTGCCCAGCGCCCTGCGCCGTTGTGTGGTGGCTGGCGCGCAGCTGCGCGACGGCACGCTGGCCATCCGATTTGTGCCTGATCCGGAACAATGGCGGCCGATATGAGTGCCGAGGGAGCCGAGGACTGGGAACGGGTGGCGCCGCCGCCGTGGACCGGACCGTGGGCGGACGACGCCCGCCGGCTGTTTCAGCTGTTGCAGAGTGCCGCCGAGCAGGCCGGATCGGCGTCCGGCCGGGAGTCGGCCGCTCGGGAGTCAGCCGGTCAGGGGCCGGCGGAGCCAGCCGGTGCCGAGTCGGCGCAGTCACCGGGGCGATCGGGTAACGAACATTCGCCCGAGTGCCTGTATTGTCCGTTCTGTCAGGGTGTTGCGTTGCTACGGCGGGCCGGGCCGGACGTGCTTGATCAAGTGTCCGAATTCGCCGCCGGGCTGGCCGCCACACTGCGGGCGGCGCAGCCGGCCCCGGACGACCCCTCGGCCGAACCAGCCGGGACGTCGACCGCAGCCTCCAGCGGTCCGGTGGACCACGGGAGCAACGTTCGTGCCCGCCCTCCGAGTACGGTGCGGATCGACGTTACTGATTGACCGGCCGATGGTTGACCGGCATCCGGGCTGCAGTCAACCGGGCTGCAACCAGTCCGGGCTGAAACCAGTCCGGACGTAAGCGCGCAACGCCGTCAGCCGGCCGCCCACCCAGGCGACCACCAATTGAGCAGAGGATCGGACCGTGGAAAACACGATCGGCGTCGACGTCGGCGGAACGAAGATCGCCGCAGGCGTCGTCGACACCGAGGGGCACATCCTCGAGCGGATCAAGGTGCCAACGCCCGACACCGTCGAGGGGATCGACGTCCGGATCACCGAGGCGGTTGCCGCCCTGCTCGACAGGGTGGGGAGCGAGCAATCACGGATGGCGGTCGGCGTCGCGGCGGCCGGGTTTGTCGACGAGCACCGGACAACTGTCCGATTCGCCCCGAACATTCCTTGGCGGGAGCATCCGCTGGCGGCGTCCCTGACCCGTCGACTCGGGGTTCCGGTGGTGGTCGAGAACGATGCCAACGCGGCGGCCTGGGCCGAGTTCCGGTTCGGCGCCGGGTACGGCGTCTCGGATATGACGTTGATCACGGTCGGCACCGGGCTGGGCGGAGGCATCGTCCTGGACGGTGAACTGGTTCGCGGCGCGTATGGGATCGCGGCCGAACTCGGCCACGTCCGGATGGTGCCCAACGGCCGACCCTGCGGCTGTGGCCAGTTCGGCTGCTGGGAGCAGTACGCCTCCGGTAGCGCGCTGCTGCGCGCGGCGAAGGCCCTGGCCGTGGAGGACCCGAAGGCAGCGGACGTGATGCTTACGGCGGCGGGCGGTGAGCCGTCGGCGATGCGCGGCAACATGGTCACGGATGCGGCCTTGGCCGGCGACCCCGCCGCGATCGATCTACTCGCCCACCTCGGTCGCTGGCTGGGTGAGGGCATCGCCATGGTCGCGAACGTGATGGATCCGGCGGTCGTGGTGATCGGTGGCGGGGTGGCCGATGCCGCTGACCTGCTCCTTGGTCCGGCCCGGGAATCGTTCAGCGCGCATCTCAGCGGCGGTGACAACCGCCCGCACCTCGATATCCGGGGGGCCCGGATGGGCAACGACGCGGGCATCATCGGCGCGGCGGATCTGGCTCGTAAGCGATGACGGACGACGTCCGGTTGCGGGGGCGAGCGGCGGACCCGGTGCCCGGTCGATCGGCGGATTCGGTGCCCGGACGATCGGCACCCGGTCGAGCGGGCACCGCCGGTGCCGTGCCGGTCGAGGCGGCTGCCGGCGGCGGTCAGCTGGCAATCGGGGTCGACATCGGCGGCACCAAGGTGCTGGCCGGGCTGGTGAACGAAGACGGCGAGGTGATCGCCCGGGCCCGCCGACCGACGCCTTCTCGCGACCCCCGGGCGGTCGAGCGGACCATCGCCGAGGTGGTGAATGAACTACGGGATGGACGCGAGATCACCGGGGTCGGGATCGGCGCTGCCGGTTTTGTCGACGCCGATCGGGCCAAGGTGCTGTTCGCCCCCCATCTGGCCTGGCGGAACGAGCCGCTGCGGGACGCCGTGACGGCGGCCGTGGGGTTACCGGTGATTGTCGAGAACGACGCGAACGCTGCGGCCTGGGCGGAATGGCGGTTCGGTGCCGGGCAGCAGGAGCCCCGGCTGGTCTGCGTCACGCTCGGCACCGGGATCGGTGGCGGGATCGTCCTGGACGGCGTCGTCCAGCGCGGCCGCTGGGGGATGGCCGGCGAGTTCGGGCACATGGTGGTGGTTCCGGATGGGCGGCGCTGCGAGTGCGGCAACCGGGGCTGTCTGGAGCAGTATGCCTCCGGCAACGTGCTCGGCAGAGAGGCCAGGGAACTCGCCGCCGCCGGTTCGCCGGTGACGATGGCCCTGGTCGAGCGGGTCGGGGGTGATCACTCGGCGCTGGTCGGTCCTTTGATTACCCAGGCCGCCCGAGAGGGTGACGCCGCCGCGATCGAGCTGTTCGAAGAGGTTGGCCGCTGGCTGGGGATCGGCTTGGCCAACCTCGCGGCCGCGCTCGACCCGGGGATGTTCGTGATCGGCGGCGGGGTGTCCGACGCTGGTGAGCTGCTCCTCGCCCCGGCTCGGGAATCCTTCCGAAAGACCTTGACTGGGCGCGGTTTTCGGCCAATGCCGCAGATTCTCAAAGCGGCGCTCGGGCCGGAGGCTGGCCTCGTCGGTGCCGCCGACCTGGCCCGCAAAGAAGCACTCCGGTGAACCGCGACGTGGTTGAACTCAGCCCTCGTGATCATGCACGAACTGACACGTCAGCGCCGGCGTGCCCGTTTTCCTCGACTTCGTCTCGCACGATGACCCCCTAGCTGGGTCAAAACGAGCGACCACTTCGACGCAGCACCCGAGCAACCGTGCATGATCACGGCCAAATTGAGGTCGCCTTGGCTACAGACGGGGAATTGGCTAGCAGGGTCAGCAACCCGGTCGAAACCGGCAGGCACTCCGAGGCACCGGGTCATGCGGCCCGGAGGATTGGCGAACAATGACACGGTGAGCGAATCCGAAAGTGCGATGCCGATCCGGGTGTTGAGCTGGAACGTCTGGAAGCTGTTCGGCGATCCACTCGCCGTCCACCGGGTGTTACGTGCCGCCGAGCCGGACCTGGTCTGTCTGCAGGAAGCACCGGCGCTGCTCTGGTCGACCCGGCAATTGACGGCGCTGGCTCGAGCTGCCGGTCTGCATCTGGTGGCCGGTGGCCGCTCCGCCGCGGGTAACGCGATGCTGCGCTCGTCCCGGGTGCAGGTGCACGAGGCCGAGGCGATTCGGTTCCGACCGCTGAACTGGCGGATCCAGCGTCGCGGAGCGGTGCTGGCCACTGTCGGCCTGGCCGGTGAGTCGCCGCTTCAGGTGGTCGGCGTCCATTTGGGTCTGGACCCGGTCGAACGCCGGGCGCATGTCCAGGAGTTGCTCGCCCGGTTGTCGGCCAGCCCGGTGTCGACCGGTCGGGTGGCGACCGGTCGGGTGGCGACCGGGTTGCCCGTGGTGGTGGCCGGTGACCTGAACGAGCTACCCGGTGGGCCGAGCTGGCAGGCACTTGCCGAGGTGGCGATGGATCCGTCGACCGAGGCGGCGCCCACCTTCACCGCCGCTCGCCCGCGGAAGCGGATTGACGCCGTCCTGACCGGTCCGGGCATCGAGATCCTCGAGTACGGGCAGTGGCAGCCGGATCCGCGGGACGTCGCGCTGGCCAGTGATCACCTGCCCGTGCTCGCGGTGATCCGCCCTGTCCGATCCTGACTGACACCCTGTTCGACCCTGATTGACGCCCTGTTCGACCCTGACTGACGCCCTGTTCGATCATGATTGAGCCGACCCTGGTCGAGGGATCGCGTCAATCGGCAGGGCTCAGATCACCGCACCATCGTCGTCATCATCGTCGCGGTGCGTCGGCATCCGCGCCACCAGCGTGATGAAGCCACCGGTGAAGCCGGCCAGAGCGGTGATCAGCAGGCCAGACGGGGCCTCCTGCCAGACCAACGCCGCGATCAGCAGAAATATCGTCCCGGCTGCTACTCCGGACCAGGCCAACCAGCTGATCACATCGCCGCGAGGCAGCGGCGGTGGCTCTGGCGGAACGTAAGCGTCCGCCTTGCCGATATTGTCCTCCGGCCCTGCCTCCGGTGGCTCGACCTCGGGCAGGAGAGCCCTGCCTGGGCCGCTCAGCGCTAGGTCGTCGTCGTCCCGTTCCTGGTGTCTACCGGGCTCGGCGGCGCGGGCCTCCGGGTCGTCCACCCGGCGGTGTCGCCCCTGGGTCAGCTCTTCCTCGGCCGGCCAGGTGGCCGGTGCCTCGTCTCCCCAGGCGGCGACGATCGCGGCGAACGCGCTGTCGATATCCAGGGGCTCGGGTTCGGGGATGGACGGCGGGCGTTCGGCGTCCGGGCCGCCGTCGTGTTCCGGGTCTCCGGCGGTCATCGCGGACCATCCGAGGGGAGCGCGATCCGGTCGATGAACGAAAGCGTCCGTGCGAAAATCATCGGTGCGTCGTTGTCCAAAGTCGCCACATGAAAACTGTCCTCCAAAAGGACTTCCTCGGCATCCGTTGACGAGATTCGGTCCAGGATCTGCGCGCTGCTGGAGGCCGGGACCACATGATCCTGCGGTGAGCGGAACAGCAGCACCGGCTGCTTGACCGCGGGCAGATCGGCCACGACCGTCCGATATCCGGCCAGCATCGAGTGCACCGCATGCGGCGGGATCTTGGGATAGGCGTCCTCAACCATCCCGGGCTTCTTGATGTCGTTGCCGACCGGAGGCAGCCAGGGCACCAGCCAGCGCAGCACCGGCAGTGCCTTGAGCCGCGGGTCGTCCACCCGGACGGCCGCGTTCACCAGTACCAGGGCATCTACTCCGGCTCCGTCGTCGGCCGGATGCTGTTGCGCCAACCGCAGGGCCAGGCCACCGCCCATCGACAGCCCGCCGACCACGAGCACCCGGGACCGAGCGCGCAGTTCGGCAAAGGCGGCGTCCAGTTCGCCATACCAGTCCGCCCAGGTGGTCCGGTTCATCTCTCGCCAGGTGGTGCCGTGGCCCGGCAGCCGAGGCAGCCGGACCGTGTGACCTGCTTCGGCGATGGCCTCGGCCCAGGGCCGGAGACTGGCCGGGTTGCTGGTGAAGCCGTGGCACAGCAGGACCCCAACGTCATCACCATCATGGGCGTAGGGCTCGGCTCCCGGACGCACGGGCACGGCGACTCCTCGTCGTTTGTCGCTCTCTGGTGGAGTGGCTGCAACCGCGCCTTCAGGATCGAGTGCGCAGGACCAGATCGCCATCGTGACACGTTGCGCACCGAGGGTCGAGTAGTGGGCCGGTTCCTGACCGGAGTGCCTACCGAGAGTGGTGTCCGAATCGAAGATCCACCGGTCCTGAGTTGATGATCGACGCCGGTGGCCTGGCCAGGATGTCTCGCTCGCTGGGAACTCTCTAGAGTTCTCCTTGGTACGTGCGTATTTCTTGACGGGTCGAAGGAGGCGGGATGCTCTACTGGTTACTGCGGCGCATCTTGGTCGGGCCCGCGTTGCAGGCCTTCTGGCGGCCCTGGGTGCAGGGCCTGGAGAACATCCCGGAGCAGGGAGGGTTCATCTTCGCCAGCAATCATCTGTCCTTTTCGGATCACTTTTTCCTGGCTCTGAAGGTTCCCCGGCGGATCACGTTCCTCGCGAAGGCCGACTATTTCAACGGTCCCGGGATCAAGGGCTGGCTGACCGCGGGGTTCTTTCGCGGCGTGGGTCAGATCCCGATTGAGCGCACCGGTGGCGGGGCCTCGGACGCGGCCTTGAAGACCGGTCTCAAGGTGCTCCGCCGCGGCGACATCCTCGGCATCTACCCGGAGGGCACCCGCTCGCCGGACGGTCGGCTGTACCGGGGGAAGACCGGGGTGGCCCGGATGGCCCTGGAAGCCGGCGTCCTGGTGGTTCCGGTGGCGATGGTGAATACCCATAAGGTCCAACCGCCCGGCAAGATTCTGCCGAAGTTCGCACGGGTCGGAATGGTCATCGGTGAGCCGCTGGATTTCTCCCGGTACGAAGGGATGTCCGGTGACCGGTTTGTCCTGCGTTCCATCAGTGACGAGATCATGTACGACCTGATGGAACTCGGTGGCCAGGAGTACGTGGACATCTATGCCGCGACCATGAAGGAGCGGCTGGCCGCGGCGAAGCGGTCCGGTTCCGGCGTGGTCCCGAACGGGCATGAGGCTCCGGTCCCGGAAGCGCCGGTACTGCCTGGGACGACGGCCGTCGTGGCCCGCACCGGGTTTGACGACGTTCGGGCGGCTGCCCCGGACGACGTGGCTTGATCACTTGCCGTGAGCAGCAAGGATTCCGTGGGCCAGGCGAGCGATCTGACGAACGGTGATCTTGCGGATGAGGCCCGGCTGCAGCGAATAGTCGACGTCTTCCGGATCGCGGCGCTGGTGTATGCGGTTGGCCTGTACGTCGCCGCTCAGGACGAGTACGTCCATCCGTGGGGTGGCTGGGCCGTACTCGCCGTCCTGGCAGGGTGGACGGCGCTGCTCAGCCTCCGGCCGCGGCGGGGGACCGTGGTGATGCTCATCGACCTGGCCCTCGCGGCCAGCAGCGTGGTGGCAACTCGCTGGCTGGACCTTCCGGCCCGGATTCAGGACGGCGCCCAGACCCTCCCAGCGATCTGGCCGGCTGCCGCCGTGCTCGGCTGGGCGGTCTGGCGTGGCTGGCGGGCTGGGCTGCTGGCGGCCGTGGTGATCGCCGCCGCGGACCTGATCGAGATCGGCCGGTTCTCCGCCTGGTCGGCGAACAACACCGGGAACAACATCGTGCTGGTGATCCTGGCCGGTCTGATCGTCGGCTATGCCGCCGAGATCCTGCGGGCCGGGCGGGCCCAGATGGCCGCTGCGGTGGCGCAGCAAGCCGCCACCGCCGAACGCGAGCGGCTGGCCCGGGACATCCATGACTCGGTGCTGCAGGTGCTGGGTTTCGTCCACCGGGAGGGGGTCGAGCGCGGTGGGCCGGCCGCCGAGCTGGCTCAGCTGGCCGGCGAGCAGGAGGCTCGGCTGCGGGCCCTGATCTCGAACGGTCCGGCCGCGCCGACCGTGGCCGGGGTGGCGGACGTGCGGGGCGGCGCTGTCGCGCCATGCCGGCGTCCTGGTGACCATCTCCTGTCCCGCCCAGCCGGTGATGCTTCCGGCCCGGCAGGTCAGCGCGCTGGAGGCGGCTACCGTGGCCGCACTGGCCAACGTCTCCCAACATGCCGGGAAACAGGCCCGGGCCTGGGTTCTGCTGGAGGATGAGCCGGACCGGGTGACCGTTACGGTGCGTGACGACGGTCCCGGAATTGAACCAGGCCGGCTGGACGCCGCCCGGGCGGCGGGTCGGTTGGGCATCAGCGGCTCGATCCGAGGTCGGATCGCGGAGATCGGAGGCACGGTGGACGTCGTCTGCACACCCGGTGAGGGCACCGAGATCGAGATGCGGGTACCCCGTGTCGACTGACTCGCAGGGTTCGGCCGCCGTCGCAGGGCAGGCGTCCGCCATCCGGGTGATGGTCGTCGACGACCACCCGATATGGGCCGAGGCGGTGGCCAGGGACCAGACCGGGGCCGGCTTCTGCGTGGTGGCCACCGCCGCCGACGGAGCCGAGGCCCTGCGCCGACTGCCCGCCGTCCGTCCGGAGGTCGTCGTTCTGGATCTGCATCTACCGGTCCTGGACGGGGTCGCCGTCACCCGGGAGGTGGTGGCGACGCTGCCGGGGACTCGTGTGCTGGTGCTCAGCTCCAGCGGAGAGCAGGACGACGTGCTGGAGGCGGTCAAGGCCGGGGCCACCGGTTACCTGGTGAAGTCCGCGTCCACGGCCGAGCTGATCGACGCTGTCCGGCGGACCGCGGCCGGTGAGGCGGTCTTCACCGCCGGTCTGGCCGGCCTGGTCCTGGGGGAGTACCGGCGGATCGCCGGGGTGCAACCGGTGCCCGGCGGACCGATCGCACCGGCACTCACCGATCGAGAGACCGAGGTACTCCGGTTCGTGGCCAAGGGCCTGTCCAGCCGGCAGATCGCCGAGCGCCTGGTGATCTCGCACCGGACCGTGCAGAACCATGTCCAGAACACCTTGACCAAGTTGCAGTTGCACAACCGGGTCGAGCTGACCCGGTATGCGATCGAGCAGGGCCTCGACTCCGACTCCTCGCCAAATCCTCCGTGATCTTGCACGGTTGCTCGGCGGCTGCGTCGAAGTGGTCCCGCGGTTTTACCCCGCGAGGGGGTCAAAACGCGGGACGAAGTCGAGGAAACGGGCACGCCGGCGCTGACGTGCCGCCAACCGTGCATGATCGCGGGCAGGTCTTGTCAGGTGAGTCCGACGCGGCGGGCTTTGAGCTGGGCCTCGAACAACAGCGGCCGCATTTTGTCGCCCTCGATCCCCGGATCGTCGAAGCCGAGCGCGTTCTCCACCCCCAGGGCCGCGCGCTCGTCCCGGACCAGGGACCAGACCACGTACGCCGGGATCACGAAAGACGTCGACTCGAGCGTGAACCGGGTGATCAGCGGCAGGTAGGTAGGCAGGACCGGCCCAGCCGTCATGCAGAGCAGGCCGCCCTCGCTGACGTTCAAGGTCCGCGCAGACAGCCCGTCAGGCAGGCTCGGGAGGCGGTCGACGGTCCCGTTGTACTCCAGAAGTTGACGCCGATCGCCAGACAAGGCGTCGAGATCTCGGCGGATCTCCAGTTCGGCCGGCAGTGACCACGGCACCCGGACGTACCGGCGGCGCTGATCGCGCCGGGGCGGTCCGGTCACCGCGAGCCGCCACACCCGCCCGTACCCGGTGGTCTCCTGACTCTCGAAGGCGGTCGGGAGCGTCCACAGGCCGCGTGGCGTGTGCCAATTCAGCGAGCACGCGGACCGGGGGGCCGGAATC
Source organism: Kineosporiaceae bacterium (assembly GCA_031400005.1). Lineage (GTDB taxonomy): Bacteria > Actinomycetota > Actinomycetes > Actinomycetales > Kineosporiaceae > JANNPJ01. The sequence goes on along the minus strand of JANNPJ010000586.1, from coordinate 410 downwards.
ACGACGTCGCCGGAGAATCGCGGCACCGAGATCAGGTAGCTGAGAATCTTGCCGGTCTTCCGATTCCGGGTCAGGTCCGCGATCCGGGAGGCCAGGTCCAGGTCGGGTCCGACGCCCTCCGGATCGCTGGGTGCGCTCAGGGATACCCGGATCAGGTCATTGACGTCCGGGACACCGCCGTTGCCGGACATATCGCCTCCAGCTCCGGAGCTGTGCCCCTCCCACTGCCGGGCGGCGCGCGTGAGTCACGGCGGGCCAGGCACTTGTCATCTGGAGCGTCGGCTGTGACACGGCGGGTCTTGAGCGTGACCAGCGGACGAGCTCCCGGACGACGTCCCGATGACCTCCTGGACGACCTGCCGGCCGTCCGGGACGGGATTGTACGGAGGCGGCGACGGGTCCGGCTCGGA
>JANNPJ010000582.1:0-3956 GCA_031400005.1 Kineosporiaceae bacterium | reverse complement strand
GGGGTCCAGCGGCTCGAAGGTCATCTGGACCTTCGCGTACTGGCCCGACCCACCGGTCTGCTTCTTGTGGACGTAGTCGATCTTCACGACCGAACGACGGATCGTCTCGCGGTACGCGACCTGGGGCTTGCCCACGTTCGCGTCGACCTTGAACTCACGACGCATGCGCTCGACCAGGATGTCCAGGTGGAGCTCGCCCATGCCGGCGATCTCCGTCTGACCCGTGTCCTCGTTGAGGGACACCCGGAACGTCGGGTCCTCCTCCGCGAGCTTCTGGATGGCCAGGGAGAGCTTCTCCTGGTCGCCCTTCGTCTTGGGCTCGATCGCGACGGTGATGACCGGCTCGGGGAAGGTCATCGACTCGAGGACGATCCGGTGCGCCGGGTCGCAGAGGGTGTCACCGGTGGTGACGTCCTTGAGACCGATGAACGCGTAGATGTGGCCCGCCGTGGCGTCGTCGACCGGGTTCTCCTTGTTGGAGTGCATCTGGAAGAGCTTCCCGATGCGCTCCTTCTTACCCTTGGTGGAGTTGATCACCTGGGCACCGGTGGCGACCTTGCCCGAGTACACCCGGACGTAGGTCAGCTTCCCGAAGAAGGGGTGTGTGGCGACCTTGAACGCCAGCGCCGAGAACGGCTCGTCCGACGACGGCGCGCGAGTCAGGATCTTCTCCTCGTCGCGCACGTCGTGGCCCTCCATCGGAGGCACGTCGAGCGGCGACGGCAGGTAGTCGATGACCGCGTCGAGCATCGGCTGGACGCCCTTGTTCTTGAACGCCGAGCCACACAGGATCGGATAGATTTCGCTCGCCACGGTGAGCTTGCGGATCGCGCCCTTGATCTCGGCAACGGTCAGCGGCTCACCGCTGAAGTGCTTCTCCAGCAATGCCTCGTCGGACTCGGCTACCGTTTCGAGCAGCTTGGTCCGGTACTCGGCAGCCACCTCGGCCAGGTCGGCCGGGATCTCCTCGATCTCGTAGTTCTCGCCGAGCTTGGTCTCGCCGCGCCAGGTGAGCGCGCGGTTCTCGACCAGGTCGATGATGCCGATGAAGTCGTTCTCGGCCCCGATCGGCAACTGAATGACGAGCGGGAGCGCGCCGAGCCGGTCGACGATGGTCTTCACCGTGAAGAAGAAGTCCGCGCCGAGCTTGTCCATCTTGTTGACGAAGCAGATCCGCGGAACGTCGTACTTGTCCGCCTGCCGCCAGACCGTCTCGGACTGCGGCTCGACACCTTCCTTGCCGTCGAAGACCGCCACCGCGCCGTCGAGCACCCGCAGGGAGCGCTCGACCTCCACGGTGAAGTCGACGTGCCCGGGGGTGTCGATGATGTTGATCTGGTTGCCGGCCCAGAAACAAGTCGTCGCGGCGGATGTGATCGTGATGCCGCGCTCTTGTTCCTGCTCCATCCAGTCCATGGTGGCCGCGCCGTCGTGGACTTCACCGATCTTGTAGTTGACCCCGGTGTAGAACAGGATCCGCTCGGTGGTGGTGGTCTTGCCGGCGTCGATGTGAGCCATGATGCCGATATTGCGGACCTTGTTGAGGTCCGTCAGCACGTCGAGTGCCACGCCGATCGCCTCTCGTCTTTTTGTCGTAGTGCGAGGTCTGAATGCTGGGCAGGTTCGGGCGCGGGAGCGCCAGACCCGGATCGACCCCGACCACCGATGGACGGTGGCCAGGGTCGGCCGAAATCACCAGCGGTAGTGCGCGAAGGCCTTGTTCGATTCAGCCATCTTGTGGGTGTCCTCGCGGCGCTTGACCGCTGCGCCGAGGCCAGTGCTGGCGTCGAGGATCTCGTTCATCAGCTTGTCGGTCATCGTCTTCTCCCGACGTGCCTGGGAGTAGCCGACCAGCCAACGCAGCGCCAGCGTGGTAGCCCGGCCTGCCTTGACCTCGATCGGCACCTGGTAGGTGGCGCCACCAACGCGGCGGCTCTTCACCTCAAGGGTGGGCTTCACGTTGTCCAGTGCGCGCTTGAGCGTGATCACCGGGTCGTTACCGGTCTTGTCCCGGCAGCCCTCGAGGGCTTCGTAGACAATCCGCTCGGCCAGCGACTTCTTGCCACCCTGCAGGATCTTGTTGACCAGCTGGGTAACGAGCGGAGAACCGTAGACCGGGTCTACGACCAGCGGTCGCTTCGGTGCGGGGCCCTTGCGAGGCATTAGCTCTTCTCCTTCTTCGCGCCGTACCGACTGCGCGCTTGCTTGCGGTTCTTGACGCCCTGGGTGTCGAGCGAGCCGCGAATGATCTTGTACCGGACGCCGGGAAGGTCCTTCACCCGACCGCCGCGAACCAGCACGATCGAGTGCTCCTGAAGGTTGTGGCCAACCCCGGGGATGTACGCCGTGACCTCGATCTGGCTGGTCAGCTTGACACGAGCGACCTTGCGCAGAGCGGAGTTGGGCTTCTTCGGCGTGGTTGTGTACACGCGGGTGCACACACCGCGGCGCTGCGGACTGCCCTTGAGGGCGGGGGTCTTGGTCTTACTGACCTTGTCCTGGCGGCCCTTGCGGACCAGCTGCTGGATCGTGGGCACCGGTTCTCCGAACTCTCTCGCTCGCTACATCATCGCTAGTGGCATCGTGCGTACTCAACTGCTTGCGTACTGGCTTGCTTACTACGTGAACTCATTGGCACTGCTGTGTTCACCGACCCCCGCGCCCGGGCGTGTCGCCGTTTTTCACGGATTCGCACCCTGGCTTTGCGGCGGGAGCCGAGCTCCGCTCGCCTCGTGCTTACTGACCGACCATCATTCGTAGACGCTTGCACTACGGATCGTGGTAGCCCTGGGCACGCGCGTTCGCCCGAGAGACTCGGGCACGAATAACGAGGTTACCCGCTGGCCTGTCCGAGCGTCAAAACGACTCGGTCTTGTCGTGCTTCCCCCGCCCTGATGATCGGCGAGGGAAGCACGACGAGAAAGGCAGTACCTAGCGGTCGTACCGGCCGAGATCGAACTCCTCGAGCGGAACGGCCTGACCGGTGCCGGTGCCGAAGTGGCCGTAATCGACCTCTTCGTACCCGGGCATCGCGTACATCGCGGCCTTCGCCTCTTCGGTCGGCTCCACCCGGACGTTGCGGTACCGGGGAAGACCGGTACCCGCCGGGATCAGCTTTCCGAGGATCACGTTCTCCTTGAGGCCGAGCAGCGGGTCGCTACGACCCTCCATCGCCGCGTTCGTGAGCACCCGGGTCGTCTCCTGGAAGGAGGCGGCGGACAGCCACGAGTCGGTAGCCAGCGAGGCCTTCGTGATCCCCATCAGCTCGGGACGACCGGACGCCGGCTGACCGCCGTCGGCCACCACGCGCCGGTTCTCGTTCTCGAACCGGGTGCGTTCCACGAGCTCACCGGGCAGCAGTTCGGCGTCGCCGGACTCGATGATCGTGACCCGCTTGAGCATCTGCCGGACGATCACCTCGATGTGCTTGTCGTGGATGCCCACGCCCTGACTGCGGTACACCAGCTGGACCTGGTCCACCAGGTGCACCTGCACCGAACGCGGGCCGAGGATCCGCAGCACCTGCTTCGGGTCGATCGCACCGAGGATGAGCTGCTGCCCGACCTCGATGTGCTGACCTTCATCGACGATCAGGCGCGAACGCTTGGACACCGGGTACGCGATCTCCTCGGAACCGTCGTCCGGGATCACCACGACCTTGCGCGAGCGGTCGGTGTCGTCGATCCGGACCCGGCCGGCGGCCTCCGAGATCGGCGCCACACCCTTCGGGGTCCGAGCCTCGAACAGTTCCTGCACACGCGGCAGACCGTGGGTGATGTCCTCACCCGCGACACCACCGGTGTGGAAGGTACGCATGGTCAGCTGCGTGCCGGGCTCACCGATCGACTGGGCGGCGATGATGCCGACCGCCTCGCCGATGTCCACCAGGTGCCCGGCGGCCAGCGACCGGCCGTAGCAGCGGGCACAGGTGCCCACCTTCGACTCGCAGGTGAGCA
>JANNPJ010000625.1:0-27923 GCA_031400005.1 Kineosporiaceae bacterium | reverse complement strand
CAGCGGCCAGATCTCGTCCACAGCCTGCCCGGCGCCCCGCTCGACCTGCGCAGTTTCCTCAGCGGTGAGAGTGAACCGCCCGCCGTCGACGTCGGCCCGCGACGCGGGCTGCGCCTCGGGTTGCGACGTGGCGGCCAGCGCGAGCCCGGCGGGGGTCCGGTGCGCGAACACGTCGCGCGGGCTGAGGGCCAGGCCGGCCTTGCGGGCCTGGCTGGAGACGGTGATCGACAGGATGCTGTCGCCGCCGAGCACGAAGAAGTCCTCGTCCGGGCCGACCTGGGTCAGGCCGAGCACCTCGGCGTAGATGGCGCAGAGGGTCTCCTCCGCGGGGCCGGTGGCCGCACGGCCGGCGCCGGTCGCCCGCTCGGGGTCCGGCAGAGCGGCCCGGTCGAGCTTGCCCGCCGGGTTGAGCGGCAGGGCGGCGAGGACAACGAGGTACTGCGGCACGACCGCCGCCGGCAGCCGACCGGCAGCCGCGGCGCGGACCGCTGCGGTGTCGAGGTCATCGCCGCCATCGCCGCCATCGCCGACGAGGTACGCGACGAGCTCCTGGCCGCCGTGCGCTGCGCGGCGCACGACCACGACCGCGTCGGCCACGCCGGGCTCGGCCCGCAGCACGGCTTCGATCTCGCCGGGTTCGATCCGGTTGCCGCGGACCTTGACCTGGTGGTCGGTCCGGCCCAGATAGGTGAGGACCCCGTCGGCAGTGTGGCTGACCAGGTCGCCGGTGCGGTACATCCGGGCCCCGGGCGGACCGGACGGGTCTGCGACGAACCGCTCGGCGGTCTGGCCGGGCCGCCGGTGGTAGCCGCGAGCGAGCTGGCTGCCCGCGATGTACAGCTCACCGGGCACCCCGGCCGGTACCGGGCGCAGGTAGGCGTCGAGCACCTGCAACCGGGTCCCGCCCACGGCCTGCCCGATCGGGACGGTCCCCGACCCGCCGGCCGCAGCCGGCCAGGAGGTGACCTGCACGGTGGTCTCGGTCGGGCCGTACACGTTGAACAGCGTGGTCCCGGTCCGCTCGAGCCAGCCGGTGGCGAGTTCCGCGGGCAGCGCCTCACCGCCGCTGAACGCCCGGCGCAGGCTGGCCCACCACGCACCGCCGCCGGTGTTGTCGTCGTCGAGCAACGCCCGGTACATCGACGGCACCAGGTCGATGCTGGTGACCTGCTCACGACAGATCAGGTCGGCGAGGTAGGCCGGGTCGTTCTGGCGGCCAGGGCGGGCGATCACCAGGGCCGCGCCGCGCAGCAGCGGGACGAAGATCTCCAGCACCGACGGGTCGAAACTGGCCGAGTACTGATGCAGCACCCGCTCGCCAGGCCCGAACCCGAACCGATCGCCGGCCCAGGCCAGCTGGCCGGCCAGCGCTTCGTTGGTGACCAGCACGCCCTTGGGCCGGCCGGTGGAGCCCGAGGTGTACATCAGGTAGGCCGGGTTGCCCGGCAGAACCGGCACGGCGGGAACCGCCGCGACCGGAGCTGCCGCGATCTGGGCCAGGTCGTCGAGGACCAGCGCGCGGACGCCGGCCGGGGTCGGCTGATTAACCGCGGCCGACGTCGTGACCAGGAACCGGGCCCCGGAGTCGGCGAGCATGTGACCGGTCCGATCGGCCGGGTAGTCCGGGTCGACGGGCAGGTAGGCCGCGCCGGAGCCCAGCACGCCGAGCAGTGCCGCCACCAGCTGCGCGGACCGGGGTACCGAGACCGCGACGACAACTTCGGGTCCGGCGCCCAGCGCACGCAGGTGCGCGGTGATCCGGGCCGCCTGGCGGCTCAGATCCGCGTAGGACAGCCGGTCCTCGCCGTCGATCACCGCGACCGCGGCCGGGGTCCGGGCGGCCTGCGCGGCGAACGTCTCGGACACGGACAGCTCCTGGGCCGGACTGGGCGACTGGAGCGGCCCGACCAGTCCCGCCGCGGCGGCCTCGCGTTCCGCGGTGGTGACCAGTTCGAGCTGTCCAGCGGGCCGATGCGGTGCGGTGACGAACTGCGTCAGGATCCGTGGCAGCCACTCGCCGATCTGCCGGGCGCGCTCATCGTCCAGCCGCGCCGGGTCATAACGCACCTCCAGCCGCAGGGTTTCGCCGGGCAGGGCGACGACGGCGAGCGGGTAGTGGCCGGTCTCGACGAACTCGACGTCCGCGATCTCGATGCTCCCGGCCGGGTCGCGCAGTTCGGCCGGCGTCGGGTAGTTCTCCAGTACCAGCAGGGTGTCGAACAGTTCGTCGACGCCGGCCAGGCGCTGCAGCTCGGCCAGCCCGACATGCTGGTGGTCCAGCACCGCGGCCTGCCCGTCCTGCACCTGGGCGCAGATCGCCGCAAGGGACTCTTCCGGCCGGGGGCGGACCCGGACCGGCAGGGTGTTGATGAACAAGCCGGTCATGGTGTCGAGCCCGGCGACGTTCGCGCCGCGCCCGGAGACCGTGGTGCCGAACACCACGTCGTCGCGGCCGGTCAGCCGGCCGAGGAGGGCACCCCAGGCGGCCTGCAGGACGGTACCCAGGGTCAGGCCGAGTTCCTGGGCCCGCGCGGTGAGCGCGGCGGTGTCGTCGACCGACAGGCTGGTGTGCGCGGCCGCTGTCGCCAGCTGAGCGCCGGAGCCGGTCGCGGCGGCCAGCAGCCGGGTCGGCTCGGTGATCCCGTCGAGGGCCTGGGCCCATTCCCGTCGAGCCGCGTCGTGGTCGCGGGTGGCGAGCCAGGTGAAGTAGTCGGCGTACGGGGTGAGCGCAGGCAGTTGCGGGACGGGCCCGTGCGGGGCGTAGCTGGCGAGCAGGTCGGTCAGCATCACCGGCACCGACCAGCCGTCGGCGACGATGTGGTGGAGGGTGAGCACGAGGTGATGCGTCCGAGCCTCGCCGGCGACGAAGGCCGCCCGGATCAGCGGTGCTGCCGCGAGATCGAAGCGGGTGCCGCGGTCCTGCTCGGCGACGGTCGCCACCGGCTCGGTCGCCGCCCTGGTCTCCCGCCACGGCACAGTTGCGTCCGCCGCGATGACCTGGACCAGGCGACCATCGGGCAACTGGTGAAAACTGGCCCGCAGCGCGGCATGCCGGTCCACGATCGCCTGGGTCGCGCGGCGCAGCGCGATGGCGTCGACGTCGCCGCGCAGCTCGATGATCTGCTGAACGACATAGGCGTCGGCCATCTGGTCGTCGACGTGCGCGTGGAAGTAGAGGCCTTTCTGCAGCTCGGTCAGCGGCAGCAGGTCCGCCGGTGCGGCGGCGGTCAGGTCGTCGGTCTCGGCCTGGGTCAGCGCCACGAGCGGGAAATCCGAGGGCGTGTGGCCTCCGGTACCGGGCTCGGTGGCCAGCTGGACGAGTGTCGCAGTGAACGCCTCCGCCAGCTCAAGGACGGCGGCCTCGCTGAGCACCGTGCCGGGCCAGGAGAACGTGGCCTCCAGCCGGGGCCCGGCGGCCTCGTCGCGGACCAGCGCGTTGATCTCCAGCGGGTGGCTGATCGGCATCCGTGGGTCCCGGCCGTAGCCGAGCGGGTCTGCCTCAGCAGCCGGGGACCAGTCGGTCGCGCCGGCCGAGAACCGGCCGAGGTAGTTGAACAGTACCTGTGGCGCCACTGCCAGCCCTGCCAACCCACTGGTTGGGTCGCCGTAGCGGAGCGGTCCGTAGCCGGCCCCGTTGCCGGGGAAGCCGCGCAACTGCTCCTTGATCCGCCGGATCGCCCCAGCTGGATCACTCTCGGCGCCCGTACCCGGGTCGAGTCGGACCGGGAACAGGCTGGTGAACCAGCCGACCGTGCGGGTCAGGTCCACCGGCTGGCCCGTCAGCTGCTCCTCGCGGCCGTGCCCTTCGAGGTCCAGCAGCACCCTCCCCCCCTCGCGCCACTGTCCGAACGCAACGGCCAGCGCCGTGAGCAGCACGTCATTGACCGTGCCGTGGTAAGCGGCCGGCAGGCTGGTCAGCAGCGGGACGGTGTGCTCGGCGGCCAGCCCGACGGTCAGCAACCGGGTGGTGGCGGCGGTGTCGACGGCCGGCTCCAGTGGCCGGTGACCGACCTGCCGGTCCGGTCCGGCGATGATGTCCCGCCAGACCGGCACCTCGCCGGCCAGCGCACCTGAGCGCACCGTCTCGGCGAGAAGCCCGGACCAGCGCTTGAACGAGGTGGGAACCGGGGCAAGGTCGACCGACTGTCCGGCGTGCAGCTGCCGCCAGCCGGCGGCGAGGTCGTCACCGAGAATGCGCCAGGACACCCCGTCCACGACCAGGTGGTTGATCACCAGCAGCAGGCGGCCGGGGTGAACCGGACCCGCGTCGAACCACACCGCGCGGAGCATGACGCCCCGCTCCGGGTCCAGTTGATCCGCGAGCCGGCGGGTGTGGGCCGCGAAGTCCGCACCGGCGGACAGGTCGGCGTGCACCCGCTCGATCAGATCGGCCGCGTCAAGGCTGCCGGGGGCGGGCACCTGCAAAGTCCATTCAGTACCGCGGCGCAGCTGCGCCCGCAGCAGATCGTGCCGGTCCACGACAGCCTGCAGCAAGAGGGTCAGCCGGGCGGTGTCCAGCCCGGCCGGGGTCCGCAGCAGGGCGGACTGGTAAAAGGCGCCGACTCCGATCCCGCCCGCGCACTGCTCGGCCAGCCGGCTGATGATCGGGGTCGCCCGCACGGTGCCCGTACCGTCGTCGGGTGCCGCAGCCTCCCGGACCTCGCCGGCGGCGGTGGCAAGCGCGGCGACGGTGCGCTGCCGGAACACGTCCCGGGGGGTGATCGACAGACCGGCCTCGCGGGCTCGGTTGACCAGGCTGATCGCGACGATACTGTCGCCGCCGAGCTCGAAGAAGCTGTCGTGCACGCCCACCGACGGCAGGCTGAGCACGTCGGCGAACAGCCCGACGAGAACCGCCTCGGCCAGGGTGCGGGGCGCGGTCTGCCCGGTGGTCTCCAGCCAGGCCGGCTCGGGCAGGGCCTGGACGTCGAGTTTCCCGTTCGGGGTCAGCGGCAGCGGGCCGGTGAGGACGACGACGGCCGAGGGCACCATGTAGTCGGGCAGCGCGGCGGCCACCTGCTCCTTGACGGCCGGCACGTCGACGGGGCCGTCCCCGGTCAGGTAGGCGACCAGGCGCTTGGCGCCCCGGTGGTCCTCGCGGACCTGCACCGCAGCCTGCGCGACGCTGGTGCACGCCATCAGGGCGCTCTCCACCTCGCCGGGCTCGATCCGGTGGCCGCGGATCTTGATCTGGCTGTCGGCCCGGCCGAGGAACTCCAGGTGCGCGGGCCGGTCCGGGCGCTGCACCCAGCGCACCCGGTCCCCGGTCCGGTACATCACGTCCCCAGCCCCGGCGAACGGGTCGGCGATGAACCGCTCCGCGGTCAGACCCGCCCGGCCCAGGTAGCCGCGAGCAAGACCGCGGCCGGCGACGTAGAGCTCGCCCTCACCACCGGTGGGCACCGGTCGCAACGCGGCGTCGAGCACGTAGCACCGGGTGTTGGGGTCCGGCTGCCCGATCGGGACCGGCCCCGGCCAGTCGGCCTCAGCCGCCCACAGGGTCGAGTTGACGGTGGCCTCGGTCAGGCCGTAGGCGGCCACCACGCGCAGCCGCGACGACCACCGGGTGATCAGCTCGGCGGGCACGGCTTCGGTGCCGACGATCAGCACCGCGCCCTGCGGCAGCTCGCAGTCGGCGGGCAGCGCGGCGACCAGGGACGGCGGCAGGATCATGTGGCTGGCCCGGTGCTGCGCGATGTACCCGGTCAGGGCCTCGCCCGCGACCCGACGGTGGGTCGGCACGATGATCGCGGTGCCGCCGACGCACAGCGACATCACCAGATCCCACACGGTGACGTCGAAGCCGACCGAGGCGAACTGCACCACCCGGGAGTCCGGGGTAATTCCGATCCGCTCGGTGGCGGTGGCGATCAGGCTGCCGATCCCGTCGTGGGTGACGACGACGCCCTTGGGCTGCCCGGTCGAGCCCGAGGTGTAGATGACGTAGGCGGCCTGGTCGAGCCGCAGCTTGACCCCGGTGACCGGGACGGCGGCGGCGAGGTCGGCGGCCACCGCCGGGTCGTCGAGCAGGATCTGGGTGGCACCGGTGTCGGGCAGGTCGCCGGCCTGCTCCCGGGTGCTGATCACGGTCCGGGCCGCCGCGTCGGTCAGCATGTACGCGATCCGGTCGGCCGGGTGGTCGGCATCGAGCGGCAGGTACGCCGCGCCCGCCTTCAGCACGGCGAGCAGGGCAACGACGAGCTCCACCGATCGGGGCAGCGCGACGGCCACCACGTCCTCGGTCTGGACCCCGCGCTCGATCAGCAGCTGGGCCAGGCGGCCGGCCGCCTCGTCGAGCTGTGCATAGCTGAGTTCGCGGTCCTCGCAGACCACGGCGGTGGCGTCCGGGGCAAGCCGGGCCCGGCGCTCGAAGGCCGCCGGCCAGGTCACGTCCTCGGCGGGGAACGGCGAGGCGCCGAGGGTGCCGGTCAGGTGTTCGCGCTCGTCGGCGGCGATCAGGTCGATCACCCCGATGGGAGCGTCCAGTGCGGACGTCAGGGCGTCAAGGACGCGGAGGAAGCGTTGCTGGTGCAGGGCGAGCTGTCCGGCATCGCAGGCATCGGCATCGGCGGTGAAGTCGAGAATCAGCTCCTCGGGTTCGGCCCCTTCACTGATATTGATCGCCAGGTCACTGACCGGGCCGAGCCACAGCGGGACCGAACTGGCCACCAGCCCGGTGAAGGTGGCAGCCGCCGCAGGCAGGACATTGACCGAGGGCCCGGTCAGTTCGGCCAGCCCGTCGACGCAGCCGAGCTCCCGGGCCAGATCCTCGCCCCGGTATCGGCTGTGCCGCACGGCGCTGCCGACCTCGGCGGCTACCGCGGCCACCAGCTCCGAGCCAGTGGTTGCCGGGGTCATCGCCAGCCGCAGTGGCAGGACGTTGGAGGCCAGGCCCGGTACGCCGCGGGTGGCCGCGGTCCGGCCGGTCACCGGCAACGCCAGCGTGATTTCACCGGCACCGGTGACCCGGTGCAAGTACGCGGCGACCCCCGCGATCAGGATTCGGGACGGCCGGACGCCGGCCTTGGTGGCGGCCCGGCGCAGGGCCGCGACGTGGTGCGACGCGAGCCGGCCGGTCTCCCGAACCAGCTTGGTGACGTAGCCGGTCCCCCGCGGGACCAGCCGGGCGGGCTCGGCCCGGCCGGCCATCCGGCCCAGCCAGTGGTCCCGCTCAGCCGCGAAATCCGGTGAGGACAGGTACCCGGAGTCCGCTTCCCGCAGAGCCGCGTACTGCCAGCCGGGGCCGTCGGCCGGCTGGCCGCCGGTCGGCTGAGCGCCGGTCGGCTGAGCGCCGGTCGGCTGCGCGCTGTAGAGCTCGCCGACCCGGTTGGTCAACGTCTGCACGCCGTAGCCGTCGATCAGCAGGTGGTGATACCGCTGGTACCAGATCACCAGGTCATCGGCGACGCGCAGCAGCGCGTACCCGAACAGCGGCCCGGCCGACAGGTCGACCGGGCGGCTCCGCTCGGCCTCCATCCAGGCGAACGCGGCGGCCTCCGGGTCCGCTACGGCGCGCAGGTCCAGCTCGGTGATCTCCACCGGCCACCAGGCCGGCACCTGGCGCGGCTCGCCGTCCGGCGCGGTGAAACGCACGTGCAGGCAGTCGGCCTCCTCGGTCGCCTGCCGCACAGCGGCTGCCAGCCGGCCGAGGTCGGCCGGCCCGTGAAGGGCCAGGGACCAGGCGATGTTGTAGACGGAGCTGTCCGGCTCGATCTGCTGAGCCCGCCAGATCCCCACCTGAGCGCTGGTGAGTGGTACGCCGGCAGTCGCCTCGGTACTCAACATTGGTCGTCCTGGTCCCTTTCCGGTGGCGCGTGGAGTGACGTGCTACTTGATCGCGCTCAGCAGCGGCTCAACCTGCTCGATCGCGTAGGGGATGGACAGCACCGTGTTGAAGGAGAACGCCGCGCCGACGTCGGGGTCCTGGTACGGCACGAAGATGTCCTGCTTGGCCTTGACGACCTTGAGCCCCTGGTACAGCGGCTCGGCCTTGATCCGGGCGTCATGCTCCTTGCCCGAGGTCACCCATACCAGTCGGTCGGTGTCGAGCAGTTCGAGGCGCTCGGCGGAGAACTCGGCGACGTTCCAGCCCGGCTTGGCGAGCTTGTCGATCGCCGGCGACAGCGTGAAGCCCAGCTCGGCGAAGAACGCGGCCTTCGGGTCGTCCTTGGTGAACGCGGAGTACTTGCCCGGCTCGAAGCTGTCGGCGACCGTGATGGTCAGCTCAGCCCATTCGGGGTGCTTCTTGCGCACCGCATCGAACGACGAATTGATGCCCGTGACCAGCTCTTTGGCCTTGGCCTCCTGGCCGAGTGCCCGCCCGATCCGCTCGGTCATCACCGGCCACGGGGCCAGATAGTCCTCGTACTCCTTGGGCTGGGCGACCACCGGTGCGATCTTGGTCAGGGTGTCGTACTGCTCCTTCTTCATGCCGGAGTACTGAGCGATGATCAGATCGGGCGCGAGCGCCGCGATCTTCTCCAGGTTGTACTCGTCCCGCTCACCGACGATCTGCGGCAGGTTCTCCCCCCACAGCTCCTTGGTCCACGGCCACTTGCCGTACGGCTGCTCCTTGAACCAGTCGACCGTACCCACGGGCGTGACGCCGAGCGCGAGCACGGCGTCCTGATCGGACAGCCCCAGAGTCACAACCTTCTTCGGCTCGGCCGCGACCGTGGTCGAGCCGTACTTGTGCTCGACCGTCACCGGGAACGCCGTCCCCTCCGTGGTTGCCGCGACGGTCTCGGGCTCGGCGTCGCTACCGCAGGCCACCAGCGAGACAGCCAGCCCGAGGATCGCCGCGACACCGGCGAACCGACGGGCGGGCCCGCGTCTGGCCGGACGTGAGGGGTACATCATCATTCTTCCTTTCGGCAGTCCGGACCGATCGGCCCGGACGCGCGGCACGCGGTGCGCGCGCGAGGTCCGGCCCTGGCATCAGCCAGGGCCGGAGGGGGTGGGCAGGCGCTAGTAGCTGGTGGTGGCGAAATCTGAGGCCGGGAGCGAGAATTCGAGGTCGCTCGCGCCGCGCCGAACGATGGAGTCGAGGATCTCTCCGGCGCGGACCGCCGAGTTCGACAGCAGGGAGGACGAGAGCCCGTGCGTGTGCTCGGTACCGCCCTGGAGGTAGATGCCGCATTCCAGGTCCGGGCTGGCGATCACCCGGTAGTCACGGGCCAACTGGACCCGGCCGGTCGCGTCCGGCGGGCAAAGGGCACCGAGTTCGCCGAGCATCGGGTACGGGTCGGCCGGCCGGTAGCCGGTCGAGTAGACGATGACATCGGCCGGCAGTTCTGACTTCTCGCCTGTGCTCAGGGATTCGATCACCGTCCGCACACCGTCCCCGGTGTCGGTCAGTTCCCGGACCCGGCAGACGTTGAGCATCTTCAATCGCTGCTGGCCGGTGACCTTCTCCTGGTAAGCCCGACGGTAGAGGTCCTCGATCAGCTCGCCGTCCACCACCGAGTAGTTGGTGTTGCCGTGGTAGTCCACGAGCATTGCCTTCACCTCGGCAGGAGCATCGTAGAAGTCGTCCACCGCCGCCGGATCGAAGATCCGATTAGCGAACGGGCTGTCGTCGGCCGGGCTGTAGCCGTACCGCGAGAACACTGCGCAGACCTCGGCCGAGGGGTACCGCTGGTGCAGGAACGAGGTGACCTCGGCCGCGCTCTGCCCGGCGCCGACCACGATGAACCGGGACGGCGGGGCTTCCGGCGACCGGGACGCTTCGAATCGGTCCACGTGGCCGAGCAGGTCTTCGCTATGCCAGACCCGGTCGGAGACGGTCACCCCGTCCGGCAATCTCGGGACGAGCCCGGTGCCGAGCACCACGTTGCGGGCCCGCAAGGTCACCGTCTCGGTCCCGGACACCGCGGTGACATCGAGATAGGCGATCACTCCAGCCTCCTCGACCGGGTCGATCGCGACCACGTCGCTGCCCCAGCTGACCAGGTCCTCGACCTTCTGCGAGGCCCACTCGAGGTAGTCGTGGAATTCCAGTCGGAGCGGGAACAGGCTCTTGTGGTTGATGAAGTCGATCAGACGACCTCGGTCGTGCAGGAACGACAGAAAGCTGAACCGGCTGGCCGGATTGCGCAGGGTGACCAGGTCTTTGAGGAACGAGACCTGCATCGTCGCGTCGTCCAACAGCATTCCCCGGTGCCATCCGAAAGACGGCTGGCGCTCCAGGAACCGCACCGACAACGGCTCGTTCGCGACCTCATCGTTGTGCTCGGTGGCGGCAATCGCCAGGGCTAAGTTGGAGGGGCCGAAGCCGATGCCCACCAGGTCGTACACGGGCAACTCGCGGTCTGCCATCTGTTCCGTCCCGTCCCTTGATCGCGTCCAACGTTAGGTAAGGCTACCCTAATATGACGCCGGGAGAATACGGCCAGAACGCTACATCTGACATTCGGAGGAAAACGTGCGGGTCATCTTGTTCGGCTACCAGACCTGGGGGCACCGAACCCTGCAGGCCCTACTCGACTCCGATCACGAGGTGGTGCTGGCGGTCACGCACCCGAAGAGCGAGCACGCCTACGAGAAGATCTGGGACGACTCCGTGGCCGATCTGGCCACCGCCAACGGGGTCCCGGTGCTGCTGCGCAACCGGCCGGACGACGAGGAGCTGTTCGCCGCCCTGAAGGCGGCGGCCCCGGACGTGATCGTGGCCAACAACTGGCGGACCTGGATCCCGCCCCAGATCTTCGACCTGCCTACCCACGGCACGCTGAACATCCACGACTCGTTACTGCCGGCCTACGCCGGTTTCTCCCCGCTCATCTGGGCCCTGATCAACGGCGAGCCGGAGGTGGGGGTGACGGCCCACCTGATGGACGCCGAACTGGACGCCGGCGACATCGTGCTGCAGCGAGCCGTCCCGGTCGGGCCCCGGGACACCACCACGGACCTGTTCCACGCGACACTCGACCTGATCGCACCGATCACCGTGGAAAGCCTGGCGCTGATCGAGTCCGGGCGCACCGCCTTCACCCCGCAGGACCGGTCCAAGGCCAGCTTCTTCCACAAGCGCGCCGACGTGGACAGCCAGATCGACTGGACCTGGTCAGCCGAGGAACTGGACCGGCTGGTCCGGGCGCTCAGCGACCCGTACCCCAGCGCCTATACCCACCATCGCGGAAAACGCCTGCGAATCACTGGAGCTCGCGTTTCCGAAGGCCGGTACGGCGGGACCCCTGGCCGGATCTTCTACCGCGAGGGCGACGCCGTGGTGATCGTCGCCGGGGCGGACGCCCGGACCGGGCGCAACCACGGACTGGCGGTCACCCGGGTTCGGACCGAGGACGGCGCCGACCACGCCGCCGCCGACTACTTCCGGACAATGGGCGGATACCTGACCGCTGCCGTCCACTGATTCCCTTCTCCCGCAACCCCTTTCCCGTGATCATGCACGAACTGACATGTCAGTTCGTGCATGATCACGAGGAAGGTTTGACCAGGCCGCTCTCGTAGGCCAGCACCACGGCCTGCGCCCGGTCTCGCAACTGCAGCTTGTTCAGAATCCGCCCAACATGGGTCTTCACCGTCTGCTCACCGAGCACCAGCGAGGCCGCGATCTCCGCGTTCGACAGGCCGCCCGCGATCAGCGTCAGCACTTCGGTCTCCCTCGGCGTCAGCGCCCGAATCTGGGCGCTGGGCTTGGTATTCGGGGCCGGCCGACGAGCGAATTCCATGATCAGCCGGCGGGTGACGGTGGGCGCGAGAAGCCCGTCACCCGCCGCCACAACCCGGACGGCGTTCACCAGGTCGGCGCTTCGGGCATCCTTCAGCAGGAACCCGCTAGCCCCGGCCCGGAGCGCCTCGAAGACATAGTCGTCCAGGTCGAAAGTAGTAAGCATCAGCACTTTCGGGTGCCGGTCGCCGGGGGCGGCCATGATCCGCCGGGTGGCCGCGATCCCGTCCAGGTTCGGCATCCGGACATCCATCAGTACGACATCCGGCGCCATCAGGGCTACCACCCGGATCGCTTCCAGCCCGTCCGCGGCCGACCCGACCACATCGAGGTCGGGCTGGGCATCCAGCAGAGCGGAGAAGCCTTCCCGAACCATCGCCTGATCATCCACCACAACCACGCGGGTACTCACGAAGTCACTCCCCCTTGATCGGCTCCCCTTTGATCGGCGCAGACCGGTCGGGAGCCGATTCTTCCTCCTCTCCGGTCCGGAGGAACAATCGGACGACGAATCCGCCCTCGGCGGTCGGCCCCAGATCGAGTTCCCCGCCGGCCGCCGCGGCCCGCTCCCGCATCCCGGTGATGCCGTGCCCGACCGTGCCGACGGCCGGCGGACCCGGGATCTGAGCGCCGGGGACCGGGCCGTTCTCCACCCACAGCCGCAGCTCACCCAGCTCCGACTCGACTACCAGGAGCACGGGCGCACCGGGGGCATGCCGGGCCGCGTTCGCCAGCGCCTCCTGGGCGATTCGATAGGCCGCCAGCGACGCACCCGGGCGCAGCACGTCAAGGTCTCCGCTGATCTTCGCCGTCAACTTGACCCCGGCCCGTTGCGCGGCCTCGACCAGCTCATTCACCTGGCTCAGTCCGGGCTGTGGGGCATCTTCGGCCGCCTGGCCGTCCTGGCGCAGCACCGCCAGCAGCGCCCGGGTCTCGGTCAGCGCCGAGCGGGCCGACTCGCCGATCGACAGCAGTTCGGCCCGGGCGGACTCGCTCAGGTCCGGCACCCGATAGCCGGCGGTCTCGGTCTGCACCACCACGAGCGACATGTGGTGGGCGACGATGTCGTGCAGGTCGCGAGCGATCCGGGCGCGTTCTTCCAGAACCACCCGGCGGGCCTTCTCGGCGGAGGTGACCTCTTCCTGCTCGACCAGTGCCCGGTTCGTCGAGATCAGTCGCCCGGCCAGCAGCCCGATGACGGCGACGATGGTCACGCCGATCACCCAGCCATAACCGATGTCGTTCGGGACGCTCAGGTAGAACAGGACAGCGGTGATCAGCCAGGCGCCGAACGCCCGCCGCAGGGACTCTCGGGCACAGGTGGCGAACAGCAGCGCCAGGATCACCAGGCCGTGGACAACCAGCCAGGGCCACGGATCGCTGTCCACCCGATCCAACACCTGGAGCACGAACGCGCCGACGACCGAGACCAGCAGGCCGGTCAGCGGCCGGGTCACGATCAACCCGAAGGGCAACCCGGCGAGCACGCCGATGAACGGCATCAGCGTCCAGCCGAGGCGGTCGGTGTCGTAGATCGTGCCCGCGGTTCCGAAAGCCACGATGGAGGCGATCCCCGCCACCGTCCAGGCCAAGGTATGGCGCACCGGTGAGCGCCGGAGTTCCTGAGCCAGCGGTCGCCCCAGCGACCGACCGACCCAGCCAATTACCCGACCGGCCCTGCCGACTGCCCGGCACACCGCCAGCAGGGCTCGCCAGAGGGCGACGAAGCCGCGGCCGATGCCAGTAAGGATGCGCACGCTCCGAGCCTAGGTGGAAGCGACGTCCACGTCGTCACTCCGTGGGGTTACCCGCACGGCGTTCCTCACCCTACGGAGGGACCCACGATCTGGCTCCCCAGCACGACGATCATGCAGTCACCTCCCTCTTAGCGTCCTGCTCGCACCGGTGACCGGAGTGTCCGGCACTGGCTCGGGAGGGCCTCATGCTTGCGTTACTCCAACGAATCCTGGCTCTGGCAGCGGGATTTCTCGTCGTAGCGACGATGGGCGGCTGGGGAAAGACCGAATCGATGACCGAAATCGGTCATCCACAGGCCGCTTTGGCGATCCGAGCGGTCACCGCCCATCAGCCAAATGCCGCTGTTCAATTACCGGCCGATTTCCGCGCGGTGATGGGCTATCTCCCCACCATCGAGCGTAACCGGCCGATCCGGGCCGACGGTGGATGCTCCTCGCCGTTCGGTGGCACCCAGTACCACTTCACTGCCGACTGCAAGCAGCACGATCTCGGCTACGACCTGCTTCGGTACGCGGATCTTAAAGGGCAACCGCTCGGCGAGTGGGCTCGGAAGGCGGTGGACCATCGGTTCGCCGAGCAAACCCGTTCTCGCTGCGGTGGATTCGGCTGCCAGATCGCGTCCGGCTTCTACACGGCCATGGTCGACTTCAACTCCTGGCGACAGGGATACGGGACGCCGGTAGTCGAACCGATCAGCCGGTTGATCCTCCCGGCCGGAGCCGGACTCGCGACCGCACTGCTCCTCGGCCTGCTGCCGCTGCCGCGGACCAGTCCCCCGCTCGGGACCGGGATCAGCACCCTGGCCCGGACCGGGGCGCGGCGAGTGCCAACGGCAGGTGCGGCATGAAGCACCCCTTTCGCTGGCTGATCGCGACCGTGATGCTCGCCCTCGCCGTGCAACCCGTGCTGCTGCCACACCCCGGCTGGGTGCAGGCGGTGATCGGTGGTGCGGCCGCCGCCCAGGGTTACGCGCTCGCCGCCCTCACTGGTGTCCTGCTCCGGTGGCTCCCTCGCCCGGCAGCGATGCCGGCTCCACTCACCGTGCACCCCGCTGTGGCGGCGGCACTGGGCGCGGTGGTGATCGGGGCGGCGACGCTGGCCGCGCACAACGGACAGGTGCAGGCGTCGGCCCGGACCCAGATGCCCGGCCCGACGTTGCTCGCCGATGCACTTGCGGTCGCCGGTGCGGTGCTGTTCGGGACCGCCGTGATCGCCCTCGGGTTCGCCGTCCGGGCCGCCTTCCGGTTACTCCTGCGAGGGATGCGCCCGGTCCCCCGCCGGCTGGCAACGCTCATGCTGGTACCAGCACTGATCCATACCGGAAGCGGTGCGGCCGCCGCCGACCACAGCACGGCCCTCGACAGCGCCAGCTCGGTGCGCTCGACGATCGGCGTCAGTGGTGCGCAATTCCTTCGCAGTCGACCGGACGCGACGACGATCGGTGCGGTCACCGGACGTCCCGCCCAAACACCGGTCCGGATCTACATCGGCCGCAGGGCCGCAGCCTCGCCGAACCAGCGGGCCGCACTCGCGGTGGCCGAACTGGAACGAGCCGGGGGGTTCCGGCGGGCGGCGATACTGATCAACGTGCCGACCGGCTCCGGCTGGGTGAACCCGGTCGCCAACTCCGCGCTGGAGTACCTGTACGGCGGGGATATCGCCACCGCGGTCGTGCAGTACGCGAACTCCCCGAGCTGGGTGTCCTACCTGCGCGGCGGTCAAGGCGTGCAGGGATCGACGCGGGCGCTCACCGACGCGATCCGGACTCGGCTGAACCGAATCCCGGCCAAGCAGCGACCTCAGTTGCTGGTCTACGGCGAGAGCCTGGGCGCCTGGGGCGGGCTGAGAGCCTATGACGACGGGGCTGCCAGGGCCGGTCTGGGCGCCGGAATGGCCCGGCAAGTGGACGCTGCCCTCTGGGCGGGCGTCCCTGGAGCCCGCCCGGAGCAACCGCCGAGCCGAACCGGCATCCTGACCCACACCGACGATCCGGTACCGATCTGGTCGCTGCCGCTGATGCTGCAACGAGCGCCCACCTGGCCGGCGCCCTGGTTGCCCGCTGTCACGTTCTGGCAGGCCACCGGCGATGTGATTGGCGCGCTGCTGGTCCCGCACGGGTACGGCCATCGGTACGGCGCGGAGTTGGTGGATGCCTGGCGGCCACTGGTCTCGACCACCGACGTACCGGGCGCTGCGCCACCCGACCGGCTCAACGCCGTCCGGCGGGCGCTCGGCTGACGGCTGCGGCTTGCGTACAGTTCACCCGGAAGAACGATCGCGGATACGACCATGACGAGACGGTTTGAGGACATGACGGCGCAGTTGGACGACGATATCGACCGCTCTGCAAGCAGCGCGGTCGACCTCGAGGTGGGCCCGGAAAGAGCGGCCAGGACCGGCATCGACCCGGCCGATCTGGCGGTCTGCCTGCGGGTACTCACCGAGCTGGACGACCTGCCGCTCGACCATCCAGATGCGATCGCCGTCCGGGTGGCGACCGCGCAGATCTACAAGAACGTCAAGCAGCGCCGGCGCCGGGAGCGTCGCGATGCCGTGGTGGCCAACGACGAGGCCGTGACCGCGGCGACCGCCACCGGGGCACCGGGCCGGATCGACGACGAGACCCAGGGCCTGCCGTTGGCCTCGAGCGCGATCGGGACCAGCGCCGGCACCCTGCTGCGCGCCCGGGCCTGCTACATCTGCAAGGACCGCTACCAGGTGGTGGACGCGTTCTATCACCAGCTCTGCCCGTCCTGCGCCGCCTCCAGCCGACAGCGTCGGGAGGCTCGCACCGATCTGACCGGACGCCGGGCGCTGCTCACCGGCGGGCAAGCAAAGATCGGCCTGCACATCGCGCTGCGGTTGCTGCGGGACGGCGCACACACGACGATCACCACCCGGTTCCCGAGCGACGCCGTCCGCCGGTTCACCTCGATGCCCGACAGTGCAGACTGGTTGCACCGGCTGCGGATCGTCGGCATCGACCTGCGCGACCCGGCTCAGGTGATCGCGCTGGCGGATTCCGTGGCCGAGCAAGGGCCGCTGGACATCTTGATCAACAATGCCGCGCAGACCGTCCGCCGCTCCCCGCGCGCCTACGCGCCGCTGGCCGAGGCCGAGTCCGCGCCGTTGCCCGAAGGGCCGCTGCCGGAGATGATCACCTTCGGCCGGACCCGGGACGCGCACCCGGCCGCCATCGCCGGAACGGTCAAGGCACAGGCCGAAGGCCACTGGTCACCGTCCCCGGATGCTTTGGCGGCGCTGGCTCTGACCGCCGGCTCGGCCTCGCCCGAGCGGATCGCCACCGAGACCGCGATTGATGCCGGTGGCCTGCTGCCGGACCTGCATGAGAGCAACAGTTGGGTGCAGTTGGTGGACCAGGTCGACCCGATCGAACTGCTCGAGGTGCAGCTGTGCAACAGCACGGCACCGTTCATCCTGATCAGCAGGTTGCGGCCGGCGATGGCCGCGGCCCGCGCCAACGGGGTCCGGCGCACGTACGTCGTCAACGTGTCGGCGATGGAGGGGCAGTTCAGCCGCGGGTACAAGGGTCCTGGGCACCCGCACACCAACATGGCCAAGGCCGCGCTGAACATGCTGACCCGAACCAGCGCCGAGGAAATGCTCACCGACGGGATTCTGATGACCGCCGTCGATACCGGGTGGATCACCGATGAGCGGCCGCATCCGACCAAGATGCGGTTGGCCGAGGAAGGTTTTCATGCCCCGCTGGACCTGGTGGACGGCGCGGCCCGGGTGTACGACCCGATCGTTCGGGGTGAGGCCGGCGAAGACCTGTACGGCTGCTTCCTCAAGGACTACCGCCCTTCCCCTTGGTGAGCAGGCGTGTCAGCCGGACAGGCGAGGGCCGAAGATGGAGCGCACCCCGGGTGAGAAAAGGACGCTGTCGGGCGTCCGGTGGGCCAGATCACCGAATCCGGCTGCAGCCAGCAGTTCGTCGTCCAATGTCGCGACCGTGGCCGCGTGCAGCGGCCAGCGCGAGTGGCTGTTCGGCCAATAGCGGGTACCCCCACGACCGGACAGATGCAGACCCCAGCGCGCGGTGAGGAAATGCTCCAGCTCGCTTGCCTCGATCCGGTCACCGACTTGGATCCGGACCGTGGACGCCGCCCCGCGCGGCCCCGGCCAGCGCCGCCGACAACGGTATTCGACCAGGTCACCGGTGCGGCGGTAGCTCATCTTCGACCACAGGTACGGCAGCCCCGGCCCCCATCTCGCGGCCAGCACCGGGGCCAGCCGGGAGGCGTCCAGGGAGACGAACACAACGCCGCGCCGACCCTGCTCGTCCACCGAGTAAAGCCTGACATTGGTCTCCAGGAAACTGCCAAAATATGGCAAACCCGGACTGCCCCAGGCGCCGATGCCGTGCATCTGGAACGGCACCAGACCGACATAGCTGACGCCGTCGATCACATCCGCCCGCACGCCCGACGGCAGGTGGGCGCGAGCCGCTCCGGCTCGACAGCCCAGTGCAGGAAGGACAGCTGCGCCCAGGTCTGGGTGAAGACCGTGCGGCCGACGTCCCGGCTCGGAATCGGCGTCACTGCCTCGACATCCATGCATCGAGCGTAGTCCGCGCTGCGAAACTGCAGACGAGTGGGCACGACCGAGGAATACTGTTCGGAAACCACCGACAATGGAGTCACCGTGTCACTGAACCTCGCGACCATTCTCGCCGAGTCCGCCGTCCGACATGCCGACCGACCCGCGCTGGTCCTCGGTTCGCAGCGGATCACCTATGCCCAGCTCTGGGCCCACACCCGGCAGTACGCTCGGGTGCTCGCGGACCGCGGGGTGCGGCCCGGTGATCGAGTTGCCCTGCTGCTGCCGAACACCCCGCACTTTCCGCTCGCCTATTTCGGTGTGCTCGCACTGGGTGCGGTCGCTGTTCCGGTACACGCCCTGCTGAAGGGCGAAGAAGTCGCCTTTGTGCTGACGGATTCGGGGGCGAGCCAGCTGATCTGTGCGGCACCGCTGCTGGCGAGCGGGATGGCCGGAGCGGAGAAGGCCGGCGTACCGCTGCTTGCGGTGATGGACGGCGGTCCGGACGACGTTCCTCGCATCGACCTGCTCGCTCGCGAGGTCGAACCGGTGTCGGCGATCGTTCCCCGCGAACCGAGCGACGCAGCGGTGATTCTTTACACCAGCGGCACCACCGGGACGCCGAAGGGTGCCGTTCTGACCCACCTCAATGTCCTGATGAATGTGAACGTCTCGGTGCTGGACTCCTTCGATATCACGGCGAATGACGTCGTGCTGGGCTGCCTGCCGCTGTTCCACACCTTCGGCCAGACCTGCTGCATGAACACCGCTTTCCGCGCCGGAGCATCGATCGTGCTGATGCCCCGGTTCGATGGCGCCGGGGCCATCGACCTGCTGGAAAGCGAGCGCTGCACGATCTTCATGGGCGTCCCGACGATGTATTTCGCCCTGTTGGAGGCAGCCCGCGCTCGGACCGATCCGCCGAAAACCAGCCTGCACTCGGCGATGTCCGGAGGAGCGGCACTGCCGGTGCCGGTACTGGAGCGGTTCAAGGAGGTGTTCGGCGTGGACGTCCAGGAGGGCTACGGGCTCACCGAGACCTCACCAGTGGCCACCTTCAATCAGAAGGGCTTTGAAACCCGGCCGGGTACCGTCGGATTGCCGATCTGGGGAGTAGAAGTAGAGATCACCCGGGCCGAACTGGACGACCGGATCGAACTGCTCCCCCCGGGCGAGCTGGGCGAGGTCATCATTCGCGGACACAACATCTTCGCCGGCTACCTGAACAATCCGGAAGCCACCGAGGCCACGTTCACCGAGGGCTGGTTCCGAAGCGGTGATCTTGGGACCAAGGATGCCGACGGATATCTGCGCATCGTTGATCGGAAGAAGGAGATGATCCTGCGCGGCGGATTCAACGTCTACCCGCGGGAGGTCGAAGACGTGCTGGTGCGACACCCTGGAGTGGCGCAGGTAGCGGTGATCGGTGTGCTGGACGAGAAGTACGGCGAGGAGATCTGCGCCGTGGTGATCCGCGACCCGAACGGGCCGCAGGTCACTGCCGACGAGCTGAGTGCCTGGGCGAAAGAGCAGATCGCCAGCTACAAGTACCCGCGGATCGTGTACTTCGTCGAGGCGATGCCGATGGGCCCGTCCGGCAAGGTACTCAAGCGAGAACTGGCCGCGCGGTACCGCACCTCGTCCTGATGAACGGGTTCACAGGACGACGGTTCCGGTAATCACGATGACGGTCTGGCCGCCGACCCAGACCTGGTCCCCCGGGGTGACCTGGATCCGGCCGTCGCGGCCACGATGGCTGCCCTGGCGGGCCTGAAACGTGGCTGGGACGTCGCCGGTTCGGCCGGTGTGGATCAGATGGACGCCGACCGCAGCGTTGCCGCTGCCACAGACCGGGTCCTCGGCGAGCACGCCGCCGCCGTCGAAGAACGACCGGACGTGGACCACACGGTCGGCGTCCACGGCGTACAGGTTGATCCCGGTGGAGAGTTTCGGGTCGATTGTCTCCAGGAACTCCACCGGGTCAACTCGCAGCGCCGCCAAGGCGCCTGGGTCGAGTCGGCCGGTCAGCCACCGCGGCCCGACCTCGATCAGCAGCGGATCGACCGGCGTGATCCCGCCGAGGACCCGGGCCAGCGCGGCCACCTCGATCGGTGACTCACTGACGACTGCTCGCGGCGCGAGGAAACTCAGGGCGCCGTCGGCACCAGCACGGATCTCGATCTGCCCGGCGGCGGTCTCCTGCACCCAATGACCGCGGTCGGGGATCACCCCGGCATCGATCAGCGCCCGGCAGGTACCAAGGGTGGGATGCCCGGCCATCGGCAGCTCTTCTGACGGCGTGAAAATCCTTACCCGATAATCAGCTTCGGCCGTCGTGGCGGGTAGGACAAAGGTGGTTTCGGACAGGTTGGTCCAGTTGGCGAACCGCGCCATCTCGTCGTCGGTCAATCCTGCCCCGTCGATCACGACGGCCACCGGGTTACCGAATCCGACGCGGGCGGTGAAGACATCTACCTGAGCGAATCTGCGCATTCAGCCAGCCTGGCAGTCCAGCACCGACGTCGTCGACAGCCAATCGCGCGATATTGGCCGGTCAGTGGCCCGGTGCCTGCGGAACCGACCTCAACCAGTCGAGCAGGCCCATCGCGAAGATCTCCGGCTGTTCGAACGGAAGGTAGTGCCCGGCGTCCGCACACGCGGTGACCTTGCCATCCGGGTAGGAGGAGAGCGCCGCGAACGAGTCGCGGTACCCGGCGATCCGATCCCTGCGACCGGCCAGCAGGGTGGCCGGTCCGGGGAACGTGGACGCCGCACCCGCGCCATCCTGGCCGGGTTCGTCCTGCAGTCGGTAGCCGGCGGGACGCAGGGCGTCCAGATACACCTCATCGATCGGAGCGCGCCGACTGAACGCCGCAGCGACGCGATCGGCCGAGGCTTTGGTCTGATGTCCGATCGCGTGGCGCAGATGCGCGTGGAGTTCTTCGGGAACCTCCGCCAGCCAACCCGGCTCAGGAGTTGAGGGCAGCACCCCGGAGAGATCCCGGTCTTCCGGTCCGATCCGTGGGCCGACGCAGATCAAGAGCAACCCGGCGATCCGACCGGGGTCTCGACGGGCCAAGCCGGCGGCCAGGTACCCACCGTAGGAATGGCCGGCCAGCAGGTACGCAGTGGTACCGATCAACTCGGCGACGGTGGTCCGGACGGCCGACAGCACCGCCTCGGACGTAGGCTCCCCGGCCGGTGACCCACCGGTCCCGGGCAGATCCAGGTAGATCCGCTGCCACCGCCGACCGGTAACGGAGGCCGCCGCGGCAAAGGCCGGCTCACAGGCCATCGCCATCACGGAACTGTCCAGGGCGAAGCCTGGCAGCAACACGACCGGGGTGCCTTCACCGAGAACAGTTGCGGCAAGCGACATTGAAGAATTCAAGCACGCACTGGTCAACCTGTGGCGTCGGCGAGGTTCGCCGAGAGGAAACTTCTATCCCAATTTGGCAATCAGCCCGTCCCGAACCGGCGGCCACTCGGCCCGAATGATCGAGTAATAGGCGCTGTCTCGGACTGTGCCGTCGGTGGCCGGGACGTGCGCCCGACGGATGCCCTCGAATTGCGCCCCCAGGCGCTCGATCGCGCGCCGGGAAGCCTGGTTTCGAGCGTCCGTTTTGAACGAGACCCGAAGCGCCGACCACACCTCGAACGCGTGGGTAAGCAGGAGCAGTTTCGTCTCCGTGTTGACGGCGCTGCGCTGCGCCGCAGCGGCGTACCAGGTGGCGCCGATCTCAGCGACGGCCGGTGGTGTCTCGTCGCTCGGCAGCGGTCCGGCTCCGGAAACGGACGGCGACGGCGTCGGCCAGGTGAAGACGTCCAGATCGAGGAACCGGGTACTGCCGACAAGCTGCCCGTCTGCCAGCCGACGGACCGCGAACGGCAGCTCGCGCCCGGTCGCCTGCCGAGCCAGCGAAGCCTCGATGTACCGGTGGGCGCCATCGACCCCGGCCGGCACCGTCGTCAGTCCGTAACTGTTCCGATCCGGGTCAGCCGCTTCTGCCAGTCCTTCGGCGTGCTCGGAGCTCAGCGGCTCCAGCTGCACGAATCGCCCGGTCAACGTCACCGGGCTCAGGTTGCGTGTTGTCACGGAACCGATCATGTCGCACGCGTCCCGTCGGGGTCACCCGAAATTCCGGCACCTCGTTAGGGTGGTCTGATGCTCGGAGCAGACGATCCGCTTCCGCTCAAACCTCACCGGGTGATCGTGGCCGGCACGTCGGGGGCCGGAAAGTCGACAATCGCCCACCGGATCGGCCGGACGCTGGGAATCCCCTATACCGAACTGGACGGCCTGTTCCACGGTCCGGATTGGGTGCCGCGAGCGACGTTCGAGGCCGACGTCGATCGGTTCATCGCGCAGCCGGCCTGGGTATCCGAATGGCAGTACGGCGTCGTTCGCGACCGCCTCGCCGAACGCGCTGACCTGCTGGTCTGGCTGGATCTGCCTCGCCGGACGGTGATGCGGCAGGTGATCGTGCGGACCCTCTGGCGCAGGGTGCGCGGGGAAAGACTGTGGAACGGCAACGTCGAACCCCCGCTCCGCACCATTTTTACGGACCCGGAACACATCATCCGCTGGGCGTGGAACCAGCATGCCCGGGCGACCCAACAGGTGATAGCCGAGCATGAACGCCGCCCGGAACTGCCGATCGTCCGGCTGCGGAGCCGGGCCGAGGTGGACCGGTGGTCGACCAATCTTCGGAGATACCAACCGGATGGTCTGTAGGTTTACACTCAGTCGCACGCACTCACCGTCGCCATCGATGCAGGAGCCACCATGCGCAGGAGCCGCTACGACGCCGAGCACGAGGCCTTCCGCGACTCCGTCCGGGCCTTCATGCAACGCGAGGTGGTGCCGCGTCACGCCGAGTGGGAGCAGGCTGGCAAGGTCGACCGGGCGGTCTGGATCGAGGCGGGCAAGCAGGGTTTCCTCGGCTTCGAAGCTCCCGAGGAGTTCGGTGGCAGCGGGATCCGGGACTTTCGTTACAACACCATCCTGGGCGAGGAATCGATGGCATTCGGCGCCACCGGCCTGGGTTTCGGACTGCACAACGACATCGTGCTGCCCTATCTGCTGGAACTGGGAACACCGGAGCAGCACAAGCGCTGGCTGCCGAAATTCTGCTCCGGTGAGATGATCACTGCAATCGCGATGACCGAGCCGGGTGCCGGCTCCGATCTGCAAGGGATCCGAACGACCGCCCGGCGCGAGGGCGATCAGTTCGTCGTCAATGGATCAAAGATTTTTATTACCAATGGTATTCACGCTGATCTGGTGATCGTCGTGGCGAAGACCGATCCGGAGGTCAAGGCCAGCCGGGGGTTGTCGCTGATCGCGGTGGAACGCGGGATGCCCGGCTTCGAACGCGGCCGCAAGCTGGACAAGGTCGGGCTCCGCGCTCAGGACACCGCCGAGTTGATCTTCACCGACGTCCGGGTACCTGCCGCCAACCTGATTGGCGAACTGAACCACGGCTTCTCGCACTTGATGACAATGCTTCCGCAGGAACGGCTCTCGATCGCGGTCGGCGCTATCGGCGCGGCTCGGGCCATTTTCGACCTGACCCTGGCCTACTGCAAGGAACGCACGGCGTTCGGGCAGCCGATCGGTGGTTTCCAGCACAACCGCTTCGTACTCGCCGAGATGGCCACCGAACTGGAGATGGCCGAGATCTACCTGGACAAGGCGCTGACGGAGCACCTGGAGCACCGGTTCACCGCGGTGGATGCCGCGATGGCTAAATGGTGGACGACGGAACTGCAGAAGCGAGTCGTCGATCGCTGCGTGCAACTGCACGGCGGATACGGCTACATGCTGGAGTACCCGGTCGCCAAGGCTTACCTGGATGCCCGCGTCCAGACCATTTACGGCGGCACCACGGAGATCATGAAGGAGATCATCGGGCGCTCGCTGGGGGTGTAGCGCCGTGCCGACCCAGGCCGAGCGGCGGGCCTCGACTCAAGCGGCGCTGCTGCAGGCCACGATCGGATGCCTGATCGAACTCGGTTACGCCGGGACGACAACGAACGAGATTCAGTTGCGGGCCGGGGTATCTCGGGGTGCGTTGACCCACCACTTCGCGTCCAAGGCCGATCTGCTGCTGGCCGCAATGGATTGCCTGTATGACGATTTCAGCGCCAGCATCCGAAGCTCGGCGGCGACTCTACCGTTCGGCGAGGAACGCATTCGCCCGGCCATCCGGATGCTCTGGGACCGCTTCAACGGTCCGCTGTTCCAGGCCGCGATGGAGTTGTGGGTTGCCGCCCGGACGGATTCGGAACTGCGAACCGCGCTGCTGCCGCACGAACGCCGACTCGGTGGTCAGCTACGTGAGCTGATGTCCGTACTCTTCGGTGACGTCGTCGCGGTCCATCCGGCGGCCGAAACCGTGTATCAGGTGCTGCTGACATCCATGCGCGGACAGGCGATGACCTACGCGCTGAAGCCGGATTCGGATCGTCACGGCCCTCATCTGCAGCACTGGTCCGACCTGGTCGAGGCCTTCACCCGCCCGTAGCGGTTGTTGCCGCTTATCCACAGTTTTCCCGGCTGTGGATGACTTCAGCGAGCCCGGCCATTCCCGGCCAGCATGTCTTCCGACGGTTTCGGACGACGGATCCGGGTGCGTACCCGGTCCATGAGGGGCGGCAGACATGACAGTGAACTTCTTTTCGGAAGAGCCGGACGACTTCCTGGCAGACGACTTCTTCGAGGACGGCCTGTCGGACGACGGCTTCGACGACGATCCCGTTGAGAATGACGGCCTCACAGTCGACTTCGCCTTCAACCACGACGGGACGCGGTTGGTCTGTATCTACACCAGCGGCCTGTGGCAGCTGGGTCTTCCAGAGCTCTACCTCCGGCCACCGCGGAACCTCCGCATCGGTCATTTGGCGGCCGATGCCCAACTGACCTTGTTCCTGGCAACTGGACTGATCGAACTGGGATACCGGCTGCTGGAATCCGAAGGATTCGACGTTCTGCCGTACCGGACTGATCTGAACGGTCGCCAGGTTCGATTCTGGCTCGGCGCTCAAGAGCCACCGTTCGAGCGGCTTGCCCGCAATCTCGACCCGGGCGTGGACACCGTGATCCAGGTGCACTGCTCGCTCGGGCACGCTCCGCTTCTCGGCTCGTGACGGCGTGCCACCCGGCAAGCCCTACTGCAGCCCGGTGAAACCGATGATTAACTGTCTCCATGCCACTCGAAGGCGAATATGAACCCAGCCCCACGCAGTGGGTACGCAATCAGGTTGATCTCTACGAGAGCTCTGGCGGGACCAAAGGCACCACCCTTGCCGGTCGGCCAGTAGTCCTGCTGACCACTCGCGGTGCGAAGTCCGGCAAACTGCGCAAGATCCCTTTGATGCGGGTGGAACACGAGGGCACGTACGCCGCAGTGGCCTCGCTCGGCGGCGCCCCCAAGCACCCGGTCTGGTACTTCAATCTCCTTGCCGATCCGCGGGTCGAACTCCGCGATGGAACCGAGACCTGGCTGATGAAGGCCCGGGAGATCACCGGCGAGGAGAAGGCCGCGTGGTGGGCCCGCTGCGTAACCGCGTACCCCGACTATGCGAACTACCAGAAGAAGACCGAGCGGGAGATTCCGGTCTTCCTTCTGGAGCGCATCCAGGACTGACGTCCGGCTCAGCCGGCGTAGCGCAGCATCCAGTCCCGTTCCGGGTCTCGGCCGCCGAGCGTCGGGTCGCCCGGGTCGTGGGCTGGCTGCTCAGTGATCATGTCCTCCGGCCGAATCCGGTCCGGCAGCTTCGCGTAGAGCTGCGCCGTGTCCGTGTCCGCGACGTCCGTGTGCGCGACCACATTGCGTCGCGATTCCTGTTCGCCCATCGCTGCCTCCGTCGGTTCGGCTGACCACCGATCGAGCCGGACCGGCACACCCAGAATAGGACAGCTGATCAAACACTGGCCTCGGCGCAGCGATGTTTCTTTCCGATGGCGCATGCCGCCTACTCTGCCCTGACCCCGATGACGTCAGCCAACCTGTGCATTTGGTAGTCGAAATACTCGTCCCGGGCTTGGATCACGTTATTGAGCTGACCGAAGAGCTCGAAACTCACCGCGCCGAACAGGTGGATCCAGCCGATGGTGGCCCGGGCCAGCATCGCTTCAGGCAATCCTGGAGCGATGGCGTCGCGAAGCTGGCGGAGATCGACTCTCACCGCATCCGGTACATCCTCGGTGCCCGAAGGGGTTAGTTCCCCACTCTCGAAGCCGTCCGCGATGATCCGGATCATCACGGCTGGCGTCCTGGTCGCCGCTGCCACCGTGTCCGACGGGGCGACGTACCCGGGAACCGGGCTGCCGTAGATCAACGCATACTCGGCCGGAGCGCTGAGCGCCCAACGGCGTACTCCGTGGCAGACCGCCAGCCAACGGCCACGTAGGTCTGCCCGCTCGGCGATCGCGGCGTCCCCCGCCTCCACGGCGTCACCCAGAGCGTTGTACGCATCGATGATCAGCACCGTCAACAGTTCGTCGCGGCTGGCGAAGTAGCGGTAGACCGCCGAGGACACCATTCCCATGTCCCGGGCAACCGCGCGCAACGACAGGTTCGCGCCATCCGTGGCGAGGTGCCGCCGGGCAATCACCTTGATCTCATCGATCATCTCGGCTCGGACCCGAGCCCGGATAGAGGCTGCTGGCATATTGAGAGTGTTGCACACATGCGAGAGCACTGCTCTTGACACCCACTCGCATCACGACGACTATTGCTCATGTTAGAGAGCAATGCTCTCGCTTCTGAATGGAGACTTCGATGTCCGTGCACGTCATCCTCGGCGCTGGTCCCATCGGCACAGCCACCGCACACCTGCTCGCCGAGCGCGGCGAGCAGGTCCGGATCGTCACCCGCCGAGGCGGCGGACCCGAGCACCCGGCAATCGAGCGGATCGCTGCCGACGCCACCGACGCCGATCGACTCAGCGAACTCGCCAAAGGCGCCACAGCGCTCTACAACTGTGCGAGCCCGGACTATCACCGCTGGCTGACGGACTGGCCGCCGCTGGCTGCCGCCGTCCTCACCGCGGCCGAGCACAGCGGTGCAACGCTCGCCACCGCGAGCAATCTCTACGGATACGGCCCGGTAAGCCAACCCCTGACTGAAACAACACCTTTGGCCGCCGTCCACCCGAAGCTACGGCTGCGGGCGGATCTGTGGCGCGACGCGCTCGGGGCCCACGACGCCGGCCGGATCCGGGCTACCGAGGTGCGCGCCAGCGACTACCTCCAAGCCAACTCGCTCTTCAGCCTTGCGGTGGCCCAGCCCTTGATGGCCGGCAAACGCGGCTTCGTGCCGGCACCGCTCGACGTCCCACACAGTTGGACGTCGATCAACGACGTGGCCCTAATGCTGGTGACCGCGGCGGACGACGAGCGGGCCTGGGGCCGGGCCTGGCACGTTCCGACCGGCCCTCCACTCACCATCCGCGAGCTCGCCACTCAGTTCACCGAGGTGGCAGGCCTCCCCGCACCGAAGCTGACCGCGATTCCAGGTTCGGTGATCTGGGGCGTTGGCCTCTTCTCACCGATGTTCCGGGAGCTCCGAGCCACCCAATACCAGTTCAACCGGCCGTTCATCCTCGACTCGAGCGCCACGGCGACGACCTTCGGCCTCAAGCCACAGCCGCTCGACGAAGCGCTCGGCGAGACTGCGCGCCTGCTCCAGGGCAAGCCCTGACGCGGATCTCCGACAAGAGCTTCCGCCCGGCGAGCAGGGTCGCACCAGGTCGACAAGCCGGTGGGCGTCGATGTGCAGGTGGTCGTCGATGTGCCGGTGGTCGTCGATGTGCTGAGTTCGCCGCGGCGCATGAGTCGCTACACCTGAGAACGTCACCAGCCCGCAGGCGCATCTTATTACGACAATGGCGTTGCCGGTTCCAG
>JANNPJ010000623.1:0-4354 GCA_031400005.1 Kineosporiaceae bacterium | reverse complement strand
CGGAACAGGTTGTGCTGTTCGGCCAGGTTTCGACCCTCATGGGTGAACGTGTAGGCGACCGGGTTGCCTGCCGCCGGTGGGGCGTTCAGCATCGCGGTCCGATCCTCGTGATGCCAACCGGTTTCGAAGTTGAACCACAGGGCATGGATGTGACCATCGGCGGTGCGGAACAGGTTGTGCTGTTCGGCCAGGTTTCGACCCTCATGGGTGAACGTGTAGGCGACCGGGTTGCCTGCCGCCGGTGGGGCGTTCAGCATCGCTGTCCGATCCTCGTGGTGCCAGCCGGTTTCGAAGTTGAACCAGAAGGCGTGGATGTGACCATTGGCGGTGCGGAACAGGTTGTGCTGCTCAGCCAGGTCGAGACCGTCATGGGTGAACGAATACGCCGAGGCGTCACCTACCGCAGCCGGGGCACCCAGCATCGCCGTCCGGTCCTCGTGGTGCCAACCGGTTTCGAAGTTGAACCACAGGGCGTGGAGGTGACCATCCGCGGTGCGGAACAGGTTGTGCTGCTCAGCCAGGTTGCGACCCTCATGAGTGAACTCGTAGGCCAGAGGATCCGCCACCGCCGGCGGAGCCGCCATCAACGGTCCGATCCGGTGGTGGATCACCTGGCTGCAGGCCGCGCAGAACGGGACGCCGAGCGCGCGCATCTTGCAGTCGTACTCGGGCCGGAAGGCACCGCAGTGGTAATAGTGTGCCCCTTCGAACAGCCCGACCGTTCCGGTGGGAACCGGGCTCGGCTGGGAGTCCACGGTGCTGCAGTCGGGGTTGCTCATGGTGGGCAGGGAGGTCGACGCCGCGACCAGTGAGCCCCACTTCAGTGTGGCCCGGTTGGTGTTGATCGTGACGTTGGGTTCCGTCGGCTCGGTCGCGGGATGGTGGTCGTGACCGGTCTCGGAGCCGCCGGCGTAGTAGGGGTACTCGTCGGCCAGCCCGAACGCGGTGTGACCGATCTCGTGGACGGCGATCTCCGTCGCCCCATCGGCCAGTGAGTAGGTGCCGACGGAGCCACCGCTGCCACCGTAGATGGTCGAGTTCACCACCACGATCGCCACCGAGAACTCAGGCACCTGCGCGGCAGCGGTCACCAGCACGGTCGTCGCGTTACAGATCAGCAGCCGGCGGATGCCGTTGCCACCGAAACTGGAGTCGAAGAAGGTGCGTGCCGTGGCGCCGGTCCCGCCGCCGCTGACCGGGTCGTCGGCGCCCGAGTCGGTGGATGCGACGTTGACCCGCCAGACGTTGATGGCCGGCGAGAGCACGTCGAACGGCGGGATGGCGCGCATCGCCGTCACGAAGTCGTTACAGGCGTTGTTGAAGTCGGTCTGCTGGGCAGCAGTGAACCCGTCGGCCAGCAGCACGATCGAAAAGGCCCGGTGACGAGGTGCCGTGCCGAAAATCTGGGTTGCTCCCTGAACGGTTCCGTCGGCGGTCGTCATGACACTCACCTCCGCCGTTCGAGGGGGAAGTCGCCCAGCTCTAGGTCCTCCGATTCGCCCGGTGTCGGGCTCAGCCCGAGATCCCGGGATCTGTCGAGGCGATGCCTCCCCGCCCTCATGACCGCGACTCGCACGGCGGCGTCCGGGGCAGGAACGACGACGGTGAATGCCCCACGCGCCTCGGTGTCGACGCGGGTGATTTCCTCGTTGTGGTTCTCGGGGAAGATCTCCGTGCTCTGCAGGAATGCTCCCCGGGCGGGCACCCGTGCGAGCAAGGATCCCCTGTCGTTCCTGGTCTCGACGAAATGGTTGGCCAGCGGTTCAGTCGATGTGAAACGCGGGATGTCGACGTCGACGGGTACCTGGGACACCAGGCGCACCGTGTCCCCTTCGTACTCGAAGATCAGTCGAATGCCCGCTGGATTGGCAGATGGCTGCTCGGACATCGCAAGCTCCCCTCAGAGTCTTTCAATACTGCTCCCGCCTCCCGGATGGGTCAACCAGGGAACTAACCTCGATTCTCGTCAAGCTTGATCGATCACTGGCGGCACGATGGTGATGAATCAGGGCACCGGGCGGCCGAGCAGGCGGCAGGCGGCCACCGTCAGCGCGGCGTCCTGAGCGGCATTGATGGCGGCGTCCGGCTGGGTGGGGATGCCGAGGACGAAGCCCTTCCGGCCGGTCTCGTCGTTCCACACGGTGGTCTCGTAACCCGGTGCGTTGCCATCATTGCCCCAGATTCGACCACACGGCGTCATTTTCGTGTAAAGGCCGAGACCGTAAGCATAACCGGGCTTCACGGCCACGAAGCGCTTCATCTCCGCGAGCTGCGCGGGCGGCAGCAGGCGACCGGAAAGGAGCGCCCGGAAGAACGTGCGCAGATCGTGCGGGCTGGAGATCAGCGCACCGGCGGAGCCCAGCACGGTGGGGCTGACGCGGGTGATATCGACGTAACCGGAGCCGGTGAGCGCCGGCGGGAGGTAGCCGTGCGCGTGGTACCCGCGAATCTCGGGCGAGCGCGCGGGCAGCGACGTGTCGCGCAGGCCGAGAGGGCGAATGATCCGCTCGCTGACGACAGTCTGGATCGGCTGCTGCGTAACGTGTTCCACGACGAGGCCGAGCACGAGGTAACCGGTGTTCGAGTACGCCCGGTCGGTCCCGGGTGCGAACACTGGCGGGTGCGCAGTGGCTATCGCGATCAGCTCACGCGGGGTGTATTTCCGCAACGGGTCGGCCAGCACTCCGGGCAGGAATGCCTTGTCGTCGAGGAGATCGAAGAGGCCGCTGGTGTGGTTGAGCAACTGGCGAAGGGTGATGTGGTCGCCGTCCGGAACGAGCCCCGGTACCCATCGTTCGACCGTGTCGTCGAGGTCGAGTCGATACTCGCCGGCGAGTTGCAGGACGACGGTAGCGACGAACGATTTTGTGATGCTGCCGACCCGCAGCTTCGCGCCGGGACGCAGCTGGACCGGCGGATCCAGACGTGCGGCGCCGACGGCGAGCCGGGTTGTCGTCCGGTCGTCGTCCACCCGCAGTGAGACGCCGCTGGCACCGGCCGCGACGACGCCACGCAGGGCCGCCCGCAGGTCGTCGTCGGTAGGTGTCCGGTCGGATGCAACGGACGCGACGGACGCCGAAGCGATGGCGCCGAGGGCAAGTAGCGCGGCGGTGGCCACGACCAGCGTGCGCCGGAATGACAGGGCAGTCATGGGTTTGCTCCTACAGTCGCGATGAGGGCGGTTGTTCACGCCCCTTATGGTGCGCACCTGGAGGGCGGGCCACATCGCCGGTGCGAGCGAGATCCCGGACCGGTCTAGGTCGTGGGGGCGATCAGACCGGTTTCGTATGCGGCGATAACAGCCTGGACTCGGTCGCGCAGGCCGAGCTTGGTCAGGGTGTTGCTGACATGGGTTTTCACCGTGTGCTCACTGACCGACCAGATCACGGCGATCTCCGCGTTCGACAGTCCGCGGCCGAGCAGGCCCAGCGTCTCGCGTTCGCGCGGAGTCAGGACGTCGAGGGCGGCCAGTGGCCGGTTTCTCGGCCGATTCCGGGTGAGGTCGGTGATGAGTCTGCGGGTGATGCTCGGTGCCAGCAGCGACTCTCCGGCCGTCACCACTCGGACCGCGTGGACGAGGTCGTCGCGGCGCACGTCCTTGAGCAGGAACCCGCTCGCGCCCGCGTACAGGGCCTCGTAGACGTAGTCGTCGGAGTCGAAAGTGGTCAGCATGATGGCCTTCGTCGTGGTCCGGGCGCAGATCGT
Source organism: Kineosporiaceae bacterium (assembly GCA_031400005.1). Lineage (GTDB taxonomy): Bacteria > Actinomycetota > Actinomycetes > Actinomycetales > Kineosporiaceae > JANNPJ01. The sequence continues at coordinate 649 of JANNPJ010000623.1, read as the reverse complement.
GCGGGCGGCGGTGAGGCCGTCCGTGTGGGGCATCCGCACATCAAGCAGGACGACGTCCGGTCGGTGCGCGAAGACCAACTCGACGGCCTCGGCGCCGTCTCCGGCCTCGCCGACCACCTCGATGTCCGGTTGGGCATCGAGGATCATCGCGAACCCGCTGCGCACCAGCTCTTGATCGTCGGCCAGAACAACCCGAATCATCGCGTTCCCTCCGTATACGGCAGGCATGCCCGGACCTCGAACCCGCCATCCGGTCCCGGGTCGGCAGTCGCCGTTCCACCGAGGGCGGCTGCCCGTTCCCGGATCCCGGCCAGCCCGTAACCGCCGACGCCGACCGTCACCGACCCTGGCCCGTCGTCGGCGACCGACACCTCCAGTCCGGTCGGCCCCCAACTCAGCCGTACCCGGACGTTCTGAGACCGAGCATGTTTGACGGTGTTGGTCAGGCCCTCCTGCACGATTCGGTATACCGCTACCTCGAGGTCGGGCGCTACCTGCCGCGGTTCACCGCGGACCTCCAGTTCGGTGGTGCCACCGATGAGACCGGCCAGGTCGTTCAGTGTGGGCTGTGGAAGCCGTTGCATTTCATCGGCTTTCAACACGCCGAGCAACATCCGCAGCTGCGTCATCGCCTCGCGCCCGGCGTCCC
>JANNPJ010000569.1:0-11583 GCA_031400005.1 Kineosporiaceae bacterium | reverse complement strand
GGACCGGGATGCCCGACGGGTCAGCGTGCGCGTCGACGACCGGGCAGGTGCCCTGGTGCGGGTGCTTCGGGCCCTGGACGCCGCCGGGCTGCAGATCGAGGACGTTGCGCTCCGTCGTCCAACTCTGGACGACGTGTTTCTGCAACTCACAGGTCATTCGACGACCAAGCCCACTGGCTCATCTGGCACTACTGGTTCGACAGCACAGGAGGTAAAAGCATGAGCGCCGCGCCCGAGCGAATCAACGACATGACCGCGATGACGGAAGACCTGGCCGGGGCGGCTCGGCTGCGCTGGGCGGTGATCGACACGTGGACGGTCGCCGGCCGGGACATCCAGCACTGGGTTCGTCGGCCCGGAGCGGCCCTGGTGGCACTGCTGTTCCCGGTGCTGATCCTGCTGATGTTCGGCTACTTCTTCGGTGGTCAGATGGCCGGGTTCGGCGGCACCGGGGGAGCGGGTTATCGCGAGTTCCTGGTCCCGGGGGTGTTCGGGATGACCATGCTGTTCGGCGTGGAGGCCACGATGCTGGCCGTCACCGTCGATGCGAACGCCGGGATCACCGACCGGTTCCGGTCGTTGGCGATGTCCCCGGTCGCGGTCGTCGGCGGCCGCAGCGTCGCCGACCTGCTGAACTCCGTCATCGGTCTGGCCGTGATGATGGCCGGCGGGCTGGCGATCGGCTGGCGCTGGCGCGACGGCCTTGGCTCGGCCCTGCACGCAGTGGCGCTGTTGCTGTTGCTCCGGTTCGCCCTGATCTGGGTTGGGGTCTACCTCGGACTGATCATCAAAGGGCCGGAAGGGGTTGCGGCCGTGCAGATCCTGGTCTGGCCGCTGAGCTTCCTGTCCAACGCGTTCGTCGATCCGGCGACGATGCCCGGCTGGCTCGGGACGATCGCCGCCTGGAATCCGGTGTCGGCCACGGTGAGTGCGGTCCGGGAACTGTTCGGCAACCCGGTCGGTGAGCAAGTGAGCTGGGTCAGCCAGCACAGCCTGCTGATGGCGACCGTCTGGCCGATCCTGTTGCTGGTGGTCTTCGTCCCGCTCTCCGTCCTGCGTTACCGCCGCCTCAGTCGCTAACCGAATCCGGCTACCCGGAACTCGCGCCACCCCAGATGCCCCTTTCCGGACCACCGGCATAGCGGGGGCGAAGTGCCCGGTTGGCGCTGTGTGTGACTGGGTGGGTCGCCCGGTGCCGATACCCTGCCCGGGTGCAACTCGTCCACAGCGGCAAGGTCCGCGATGTCTATGCCGACGGTGACGACCTCCTCTTGGTCGCCTCCGATCGGGTCTCGGTCTTCGATGTCGTGCTGCCGACGCCGATCCCGGACAAAGGGCGAGTGCTGACCGCCCTGTCGCTGTGGTGGTTCGACCAGCTTGCGGACCTCGTGCCGCACCACGTGATCTCTGCGACCGACGTCCCGGCCGAGTTCGCCGGCCGGGCGATCCGGTGCCGGCGACTGTCGATGCTGGACGTCGAATGCATCGCCCGCGGGTATCTCACCGGGTCGGGGCTGGCGGAGTACCGGCGGGACGGCGCCGTCACCGGTCTGTCGCTGCCGCCTGGGTTGCTGGACGGCTCCCGGTTGGACGAGGCGATCTTCACCCCCACGACAAAGGCCCCCCTCGGCTCGCACGATGAGTTCATCACCTTCGCGCAGGTTGAGCAGAAGATCGGGGTGGAGGTCGCGAAGCAGGTGCGCGACCTGACGCTGGCCGTCTACCGGCGCGGGGCCGCGATCGCCGCGGAACGCGGAATCCTCGTGGCCGATACCAAGCTGGAGTTCGGACTGGCCGCCGATGGCACCTTGACCTTGGGCGATGAGGTACTGACCCCGGACTCGTCGCGGTTCTGGCCCGCGGACAGCTGGAAGCCGGGCGGTCCGCACTACTCCTTCGACAAGCAGTACGTCCGGGACTGGGCGCTGAGCATCGGCTGGGACAAGAAAGAGCCGGCCCCGCCGGTGCCTGACGAGGTCGTCGAGGTCACCCGGGCCCGCTACTTCGACGTCTACCAGCGCCTGACCGGTACCCAATTCCCCGCCTAACTGCCAGAGCCGTACCGGGCGGGAGGATTCATCGAGCGAGATGGCGCTCTGGACGCCATTCAGCCGGTTGAATCCTCCTCGCCGGTACGCTGCCGAGCCGGGTAAACCGGTGGCGCTGCGCAGGCACGCTCGGGCAACGTGATCAGCATGGATGGAGTTGCTGGGGCGGCGCTGGCCGGTGCGGTCGCAGGTGCGGCGATCGCCCTCCCGCTGGGCGCGATCGGGGTGCTGCTCGTTCAGGAGGCGATCACTGCCGGGTGGCGAACGGCTGCCGCCGGAGCCCTCGGTGTCGGTCTCGTCGACACTGGGTACGCGGCGCTGGCGGTGCTGGCCGGTGCCTCGGTGAGCCGGGTTCTGGCAGGCCACCAGCAGGTGGTGAGACTCATCGGCGCTGTGCTGCTGATGGCGGTGGCCGCCAGAGGCCTGATCGGTCTCTGGCGGGTGGCACACCAGAGCGTGCCGCAGTCTGCCGTCGTCCCGCTGTCCGGGATGCGAGTCGCCGCCCGGTTTGTGGCCCTGACCGCACTCAATCCGCTGACCGCGATCTACTTCGTGGCCTTGGCCGCCGGGTCCGCTGTCGCACTTCGCGGCTTCGAGCGGGGCACGGCTTTTGTCGGCGGGGTGTTCGTGGCCTCACTGACCTGGCAGTTGCTCCTGGTTACCGCGGGCTCACTGGCAGGGGCTCGGCTCGGTACCCGAGCCCGGATCGCCACCGGCCTGCTCGGGAACCTGATCGTGCTGGGATACGCAGCACGGATGGTCGTGAGTGCCGGTTGAGGCCGGGCTTGGTACCATGAGCAGGTTCCGGCGTCGGTGATGCCGCTGGCCCAGAGGGGCCGCGCCGGGTCGATGCACCTTCGCACGTCTGTTCGTGATCCGGTCGCTCGCCGTCCGGTACCTCGTTGACCGTGCCTAGATGCCTCAATGACCCGTACCCACCTGTGGTTCCCGACGAATCCGCATTGAGCCGAAGGATTTTTATGACGTTCGACTTCAAGGTCGCTGACCTTTCGCTGGCCGAGTCTGGCCGACACGAGATTCGCCTCGCCGAGCACGAGATGCCCGGCCTGATGTCTCTGCGCGCCGAGTTCGGCGACGCCAAGCCGCTGTCCGGCGCCCGGATCGCCGGCTCGCTGCACATGACCGTGCAGACTGCCGTCCTGATCGAGACCCTGGTCGCGCTCGGCGCGGAGGTCCGCTGGGCCTCCTGCAACATCTTCTCCACCCAGGACGGAGCCGCCGCGGCCACCGTGGTCGGGCCGACCGGAACGGTCGAGAACCCCCAGGGTGTCCCGGTCTTCGCCTGGAAGGGCGAGACGCTCGAGGAGTACTGGTGGTGCAGCGAGCAGATCATCGACTGGGGCGACGGCCAGGGCCCGAACATGATTCTGGACGACGGTGGCGACGTCACCCTGCTGGTCCACAAGGGCGTCGAGTTCGAGGCGGCCGGCGCGGTGCCGGCCAGCAACGAGAAGGACAGCGAGGAGTACGGCGTCATCCTCGAGGTGCTGCGCGCCTCGCTGAAGGCCAACCCGAAGCGGTTCACTTCGATCGCCGCTGACATCAAGGGCGTCACCGAAGAGACCACCACCGGCGTCCACCGGCTCTACGAGATGCAGAAGTCCGGCTCGCTGCTGTTCCCGGCGATCAACGTCAACGATGCCGTCACCAAGAGCAAGTTCGACAACAAGTACGGCATCCGGCACTCGCTGATCGACGGCATCAACCGCGCCACCGACGTCCTGATCGGTGGAAAGGTCGCCGTCGTCTGTGGGTACGGGGACGTCGGCAAGGGCGCCGCGGAGTCGCTGCGCGGCCAGGGCGCCCGGGTGATCGTCACCGAGGTCGACCCGATCTGCGCACTGCAGGCAGCGATGGACGGTTACCAGGTGACCACGCTGGAAGACGTCATCGGGGTCGGTGACTTCTTCATCACCACCACCGGTTGCTTCGACGTCATCACCGCCGCGCACATGGCGGCGATGAAGGACAAGGCCGTCGTCGGCAACATCGGCCACTTCGACAACGAGATCGACATGGCGGGCCTGGCCAAGCTGCCCAGCATCGTCAAGACCGAGATCAAACCGCAGGTGCACGAGTGGACCTTCGAAGCCAGTGTCGGCCAGGCGGCACGATCAATCATCGTGCTTTCCGAGGGCCGGCTGCTGAACCTCGGTAACGCCACCGGGCACCCCAGCTTCGTGATGTCGAACTCGTTCTCCAACCAGGTGATGGCTCAGATCGAGGTCTTCACCAAGGCGGGGGACTACGAGAACAAGGTGTACGTGCTGCCGAAGCACCTGGACGAGAAGGTCGCCCGGCTGCACCTCGACGCGCTCGGCGTCCGGCTCACCGAGCTGACCAAGGAGCAGGCCGAGTACCTGGGCGTGGACGTGGCCGGCCCGTACAAGCCGGATCACTACCGCTACTGAGTTAGCCGCCGTTCTCCGGCTGCGCGGTAGTCGCCCAGCCCTGAACTAGCACAACCGGTGATCATGCACGGCCTCCTCGCTGGGGAGCAACCGTGCATGATCACTGGCGTTTTGCGGCGGCTCAGCTCTCGTCGATCAAGCTGGTGCCGATCGCGGAGAGCGGGCCGGAGGCGGCTCGCCGGTGCAGCCGGGCGGACCGGGCGTCGGCCTCGCGACGCAGTCGGGCATAGTCCCGGTCTCGGCGTTCGGCCAGGACGGCGGCCAGGAAGTCCTCGGGATGCGTCCCGGGTGGCGGGGGCGGCGACACGTACCTGACGACCTGCTCGGCCAGCCCCCGGCCGAGTCGCTCCCGGGTGGCGGGGGCCAGCGCAGATACCCGGCCGAGGAATTGCCGGACGGCGAGACTCAGCCGGTCCGGTAGCCGGCCAAGGTCGCTCGCTGCCGCCCAGGGATGCAAGTGCGGCGGCATCTGGACCACGTTCGGCTGTTCGCGTGGGCTGCGCTCGCGGATCACGTACGTACCGGCCAGCACGTCGCCAAGGCGCTTGCCCCGCCGGTTCAGCAGCGAGGTGATCAGGGCGACGGAGCCGAAGCTCCAGTAGAGCTCCAGAACCGCGAGCAGGCCGCGGATCAGCGCGTGCCGCGCCCGGATGGGGCCGCCGTCATCCCGGACCACGCGCAGCCCGGCGGCCAACTTGCCCAGCGAACGCCCCCGGGTGAGGGTCTCGACCGTGATCGGGATGCCGATCAGCACCCCGAGCGAGACGACCAGCCCGAGCGCGCTACTCGTCGCCTGGTCGAGCACGTCGGTGGTGGCGGCAAGCAGCCAGGCCACCAGGACCACCGCGACGACCATCACCAACAGGTCCAGGGCGAGTGCCAGGGCTCGGGTGATGAAGGACGCCGGCCGCAGGTCGAGTACCACGGCTTCGCCGGTGACCAGGTCCTCGGTGATGCCCAGGTCGTCGAACCCGGCAAGATCTGCGGTCATGGGAGCCAGGCTACGCTCACCTGGTGGACCTCGATGCGTTCGTCGCCGTGCACCGCGACGACTGGAACCGCCTGGACCAACTGTCGAAACGGCGGCGGCTCAGTGGCGCCGAGGCAGATGAACTTGTCCGCCTGTACCAACGGACGGCGACGCATCTCTCGGTGGTCCGCTCGTCCTCACCGGATGCCGCGCTGTCCGCCCGACTCTCCACCACCGTCGCCCGGGCCCGCAGCGCCGTCACCGGAGGACATGAACCGTTGTGGCGCGAACTCGCCCGGCTGGTCTCGGTGTCCTTCCCGGCTGCGGTGTACCGGTCCCGCTGGTGGGCGACCGGTTCGGCGGTGTCCTTCCTCGCGGTGGCTACCGTGTTCGGGGCCTGGGTGGCCGCTAATCCATCGGTGCAGGCCTCGATCGGATCCCAGGCGCAGATTCGGCAGTTGGTGGAGAACGACTTCGAGAACTACTACAGCGAGAACGCGGCAGCCGGTTTCGCCGCCCAAGTGTGGACGAACAACGCCTGGGTCGCGGCGCTCTGTTTCGTGCTCGGCATCACCGGGGTCGGCGTGGTCTGGGTGCTTGCGCAGAACGCGATCAGTGTCGGCATGGTCGGTGGCCTGATGGCCGCCAACGATCGACTCGACCTGTTCTTCGGGTTGATCACCCCGCACGGCCTGCTGGAGTTGACCGCCGTCTTCGTTGCGGCTGGTTCCGGGCTGAAGGTTTTCTGGGCGTGGATCGACCCGGGTCCACGCCCGAGGGGGCAGGCGATCGCCGAAGAGGGCCGTGCAATGGTCACGATCGCGATCGGTTTGGTCGGTGTGCTGCTGGTCTCCGGACTGGTCGAGGCTTTTGTCACGCCATCCCCGCTGCCGACCTGGGCCCGGATCGGAATCGGCGCGCTGGTCTGGCTGGGTTTCCTGGGATATGTCCTGAGCTTTGGCCGTCCGGCGGCGCTGGCGGGGGAGACCGGCGACCTGAGCTCCGACCTGGCTGGCGACGTCCGCCCGGTGGCCGGATAGAAAAAGTTGCTTAGCGTGTTCTGTCAAACACTTTGCGTAATATCACGTGAAGTCGTACCTTCATCACTATGGGTAACAGCTCGCGTATGCCAGGTTGTTCATGGGTGTCTGCTCAGGTCGACCCACCCGGGACGGCTCAGATCGAAACAGTGCGCTCGTTGACGGAGCTCGACTCGGCGTATCCGAGCAGGTCGGCGTCGGTCTGGAGCTATCGGCCGGGTCTGGAGCCGGCAGCCTTTCCGCGCACCAACTGGGGGCACCGGGGATACGACGAATTCTCCGTTGACTCGTTCGTCCAGCAGGTGATCAAGGACCGGGACGCCGCGGAGCTGCAAATCACGGATCTGCGAGCCGAGATCGACCGGTTGCACCGGTACATCCGGCGGCAGTGGGCGGCGGTGGCTGCGGCCGAGACGGCCGGTGGGCAACCGAGCGGCCGATCGGTCGAGGGCCCTGGCTTGGTGTCCCCGGCGGCGCAAGCTCGGGCCGTCCTCAGCCAGGCGCAGGAGATCGCCGATCGCCGGCTGGCCGAGGCTGAGGCCCGGCTGAGCGACGCGGAGCGGCAGTTCGCGGACCGGTTGGAGTCCGCCGACCATCAGGTCCGGATCAAACTGATGGACGCCGACCGCCAGGTCTCGCGCCTGATCAGTGCGGGGGAGGACGAAGCGGCACAGCGACTCACCCGGGTAGACATGATCGCCGAGCAGGTTCTGATCGAGGCCCGGCAGGACGCGGGGAGTCGCCGAGCCAAGGCCGAGGAGGACGCCGCCCGGATCCTGCTCCTGGCCAAGACCCGCTACGAGGACATCGTGGTGCGGGCACACCAGCGGGCCGACCGGGCAGCCGAGGTGGCGCTGACCGAGATTGAGCACCCGACAGTGGCGATCGACGCCGGTAGGGTCCGGGCCGAACTCGAGATGAAGGCGGCCTACCTGCGTACCTTCGCCAAGGTCAGCCGGGCCGCATTGCAGACCGCGCTCAATATCACCGCTCGCGAGTTCGACCGCCTGCTCGGTGCGTCGGCATCCACAAGCTGCGCCGCATCGGCCGAGCCAGCTGGCCCGGATCTGCCCCGTCCGGTTTCGGCTGACCCGGTTCTGGCTGACCCGGTTCTGGCTGACCCGCTTCTGGCTGACCCGCTTCTGGCTGGCCCGGCTTTGGCTGGCGCGATTTCGGCGGTGCGGCCCCGGCCCCGGCTGATCGTGCTGCCGGACACCGAGGCCGCCAAACGTGCGGCACTGGAGGTCAGAGCAGGCCGGCTGCCTTGAGCGACAGGTAGCGGTCGGCCAGCTGGGGCGGCAGCAGCTCGGGTGGGGCATCGACGACGTCCACCCCGAGTCGGCGCAGTTCCGCGGTGGTCGCCGCCCGGTCCAGCTCGGCTCGCTCGGCGGCGGCCGCGCCGTACACCGCATAGGAGTCGCCTCGCCCGGCTGCCATCAGCGCGACCTGCGGATCGGCGACCGAGGCGACCAGCACCCGGTGCCGGGTGGAGAGCCGTTGGACGACGGGCAGCAACCCTTCCTCCACGGCGGCCGCCTCCAGCGGGGTCAGCAGGATCACCAGTGAGCGCTGCGACAGTCTGCCGAGCACGGCGGCGACGATCGCCGCCCAGTCCGCCTCCACCAGGTCGGCCTCCAGCGGGGCCATCGCCGTCACCAGCCGGGGCAGCAGGTCGGTCCGGGAGGCACCTTCCACCCGAGCACGCACCCGGCGGTCCATCGCCAACAGGTCCACCCGGTCGCCGGCCCGGGAGGCCAACGCGGCGAGCAACAAGGCGGCGTCCATGGCCGCGTCCAGCCGGGGCTCGTCACCGACCCGGGCCGCCGAGGTCCGGGAGGTGTCGAGCACCAGCAGAACCCGTCGGTCGCGTTCGGGTCGCCAGGTCCGCACGACGATCTGCTGACGCCGGGCGGAGGCTCGCCAGTCGATCGAGCGGACGTCGTCGCCGTCGACGTAGTCACGCAATGAGTCGAACTCGGTGCCCTGGCCGCGCACCCGCAGCGCGGTCCGGCCGTCCAGTTCGCGCAGCCGTGCCAGCTTGCCGGGCAGGTGCTTTCGGGAACCGAAGGGCGGCAGGACACGGAGCATGCCAGGGGCGGTCAGGGTGAGCTGTCGGGCGGCCAGACCGAGCGGGCCGGCACTGCGGACGGTGACCTGCTGAGCGCGCCGGTCGCCGCGTCGGGTCGGGGTCAGCGTGGTGGTCAGCCGCCGCCGCTGCCCGGCAGGCAGATCGAGGCGCTGCCGGGATCCGCCGGCCCCCGCCGAGGGTTGCCAGCCGTCCCGGACCAGCCCATGCACTCGACGTCGTCCGGTGTTGGACAGCACGAACGAGGCCGTGGTCGGCTGCCCGAGCCGGACCGCGGCCACCGGTTCGCGCTCTACCCGCAGGGCCCGCGGCGACCCGGCCAGCATCAGGTCCACCAGGACGCCGGCCAGCACGACGCCGGCCCAGCCGAGCACCGTTGGCCAGCCGGGCCAGAGCGCCACCGGGACAAGTCCGAACAGCATCGCCCAGGCGGCGCGGCCGGAAATGCTCAACGCGGTACCGGGACGGCGGCGAGCACGCTGTCCAGCACGCCGTCCACTGTCACACCCTCGAGCTCGGCCTCCGGGCGTAGCTGTACCCGGTGCCGGAGGGTCGGCCGGGACAGCGCCTTGACGTCGTCCGGAGTGACGTAGCTGCGCCCGGACAGCCAGGCCCAGGCTCGGCTGGTGGCCATCAGCCCGGTCGCCCCCCGCGGTGACACTCCCAGCGCCAGCGAGGGCGAACTGCGGGTGGCCCGGACGACATCGACGATGTAGCCCATCACCTCGGGGGCTACCACCACCCGGCGGACGGCGCGGACCCCGGCGGCCAGGTCCTCCGGTCCGGCCACCGCCCGGATTCCGGCACCGGCCAGGTCACGCGGGTCGAAACCGGCGGCGTGCCGAGCCAGTACCTCGAGCTCGACCTCGCGCGGCGGCAGCGGCATCGTCAGCTTGAGCAGGAACCGGTCCAGCTGGGCCTCGGGCAGCGGGTACGTGCCCTCGTACTCGACCGGGTTCTGGGTGGCGCAGACCACGAACGGGTCGGGCAGCGGCCGGGGTTGGCCGTCGATGGTGACCTGCCGCTCCTCCATCGCCTCCAGCAGCGAGGCCTGGGTCTTCGGCGGCGTCCGGTTGATCTCGTCGGCGAGCAGCAGGTTGGTGAAGACCGGGCCCGCACGGAAGGAGAACTCGGCGTGCCGCGCGTCATAGACCAGCGAGCCGGTGACGTCGCCGGGCATCAGATCCGGGGTGAATTGAATCCGGCTGGTGTCCAGCCGAAGCGCCGCCGAGAGTGCCCGGACCAGCAGCGTCTTGGCCACCCCTGGTACCCCTTCGAGAAGGACATGACCACGGCAGAGCAGGGCGACCACCAGTCCGCTGACGGCCGCGTCCTGACCGACCACGGCCTTGCTCACCTCGACCCGGACCGCGCGCAGCGCCTCTCGGGCGGCACTGGAGTCGCGGTCGCCGTCCCAGTCGTGGACGGAGCTGGGCTCCAGGACCAGTTCGGGTGCCGACTCGGGAGTGCGGTCGTTGTGGGTGGTCGGGTAGTCGGTCACAGCAGCGGGCCCTTCAGTTCGAGCGGACGGGTCGGTCACGGGACAGTTCCCGCTCGACGGTGTCGAGATCGTCGGCCAATCGGATCAGTTCGGCGTCCGACGCCGGAGCAGGGCCAAGGAGTAAAGCGTGCAGCTTCTGCTCGCCGCTCGGATCGCGACCGGTCGCCTTCGCCGCCATCGTGGCGAGTTGAGTCGGCGTCGTCCCGGACGGTGCCGCGAGCCGAGCGGCCAGTCGGCGCAGGGACGCCGTGCGCAAGGTGGCGGCGGCCCGACCACGTGCGGAGGCCTGACGGTAGAGCCGGGCCCGCCCTTCCTGCGTCTCGGCTGCCCGGACGATCACGGGCAGCGGTTCCGGGACCAGCCGGCCGAGTCGCCGCGCCCGCCAGCCGATGGTCACGACTGCTGCCATGGCGAGCTGAACAATGACCCAGAGAACCCAGTCCGGCAGGAGGTCACCAAGCGTCGGCGGATCTGCGGCGGAGCCCTGCGGTTCCAGCGGGTCAGGGGAGTACCAGATCAGCGACGGTTGCTCGCCCAACGTCCACAACGCCAGGGCCGCGTTGCCGTCGGCACCGAGGTATTCGTTGGTCAGCAGATCCGACTGCCCGATCACGGTCACCATCCGCTGGGGGGTATCAACGGACAGGTAGGAGCCCTCGTCCGAGTTCGCCGCCCGGTAGCAAATGCCGGCGCTGCCTGGCCCGTCGATCGGCACCCGTACCCGGCTGTACAGATTGCCGCCGGCCCGAGCCGCGCCGGCCGCTTGAGCTGCCGCAATCGAGCAGCCGGGCTCGAGGACGACGGGGTTGGAGCGGCCCGCGGTCCGCAGGTCTGGGGCCAGCCGGCTGAGGGTGATCTCGCCCGGTTCGACAAGCACCAGGTTCGGTACGTCGTCGGCCAGGAGCCGATCGAGTTGCGCCGGTCCGAGCAGCGAGGTGTTCGTGACCACCACGGTTGAGCGGGCATCGGTGGCCGCCACCACCTCTGCCGATCGGTGCACTTCCCGGACGTCGACGCCCTGCCGGCGCAGGAGCTGCACCAGCGCACGGCTGCCGTCGGGAGCAGGGTTGGTCGGCCCGAGCCGGCTGCCGTCTCCGGTGACCGACCCCGTCACTGCGGTGATCACCGCTGCCAAGGCGATCACCAGGGCCACCGCCAGAGCCCAGCGCCACCGATGCCATCCGGCCCGAGCCGCCTGCCGGGCGGTCCCCGGTGCCAGCCCATGTTCCAGCGGCCCATGTTCCGGCGGCCCGACCACGGGTGGTCCCGGCAAGGTCGCGGGAACCCGCGTGGCCGGGCCGTCTGCACTCGTGACGTCGTCCTTGCTGAAGCTCATCGGGCCGACGCCGACTGGGCCGACGCCGACTGGGCTGACACGGTTCGGGCCGCCCGCAACCGGTCGTCCAGGTCGCGCAACGCCTGATCGGCGAGCCGGTCAACGGTCAGGTGCCCGTACGAGACGTCGTCAAAATGGTGGGCCGCGATGAGCAGGTCCGAGGCCAGTTC
>JANNPJ010000555.1:0-35020 GCA_031400005.1 Kineosporiaceae bacterium | reverse complement strand
GGTTGTCCCGTCATCCCCACAAACCGAGCCGACGTCCGTCCCGGCGCCGACCGAGGCAGCGGCCAAGACCACCCCGCCTCAACAGGAGACGCGCAAACCGACGCAATCCGCCCCCTTCCGGTCCGCGCCGGACACCGTGACGGCCAGCCGTAGCGGTCGGATTGTGGGATTGGCCGGGCGGTGTCTGGACGTCGCGGATGGACGGGCCAAGAACGGCACCGCCGTGCAGATTTTCGAGTGCAACTCGTCGCCGGCCCAAAAGTGGTCGGTGTATAAGGACGGCACTCTGCGGGCCATGAACAAATGTCTTCAGGCGGTCGACGTCGGTGCCGGTCGTCCTCGGTTGCAGATCAATACCTGCAATGGCCGAGCGAGCCAGCAATGGGTGGTCAGTTCCGGGGTCATCGTCAACCCGGCGTCTGCCGGGTGCCTCGACGTGCAGGGCTCGAATACGACCGCCCGGACGCCGGTCATCACGGCGAACTGCGGCCCGCGTCCAGGACAGACCTGGTGGCTGCAAGGCTGATGGAGGTGCGCTTTCGCTCGCTGTCGGATAGAAGGGCAGGGGGAGAGAGGGAGTTTCCATGACCGAGACTGTGGACGCCGTCGTCATTGGCGCGGGTCCCAACGGGTTGGTGGCCTCGGCCGCGCTCGCCGATGCTGGTTGGGACGTCGTCCTGCTTGAAGCTCAGGATGAGATCGGGGGCGCGGTCCGCTCCGCCGAACTGTGGCCGGGTGCCACCGCCGACCTTTTCAGTGCGTTCTACCCGTTGGCCGCCGCGTCGCCGGTGATCCGTCGGCTGGAGTTGGAGCGGCACGGTCTGGAGTGGGTTCAGGCCCCGTCGGTGATCGCGCACCTGGCGGACCCGGACGCGGTGGACTGCCCGGTGCTGCATCGGGACCCGGGCGACACGGCTGCCGCGCTCGATCGCGCCGCGCCCGGTGACGGTGACGCCTGGCTGGCCCTCTTCGCACAATGGCAACGCTTGCGCGAGCCGCTACTTGAGGCACTGTTCACGCCGTTTCCGCCGGTGCGGGCCGGGGCCCGGCTGATGTACCGGGCCGGTGTGCCGGAGACCATGCAACTGGCGCGGATGGCTGTCACCCCGGTGACCCGGTTGACCCGGGAATTGTTTACCGGCGAAGGGGCCCGGCTGCTGCTGGCCGGGAATGCCATGCATGCGGATGTGCCGATGGACGCGGCCGGCAGCGGACTGTACGGCTGGCTGCTGGCGATGCTCGCGCAGGACGTCGGGTTCCCGGTGCCCAAGGGCGGTGCGGGAAGGCTGGCGCACGCGATGGCCGGGCGGGCCCGGGCGTCGGGTGCGGTGATCGAGACCGGTCAACCGGTCACCCAGGTGATCGTCCGAGGAGGCCGGGCAATCGGGATCCGGACCGCCGGGGGGCGCGAAATTCACGCCCGTCGGGCGGTGCTGGCCGATGTCGACGCTCCGCGACTGTTCACCGACCTGGTCGGTGAACAGCACCTGCCGGGGCAACTGGTCGCGGACCTCGCCCGGTTCGAATGGGACCTGCCGACCGTCAAGCTGAACTGGCTGGTGGACGGCGGGATCCCGTGGCGAGCCGAAGCCGCGCGCAAGGCCGGAACCGTGCACCTCGGCACCGATATGGCCGGGCTCGGCCGATGGTCGAGCGATCTGGCCGGCGGGCGAGAATCCGAAGTGGTCTTTGCCTTGCTCGGACAGATGACTACCGCCGACCCGACCCGTTCGGCAGCAGGCACGGAGAGTGCCTGGGCGTACACTCATCTGCCGCGCGAACGCTATGGCCCGGCCGACGCGGAGCAAGTGATCAAGATGGTGGAAGCGACGGTTGAGCAGTTCGCCCCCGGCTTCCACGACCGGGTGATCGGCCGAACCGTGCAGCGCCCAGCTGACCTGGAAGCGGCGGACGGCAACCTGCATCACGGTGCGATCAATGGCGGCACGGCCCAGCTGCATCAGCAGTTGATCTTCCGGCCGGTCACCGGATTCGGTCGACCTGAAACCGTGATCGATGGCCTCTACCTGGCGGGGGCGTCGACGCATCCCGGTGGCGGGGTTCACGGTGCCTGCGGTTGGATCGCCGCGACGTCGGCGCTGCGAGGCAGCGGGCGGCTCGGTCCGGTCCGCCGCCGGACCAGTCGCGCCGTGATGGCCAAGCTCTACGGTCCGCTCGCCCCGCTCGGGCCGGTCGAGCCGTCGTCCTGAGGTTGGTGGGCCATTGGTGGCATGCTCGAACCCATGCCGATCCGCTGGTTGACCGTCTTCCTCGATCTTCCGGCCCCGGGCTTCTCGGTCGCGGAGCAGTTCTGGTTGGACGTGACCGCCGGTGCGCGCTCGGCGCGGCGGGGACCGGACGGCGAGTTCGCCACCGTGCTGCCGGCACACGGCGATGCGTACCTCCGAGTGCAGCGGATCAGGGACGGCGTGGGTGGCTGTCATCTCGATCTGCATATTGATCGGGACGTCGAATCGCTCGCCGAGGTCGCCGCTCGGGCGGTCGATTCGGGCGCGCGGGTGCGGCATGTCGAGGACGATCTGATCGTCCTCGAGAGTCCAGGTGGGTTCACCTTCTGCCTGGTGACGTGGGGCGGCGAGACCACGGTTCCCGGACCGATCCGACTCGATTTCGGTGGCGCGAACCGGTTGGACCAGTTGTGCCTGGACATCCCGCCCGACCAATTCGAGGCGGAGTGCGGGTTTTGGCGTTCGCTGACCGGCTGGCAGTTGCGGGCCGGCAGTCTGCCCGAGTTCGCTTACCTGGAAAGACCAACCGGAATACCGGTTCGGTTGCTCTTTCAGCGGCTGGCGCAGACCGGGCGGGATGAGGTCTGCGCACACGTTGATTTCGCTTGTGCGGATGTCCATGCCCTGTCCGAACGGCATGTCGCGGCTGGTGCGCAGGTCCTGGCCCGGTTCGCGCGCTGGACAACGATGATCGACCCGGTCGGACAGCCGTACTGCCTCACTGAGCGCTCGGTTTGAGGTCGGGTTGAGTTAGGTCACAGTGATCGATTGGTGATTACGGACGCCGACCCGGTAGGAAGGACCAAGGACCGGGAGGGAATCATGGTGGTCACTGAAACAGCACGTCCGCCTCGCGGGTTCCGTTCACGTATCCGGCGGCCAAAAATGGTTGGTGGAAAGCGCACTCCACGGTGGCTAGCGGTTATTGCCAGTGCACTGATTGTCATGATGATTGTTGCGGTGATCGGTTGGTTCGAGGTCTTGCCGCGGTATCGACCTCAGTTGCTGCCTGGCGAGAGCTACGGAATCGACGTCTCGAATCATCAGGGCGCAATTGATTGGGACGACGTCGCCTCGGACGGTGTGTCATCGGTCTATATGAAGGCGACCGAGGGCGATGACTTCGTCGACAAGCGCTTCGCCGAGAACTGGTCCGGTGCCGCCTCTGCCGGGATCGCTCGGGGGGCCTACCACTTCTTTACCCTGTGCTCCTCCGGAGCGGCCCAGGCAGCGAACTTCCTCCGCGTGCTGCCCGATGACCCTCAGGCACTGGCGCCAGCGATCGACCTGGAGTACTCCGGCTGCTCACAGCGCCCGGACAGAGCCACCTTCCAGCGGGAACTGCAGACCTTCATCGAGACGGTGGAGAGCAAGGTGGGCAAGCAACTCCTGGTCTATGCGATGTCGAACTTCGTCGAGGCCTATCCCGTCGTGGACGCCTTGGCCCGCGACCGTTGGGTACGCCGTCTCTTCCGGCGGCCGGCCGACGACGACTGGGTCGTCTGGCAGGCATCCGACCGGGGGCGGGTGAAGGGGATCGACGCACCCGTGGACATTGATGTGTGGCGCTCGACCTCCGACTGACCGAGGCCTGCGGATCTCATGTCTCTCTGTTGTATCTCAGTCATCTTGTGTAACCAAAATGGCCTGAAAGATCATTGATTTGACTTGGTTTTAAGTTTCACACAAGGTCCAGCTTGATCTTTTGGCGGTGGAGCTCTTCCGCTTCACCGCCGTTCTGATTGGGGAAAAGATTCGTGCGAAGCAAGAAGCGGGCGTTCGGGACGGGGGCCGCCGTCGCCATCGCGATGACGGTGGCAGCGCTGCCGACGACGGCGCAGGCCCATTCGGGTAACGAGGCCGCTCGCGGACCCTGGGTAGGAACCGACACATGGACACCATCCTTCCTGTACCCGGAGCGCTGGATCTCGCCGGAGCGCTGGGGCGGGTTCCGGGGGGATCTCACCGCGCCGCCCAGCATCGAGCCTCCGGTGGACCCGGTAGTACCGGTGCACCCGGTGGACCCGGCCCCAGTGGTCCCGGTGGCACCGGACCCGGTGGACCCAGACCCGGTGGACCCCGTGGTGCCGGTGGTGCCGGTGAATCCGGTGGTGCCACCGCCCGTGCCGGTGCCTGTGCCGCCCGCACCGGGGACGACGCCGAACCGATCCGGGCTGGCCTGGGCGAGCGGGGTTTACGCCCGCGGTCAGGGGCCGGTCGGGGTGAGCGCCTTCGCGGCCTGGCGAGGCCGGCCCGCGGACGTTGTGGTCGACTGGCCGGCCCGGGAGAACTGGAATGACATCGTCAACCCGGACTGGCTCTACAAGACCTGGCAGAACACCCAGGAGACAAAGGTTTTCGGGGTTGCCCCGGTCCCCGAAGGGGATGCCAGCGCGACGATGGCCGGCTGCGCCGCCGGGTCGTACAACGACAAGTGGCAGCAGTTCGGCCAGAACATCAAAGCCTCAGGCTTGGACGACGAGGCGGTCATTCGGCTCGGCTGGGAGTTCAACGGAGACTGGTACAAGTGGCAGGCCAGCGATCCGGCGCAGTTCGCCGAGTGCTGGCGGCAGATCGTTGGCACCGTCGAGCAGGTTGCGCCGGCGCTGCGCTGGGACTGGAACGTCAATCGAGGCAGGGGGCAGAGCGTCGTCGATGCCCGCCTGGCCTACCCCGGTGACGCGTACGTCGACATCGTCGGCGTCGACTCCTACGACATGTGGCCCGGGGCCAAGGACGAGGCGAGCTGGCAGGAGCAGTACGCCGGGGAGTACGGGCTGAAGTTCTGGGCCGACTTCGCCGCACAGCACGGCAAGCCACTGAGTGTCGCGGAGTGGGGAAACTACCCCGGTCCGGCCAGTGCGGGCCAGAACGGCGGCGACAACCCCTTCTACATCGCCAAGATGATGGAGTTCTTCCGCAGCCAAGGCAAGAATCTGGCGTACGAGGCGTACTTCAACGAGAACGCCGAGTACTTCGCCGGAGCGATCTTCGCCCCGGCCCAGGTTCCGGCCGCCGCAGCTCAGTACCGCGCGTCACTCGCGCCGTAAGCGAGCTAGGACCCGTACATGGGATAGGACCCGGCGGGGTGAACGGCACCCGCCGGGTCCTATCTGTTGTTCTTCGGCTCAGCGCCGGGGTCGCTTGACCGTGAAGGTCTCGGTTACTTCATCCGAGCCGGTTCCCGGCGCGTCGATGCGAACCTGTGCCTTGGCCTGCTTGCCCTTGCCCAACTTGGTGCCCTCCAGCCAGACACACTCGCCGGGAGCGATGGTCTCCTTGTCGACCTTCAGGTACTTCTTGCCCTTGAGTACCTGAAGGATGGCGGCCACCGGTGCCCGGCCGGTGTTGCAGACCCGGGCCCGGGGCTTGTCCGAGTTCGACAGTCCGGTCTTCGGGACGTCGACCTCGTACTGCGGCTTGGCGCAAGCGACAGTTCGGGTGGCGAGTTGCGTTCCGGTGCTGGCCGAGTGGACGTTGACTGTCCACGGTCCGGCGCCGGTCAGGG
The DNA here is from genome assembly GCA_031400005.1 of Kineosporiaceae bacterium. Lineage (GTDB taxonomy): Bacteria > Actinomycetota > Actinomycetes > Actinomycetales > Kineosporiaceae > JANNPJ01. Next base: position 29,263 of record JANNPJ010000555.1, on the reverse strand, counting down.
CGAGCTTGGATGGCAGGCTGACGTCCTCGGTGCCGGCGATGTCCCCGGTGTAGGTGCCGGTCAGCATGGTGAACACGGTACGGGGGCCGCAGACCGCCGCGCCGATCCGGACGGTTCCCAGGGCCACCGGTTCGCTGTCATAGCTGCCGGTCACGACGCCGCCGCTGGAGCAACTCGCGGTGATGGCGTAGTCGCCGGTTCCGCTCGAGGCCGGCACGGCAAGGGTGGTGGCCGGCCAGGTCCCGGTCGACGAGGTGGTGACGGACTGGGTCGACGGCGCAGCAGATTCGCCGCTCAGGTCAATCAATGAAATTTGGACCTGCGATACGCCGGTGGCCGCGCATCCGGTGCTCGGGGTGACGGTGACCGACGTGCCGGGCTTGATGATCGCCGCGGATAGCGACAGCTTTCCCACTGATCCAACGGCGGTAAATGCGACACTCGCGTAGGTCAGAGTGGCCACGTCCGCGTCGTCGTCACTGAAGTTATCGGCACTGAAGCTGTCGGGTTCGAAGTTGCCGCCGTCGTCGCTATCGGCGTCACCGTCGGAATCCGAGTCGGCGTCGTCATCGCCGGAATCGCCGTCCGCATCGTCGTCCGCGTCGTCCCCCGGCTCGGAATCGTCATCCGCGCTGAGGAAGCAGGCCGCACTCACGGTGCCGGCGCCGGCCGTGACCGACTGATCCAGCCAGGTACCGTCGGCGTCCAACCCGGCGACAGGAAGCGTCGCGATGGCCTCCGCCCACGAACCGTCGTCCTCGGTCTCGACCGAACCGATCACATGCTTGGTGCCGGCGTGATCGGTGAAGGTGAGGTTCACCGTCTGCAGACCTGAGGCGGAGGGGCACCCGGTCGACGGCTGGACCGTGAACGCTGCCCCGGGCTGGGCACTGCTCGCGCTCAGGGTGAGAGTGGCGCCGCTGGTTGAGGCGAACGTCCCGCTCGCCAGGGGGCCGGTGAGGGCACAGAGACCGGCCAAAGTAGTTCCGAGGACACGACGGATCATTGAGTGGTTCTCCCTGGGTGACGTCGGATGCAACGCTCAGTAATTGAATATGACCTGTGAGTAGCATTGCGTGCCACCAGGTCGCCCAGTCGGGCTAGGCTCGGCGTATGGTCACCAGCACCGTGGATGCCTCAACGGTCGAGGCGGCCGGCCGTCGACTGGCCGCCGTCCTCACTCCGACGCCGCTGCAATCGAACCTTCGCCTCAGCGAGCGCATCGGTGGCCAGGTCTGGCTCAAGCGCGAGGACCTCCAGGTCGTCCGGTCCTACAAGGTGCGTGGCGCCTACAACCTGATCGCCCAACTGGACGACGAGGCGCGGGAGGCGGGGGTGGTCTGCGCGAGCGCTGGCAACCACGCTCAGGGGTTGGCCTACGCCTGCGGCCTGCTGAAGGTTCGCGGTCGGGTGTATTTGCCGCGGACCACGCCGCGGCAGAAACGAGATCGGATCGCGGTGCTCGGCGGCGATCTGGTCGAGGTCCGGGTGGTGGGAGATACCTACGACGATGCCGCCGAGGAGGCACTTCGGTACGCCGTTACCACCGGAGCCACCATGGTGCCGGCCTTCGATGATCCGCGTACCGTCGCCGGTCAGGGCACCGCGATCGTCGAGGCGATCGAGCAACTCGGCTCGATCCCCGACCTGATCGTCGTCCCGGTGGGCGGTGGCGGCCTGCTGGCTGGTGCGGTGTCATGGCTGACCGAGCGCCACCCCGGCACCCGGGTGACAGGGGTCGAGCCGGCCGGCGCAGCCTGTATGGCGGCCGCGCTGGCCGCGGGTGGCCCGGTCACGCTGCCGGAGGTGGACGCCTTCGTCGATGGTGCTGCCGTCCGGAGGGCTGGTGCGGTGACCTATCCACTGATCCGGGACGCCGGCGCGGAGCTGGTCTCGGTGGCCGAGGGCCGGGTCTGCACGGAAATGCTTGCGCTCTACCAGTCCGACGGGATCATCGCGGAACCCGCGGGTGCACTGGCGGCCGCCGCTCTGGGTGACGTCGTCCGGCCGGACCCGGGATCGGTGGTGCTGTGCCTGCTCTCCGGGGGAAACAATGACGTCAGCCGGTACGCCGAGGTGGTCGAGCGGGCCCTGGTGCACGAGGGCCGCAAGCACTACTTTCTGGTCGATTTCCCGCAGGAACCCGGCGCGTTGCGACGGTTCCTGGACGACGTCCTTGGTCCGGACGACGACATCACGCTCTTCGAGTACGTGAAACGGAACAACCGGGAGACCGGGCCGGCGCTGGTCGGGATCGAACTGGGGCGCACCGAAGACCTGCCCGGTCTGCTCGCCCGGATGGCGGCGGCACCGCCGAAGATCTCACCGGTGCCGCCGGACAGCCCGCTCTTCAGGTTCCTGCTCTAGCCGTTGACCTCGTCGCGGGCCTCGGACCAGCGGATGTGGAACGCACCGTCGATGTCCACCCGCCGGTAGGTGTGCGCGCCGAAGAAGTCGCGCAGACCCTGGATCAGCGCGGCCGGCAGCCGGTCGCGGCGCAGGCCGTCGTAGTAGGCGAGGGAACTGGAGAAGGCCGGCGTCGCCACTCCGGCGGTCGCGGCGGCGGCGACCACTCGCCGCCAGCTGTCCGCGCTGCGCGTCACGGCATCCGCGAAGTAGGGCGCGACCAGCAGGGTGGGCAGGTCGGCGTCCTCCGCGTAGGCCTCGACGATCCGGTTCAGGAACCGGGCCCGAATGATGCACCCGCCGCGCCAGAGGGTCGCCATCGCACCGCGATCGATCCCCCAGCCGTACTCCTCGCTGCCGGCCTGGATGTGGTCGAAGCCCTGGGCGTAGGCGACCACCTTCGAGGCATAGAGCGCCGACCGTACGTCCTCGATGAAGGCGTCCCGCTCGCCGGCCGCCCAGCCGTCCTTCACACCGCCCCCGAAGGCTGCGGTCGCTGCGGCCCGCTGGTCGGCATGACCGGACAGTGACCGGGCGAACGTCGCCTCGGCGATCCCGGTGATCGGGACGCCGAGCTCCAGAGCGTTCTGCACGGTCCAGCGGCCGGTGCCCTTCTGCTCGGCCTGGTCGAGGATGACGTCCACCAGCGGCTGGCTGGTCCGGGCGTCAATCTGGCTGAGTACCTCCACGGTGATCTCGATCAGGTAGGACTCGAGGTCGCCCTCGTTCCACTGCCGGAAGATCTCCGCGATCTCGGCGGGGGAGGCGCCAAGACCCTGGCGCAGCAGGTCGTAGGCCTCCGCGATCAGCTGCATGTCGGCGTACTCAATGCCGTTGTGCACCATCTTGACGAAGTGCCCGGCGCCGTCCGGACCGACGTGCGAACAGCAGGGAGTGCCGTCCACCTGGGCGGCGATCGACTCGAACAGCGGGCCGAGCTGCTCGTACGCCCAGGCCGATCCACCGGGCATGATGCTCGGCCCGAGCAGCGCGCCTTCCTCGCCGCCGGACACCCCGCAGCCGACGAAGTGCAGCCCGCGCTCCTTGAGCGCCGCCTCCCGCCGCCGGGTATCGGCGAAATGCGCGTTGCCGGTGTCGACGAGGATGTCGCCCTCCTCCAGCAGCGGCACCACCTCGTCGATCACGGCATCGGTCGGGGCGCCTGCCTTCACCATCACAATGACGACGCGTGGCTTCTGCAGCGAGGCGACAAAACCCTCGAGGGTGTCGCTCGGAATGAACGTGCCCTCATCGCCGTGCTCGGCGACCAGGCTCTCGGTCCGGGCCGAAGTGCGGTTGTGCACGGCCACCGGCCAGCCATGCCTGGCCAGGTTGCGAGCGAGATTGCGGCCCATCACCGCAAGGCCGGTCACCCCAATCCGTGCCGTTGCCGTGGTTGTCGCGTCAGTATCGGAGGTCGCGCTCACCGTTCTCCTTAGGTCACTTGCCGATGGCTCGGCTCGTCGGGACGTCGGGCCGGTACCGACGATTATCCGGCTTTACGCTTCAGCGGTATCAGCCGGATCACCCGGCATCCGGTGGATCGATAAGAAATCCGCCCTGGTTGAGTCCCCACGAAGGATTTCGTCCCGTTTTTCGCGCGCGCGTGAGACTTTCTTGAGCGCATTAGACTCCGGACGTGGAAACGATGCGGCTGCGCCGGGCCCGGTTCATCGCCGTGGTGCTGGCCACCGCGGTCGTGCTCGGTCTGCTCTACGGCGTGCTGCTCGTCACCGTTGGCCAACCGGACATGCTGCTCACCTGGTGGGGAACGGCCCTGCGGGCGGTGCTCGCGGTGCTGATCTGCCTGGGCATCGCCAGTTCCCTGGATCGGCGCTGGGCCGGACGCTGAGCAGGCGCTGAGCAGCCGGAGGGAATGGCGCCGGATCGTCCTTCGTGTTCCAGGATCAGCAGCGCGTCTCGTACGGGACGACGAGCGTCGTCACCGGCAGTCCGTCGAATCGCTGACCGACCTTCGGAGTCTGCCCGCAGACCCGCCAGTCACCGAGTCCGTGGGTGACCTCCTCGCCGTCCGCCCGCTTGAGGAACCGGACGCTGGCGTTCGGGCCGAGGATCTGTGTGGTCATGTACGCGGTCCGGTTCACCAGGTCGGGCATCAGCTTGGTGGCGCGGTCATAACGACCCTGGTCGCTTGAGGGGCAGCGCTCCTCGGTCTTGACCACTCCGAGCCTGACCACCGTGCCCGCCGGGTGGCTACCGGCGCCCGGTTCCTGGAAACAGACCATCCAGTCCTTGTCGTCTCGCCAGCGCCGATCACGCCCGAGGGCGTCATGCGTCTCGATGTCTTCGAAGCCGGCGTTCTTGGACTCGGACGTCGCCCATTGCAGGCCCTTGGAACGGAGGTCGGGCAGGCTCGACTGGGCGTCGGCCGACCCACTGCCGATCAACCAGAAGATCACCACCAGCACGACAGGGGTGGCGAGCACCGCGATCAAAATAACTGCTCCGGTACTGGGACCCGCCGACTTCATCTCCGCCATGAGTCACCCTCCGTGTAACGGCATTACCCTCGAAGGTAGCTCAAAAGGGGAGGTAGTGATCGGAAAGTTCAGTCGGGATTCGCACCAGATGTCGCGTGGTCGGTTGTCGTGTGGTCGGCCCAGGCTCGACTGAGCGCGTCGACGAACGTCCGCCGCGGCTGAGCGCCGGAAATGCCGTACTTGTCGTCGATCACGAAGAACGGGACGCCATTCGCTCCGTACTCCTGAGCCTGCCGAACGTCGTCCGCGATCTCCTGGGTGTAGGCCTGCTCGGTCAGTACCGTGCGCGCCTCGTCGGCGTCGAGCCCGGCCTCGACCGAGAGGGCGACCAGCGAGTCGGCCTCAAACAGGGACCGCTGCTCGGTGAAATGCGCCCGGAAGAACCGCTCGATCACGACGTCCTGGAGGCCGCGTTCCAGACCTAGCCGGATCAGCCGATGAGCGTCGAGCGTGTTGCTGACCAAGCCGCCGTCGAAGTTGTACGCCAGGCCCTCGGCCCGGCCGAGGTCGACCACCTTGGCCTGCTGCGCCTTGACCTGTTTGGCCGGCATGCCATATTTCTTCACCAGCAGGTCGACCTGATCGAAGGTCTCGCCGATGGGGGCGGTCGGGTCGAGTTGAAAGGCCCGGTGGACGACGTGGACCTCCTCGCGGTGATCGAAGTCCGCGAGCGCGTGCTCGAAGCGGCGCTTACCCAGGTAGCACCACGGGCAGACGACGTCGGACCAAATCTGAATCTCCATCTGTCCAGTATCTAGTGCTGATTTCAACGACCGTCGAGGAGGGGTTGGCGGGGATCCCAGACGGTGCCGTCCGCGGCGTCTTTCCGTCGCCGGGCGATGCCGGAAAGGGCTTCCAGCACGATGCGGTTCGCCAGGAATGACGTCACCTCCGCGTGGTCGTACGGCGGCGACACCTCGACCAGGTCCATCCCCACCACCGGTAGCTCATAGGCGATCCGGCGGACGGCGTCGAGTAGTTCGCGGCTGGTGAGCCCGCCCGGCTCCGGCGTCCCGGTACCCGGTGCATGCCCCGGATCGCAGACATCGATGTCGACGGACAGGAAGACGCCGTCGCAATCGTCCTGGGCGATGGCGAAGGCTTCGGTCAGGCACTCGGTCAGGCCCCGCGCGACGATCTCGGTCATCTCGTAGGAACGCATCCGCTGGTCGGCCATCCAGCTCAAGGTCTCCGGGTCGGGCCAGTAACCGCGCAGCCCGATCTGGAGGAAGCGGTCACCGCGCAGGGCGCCGGATTCGATCAGCCGGCGCATCGGCTGGCCGTGCCCGATCAGCGAACCGAACTCCACGTTCCCGGTGTCCGCATGGGCATCAAAGTGGATCATCGAGATCCTGCCCTGACCCAGGTGATCCGCCACGCCGGCCGCGTCCGGCCAGGCGATCGTGTGATCGCCGCCAAGTACCAGCGGAATGGCGCCGGTGGCGGTGATCGCGGCGACGGCGGTCTGCAGGTCGGCCACTGATCGGGCGGCGTCCCCGGAGAACATCTCAACGTCGCCGGCGTCGTACACCCGCAGGTCCTTTAGCCCGTCCACCCGCATCGCCAACGACGGCCGGGAACCGTCGTGCGGCAGGTAGCAGGTCTGCCGGATGTACTGCGGCCCGAACCGGGTGCCCGCCCGGTGCGAGGTGCCACCGTCGAAGGGGGCGCCCAGGATCACCACATCGGCCTGCGGATAAGTCGTTGGTTCGGACCAGTCGCAGGGGTCGACCCCGAGGAAGGTGATGTCCGGCCCGAACTGTGCTCCATAGCGTGCCACGTCACCCACGCTAGTCGTGCCGGGAGTCGATCGACGACAACCCGCCCTAGCCGGGCTTCAGGGACTCGGTGTCCTGCAGGCTCCGTGGCAGGCAGGCCTGGTGTCAGGCAGGCCTGGTGTCAGGCAGGCTCGGGCTTCGAAGCGGCGGGGGCCTCTGCTTCTGTTTCTGCTTCTGTTTCTGCTTTTGGCCCGGATTCGGGGTTGGGGTCGGGCTCCGGGGCGACCCGCGCGAGTTTCACTCGCAGGATCGCCCTCGGGGTGACCTCCAGGGCGGTGAGCAGCCAATCGCCAACGGTGATCGTGGTGTCGGCGGGCGGGAATTCGCCGAGCTCTTCAAGCATGATCCCGGCAATCGTGGCGTGTCGCCCCGCCTCCAGATCCACACCGAGGTCGGGCAGGTCGTGGGCCGGGAAGGAGCCGGCCAACTCGATCTCGCCGTCGGGGGTCCGAACCACGGCGGAGGTGTCCTTGTCGAACTCGTCGTAGATCTCACCGACGATCTCCTCGAGCAGATCCTCCAGCGTGACGATCCCGGCGACGGACCCGAATTCGTCCACCACCAAGGCGAGTTGGCCGCGCTGCTGCTGCATCCGGCCGAGAGCCTGGAGCACTCCCACCGAGTCGGGTAGCACCAGGGCAGGCCGGACGTAGTCCGCCACGATGCCGACGCCCGCCACCAGTTGCCGGAGGTGGACGAAGCCGATGACGTCGTCCTCGGTCGAGCCGATCACCGGTGCCCGGGACAAGCCGGCCTCGATCAAGTGGTCGCGGGCCGTAGCCGTGTCCTGTTCCGACATCACGAACACCACGTCGGCCCGGGGAACAAGGACCTGCCAGAGCCGACGTTCGTCCAGCTCCAGAGCGCCTTCGATGATTGACCGCTGCTGCTCCGGGATCGACTCCTGCGCCGCGATCATGTCTTTCAGTTCTTCCTCGGAGACCTCGTCGCGAACGGCATGCGGATCGAGGCCGACCAACCGGACGACGATGGCCGTGGACTGGGCGAGGAGCCAGACCAGCGGACGTACCAGCATCGAGATCACGGTGATCGGGCCGGCCGCGCGCAAGGCCCATTGGGGTGCGGTCTGCATCGCGATCCGCTTCGGCGCCAACTCGCCCAGGACCAAGGTGGTGTAGCTGAGCACCAGAGTCACGATGAAGACGGCGACCGGCTCGGCGGCGCTGCCGAGTGCCCCGAGCGGATCGATCAACGGTTGAGCCAGCGAAACCGCCGCCGTCGCCGAGGCCAGGAACCCGGCCAGGGTGATCCCGACCTGGATGGTGGACAGAAAGCGATTCGGATCCGCCGTGAGTGCGGCGAGCTTCCGGCCGCGATCGCCCTCGGTGGCCAATCGGTTGACTTGGCTCTCCCGCAGCGTCACGAAAGCCATCTCTGAACCCGACAATCCCGCGTTCACCAGGACCAGGATCACGACCAGGGCAATCTCGACCCACATGGCGTGCTTGGCTCCTTCGGGCGTGACGTGATCGGAACACCATCATGGAGCCTGTGCCTGGCCGGTGCCCACTCGAAGATTTTTTCACCAGATCTCCACTCGCAGCTCGGCCGGAAGCGCCGGAACGAGCGGGCGCAGCGATTGCCGCAGCAGTTCCCAGCGGTCCTCTGGAAACCGGTGCGGCAGGGCCATCGCGGTGAGTAGCTGGCCGGCCAATTGGTCTGCGGTCCTGACGAATGGCCCGGGTAAACCACGCACCTGATCGCGGCGCAGCAGCGCTCCCTGCGGCGCCGAGGCCCCTGCTGTCGTCTGCAGTCCGCTGATCAGTCGACTCACGGCGCGACTTTCGGTCTGCTCGGCCAGCTGCAGGGCGTGCTCGACCGCGACCGCGAGCACAGGGGGAGTAGCCGGTGCGAGCAGTTCGCGGGCCGCCCGTCGGATCGCCGGCTTGGCCAGCCACAGGCGGCCGGGAATCCGACGATCGGTCAGAGCCCATTCCCACGGACCGGTTCCGCTGGCAGTGACCGATGCGGCCGCAGTCTCCGCCAGTGCCGCCGACACCAGCAGGACCTCCAGGCCGTCGGACAGGATGGTTCGCAGGCTCGATTCGGCGTCCATACCCGATTCGGCGCTGGCCGCGGTAGTTGCCACCGCCCGCCGCCAGAGCGGAGTGGGGTGCCCGGGCGGACCCGCAACGGTCAGACCCAGGTCTTGGGCCACCCGAGAGGCCTCGCGGCAGGCGGCATTACGGTTTACCCGAGTGGCGAGCCGGGTCAGATCCTCCAGGTGGCAGTCTTCACATCGGGCGCAGCCGGCCAACTGCAGGAGGTCGAGGAAGGCCGCCAGCACATCCGAATCTGCGGCCAGGACCTGGCCGATCCGAGCGTCCACCCATCGCGTCATTGGGCCGAATCGATCACCACCGGGCGGGTCGAGCCGGAGCGAACCCAACAGCTCCGGCTGGGTGAGCGGCCCGGCGTGATCGAGAGTGCCGGGCAGCAGTCTTCGACCGGCGGTCGAGGCATCGGCAGCGGCGATCCACCGTTCCATTCGGCCGGCCGCAGCCGCGCTGAGCTTGTCAGCCGGTCGAGTGGCGGTCCGCCGCAGCAGTGACCAGGGCGCGCAGAGCACCCGGGAATGGGGCGGCAGGAAGGGATACTGCAGGGCGGAGACCAGGGTCGGCGTGCCGAACCGGAATCGGGCGATGCTGTGCCCGCCGTCAAACCGCTCCTCGCGTTCCATTCCCGGTACCAACGCATCGGTGAGTAGTTCTCCCGCCCAGCGGTTCAGCAACCGGCTTCGCTCGCGGTGGGTCAGGAGCCAGTCGGCCCCCGGATCGAACCCTTCGGTCGGTCGGGCCCAGAGCAGGAGTTCGGGCAGGTCGAAAGCGGAAAGCCCGCGGGTGAAGGCGAGATCGCTGCCGGTGCCGGCGGGATCGACGAAGGAGACCACCTGCCAACTGGCGAGCTGGTCGCCGTCAGGGACTGCTGCATGTTGCGAGTGAAAAGGCATGAGCCGATCGTGCTCGGCTGTTTCCGGTGATGGGCCGAGAGAATTAGGTCTGTGGATAACTCGCTCGTCCTGTGGGCTGTGGAGGAGAAGTCCTGCGTGGTGCGTGTCACACCTGCTCGGAGCGGGTTCGGGTGGCGGCTTGCTACGTTTCCAGCGACAGGCATCGCGTCGCGGAGAGGCAATCGGCCGACCGGACGACGGAGCGATCAGTTCCGAAGGAGACAGCTGTGAGCGATCAGCGGGTGGCGATCGTCACCGGAGCGGCACGAGGGATCGGATCGGCCACTGCCAAGCGGTTGGCCGCCGATGGGTTCGCGGTGGGGGTGCTCGACCTCGACGAGGCGAACTGCGGCGATACCGTCAAGGCAATCGAGGCCAGCGGTGGTCGTGCGCTGGCCGTCGGAGTGGACGTCGGCGATGCGGCCGCTGCCGAAGCGGCGGTGGCCCGGGTGGCGGCGGAGCTCGGCGGCCCGACGGTACTGGTCAACAACGCCGGTATCACCCGGGACAACATGCTGTTCAGGATGAGCGAGCAGGACTGGGACTCGGTGATGACCGTGCACCTGCGGGGTGCCTTCCTGATGACGAAGTACACGCAGGCGCACATGACGCAGGCCAAGTACGGCCGGATCGTCAACCTCTCCAGCGTCTCGGCGCTCGGCAACCGGGGCCAGGCGAACTACTCCGCGGCCAAGGCCGGGATTCAGGGCTTCACGAAAACGGTGGCGATCGAGCTCGGCAAGTACGGCATCACCGCCAACGCAATTGCCCCCGGATTCATCGAGACCGAGATGACCGCGGCCACGGCAGAGCGGGTCGGAGTGAGCATGGAGGACTTCAAGGCCGCTGCCGCCAGCATGATCCCGGTCGCTCGTGTCGGTCAGCCAGAGGATGTCGCCGCGACCGTATCTTTCCTGGTCAGTGAGGGTGCGGGGTTCGTATCCGGCCAGGTGATCTACGTCGCCGGAGGTCCGAAGGACTGATTCGTAACCGGTCTTTCGCCGCGATCATGTGGCTCCGAGCATGATCGCGGCGGAGGCCGGTGGCCCGAAGGTCGGTGGCCAGAATGTCGGTGGCAGGGGAGAGGATGTGCCCATGACGTCGAGGCCAATCGAGAAGATCGGTCTGCCTGGGCAGCCCGAGGGCAGGTCGAACGGCGAATCCAATCCGGGCGACGAGCTGAGCACGGCCCAATTGCGCGCACACGCCGACGAACTGGGTTTCTCGCCGCAAGACCAAGTGCGCTGGCTCACCCCCTCCCAGCTGCTCCGGACCGCCCTCCAGGTCGGGTTGGCTTTCGCGTACTCCACCTTCACCGACAAGCGTGAGCTGCAGCGCAGCTTTCCGGCCGACCCGCTGGCCCTGGCGCCCGACCCGGACGGCGGCTGCTGGATCGACTTTATGGCCGACACCGGCGACGGGTTCGATTCGACCTACACGGTTGCCGCTCTGCTCGCGGCCAAACACCTGCTGGTCACCGGCCCGGACGGCGAGCGGCATCAGCTGCCACGAGGGCGGCTGCTGGTGCTCGGTGGTGACGAGGTGTACCCGACAGCGTCCTCGGAGCGATACGAGGACCGGCTGAAAGGCCCGTTGCGGACGGCGCTGCATGCGGACGACGTGCGGTCCGGCCCGGACGGTGACATCGACCCGCTGCTGCTGCTGGCCTTGCCGGGAAACCACGACTGGTACGACGGTCTGACAGCGTTCCTGCGGGTGTTCGGCCAGCGTCGGCGGATCGGTGGCTGGCAGAGCGTGCAGGGTCGCAGCTACTTCGTCATGCAGTTGCCTGGCGGGTGGTGGCTGGCCGGACTGGACAGCCAGCTTGGCAGCGAACTCGACGACCCACAGCTGGACTTCTTCCGCAGCCAGCTGACCGCCCGGCTGAAGCCGGGTGACGGAGTGATCCTCTGTTGCGCCTCCCCAGCCTGGGTCCGCACACCGCATGATGCCCGCGCCTTCGACTCGTTCCACTACTTCGAGCGGACGGTCGTGACCGAAGCGACCGATCCAGTCACCGGCCGGACTCGGCCCACCGGCGCCCAGGTCAGGTTGTGGGTCACCGGTGACCAGCACCATTACGCCCGGTACGTCGAAGATCTGAATCAGCCCGCAGCGGCCTCGGAACACCCGGACGCCGGCGCGCGGCAACTGATCACCTGCGGCCTGGGCGGTGCCTATCTCGCCGCCACACATCACCTACCAGAGAATCTGACCCTGCCACCGGCTGGCTCCACCGAGCGTCACCACGGTGCGCCGACCCACTACCGACTGGCGGCCAACTGGCCTTCGAAGGCGCAGTCGCAGCGGCTGGTGCAAGGAATGCTGGCACTGAATCGTCGCGGGCTGCCCTTTCGCAATCCGGGGTTCTGGCGGCTCGCGGCCTGGGTGCACGCAGCGCTGTTCCTGATGCTGATCTCGCTGCTCGGAGTGATCCGTCAGCAAGGCCCGATCGATGCCGTCCGGGCTTCTGACCTGCCACAGGTGTGGCGGCTCGGTGGGCAGCTAGCGCTCTGGTGGGCGGTCGCCCTGGTGATCTCGATGGTGGTGTTGTCGGTCCGGGCGCGGCGGATCACCGGCCCAACTCTGCTGATCCCGGCGATCGGGCTGCAGGCGGTGGTCGCGGTGGTTGCGCTGGCGGCAGCGGTGTGGATGGTCAGTGCGCTGGGTCTGCCGGAGTGGTTCCCCGGCGGCCGAGCGCTACCGAACTACCTGTTGCTCGCCGTCCTGCTGGCCGTGATATCCCCGGTGGCCGGTCTGGTCGCCAGCTACGCGGTGGCGCTCACGTTGGCGCTGAGCCGATCGCGGAGGGTCGAGGACTGGCAGTTCTCTGCCCAGTCGATCGATGATCGCAAGGGCTTTCTCCGGCTCCGGATCGACCCCGACGGACGACTGCTGGTGTACCCGGTGGCGGTCGACACGGTGGTTCGACGGTGGCGGATCGGGCCCGGCTCGCCGTCCGACAAACCGCCGCGCCGGGTGATTCCGGTGGACGGGTTGCCGTCCGCTCACCTGATCGAGGACCCGGTGGCCATCCTGCGCTCACCGGCGGTAGCCGATGGCTGAGCGGTCGCCTGGGCCGGAAGGGTCGCCTGGGTTGGTCGGGTTGCCTGGGCCGGGAGGGTTGGCGGTGCCGACTGGTAGGCAGGTCCAGGTCTGGTGGGCGCGGGTGCCGGTCGGCCGGTTGGACGACGATCTGCGCAAGATGCTGGCCACCGATCTGAATTCGGCCACGCTGACCCGGTTGGACCGATTCCACCGAGTTCAGGACCGCGACCGCGGTCTGGCCGCCCATTCCCTGCTTCGCCGGCTGCTCGCCGCGGTGGCCGGTGGCACCGCCTCCGGGCAGGTGTTGAGCACGCGGTGTGCCGGCTGCGGGCTGACCGATCACGGCAAGCCGTATCTCGACGTCGGCACACCGGTACCACCGGTTGAAGTGAACCTCTCGCACTCCTGGGAGCTGGTCTGCGTGGCGCTCACGGCGCCCGGCATTCAGGTGGGAGTGGACGTCGAACATCGCCGGTCGGTGGACTGGGGAACGCTGCGCCGGTCGGTTTTCGCCGATCCGGAGTGGGCCGTGACCGGGCAGGCCGACGACCCGGCGCGGCACCGGATGGACGCGTGGGCGCGAAAGGAGGCGTCGGTAAAGTCCAGCGGCCATGGGCTGTCCCTGCCGTTTCGTGAAGTTCCGATCGAGAGCGCTGGGTGGGGCGGCTGGACCACGCGGCTGCCCTCCGGTGCCGGTACGGCGGCCGGATGGGACCTGGATTTGGATCCGGAGGCTGCGGCGGCGGTGGCGATCCATCAATCCGGGAAACCAGAGCCACCGGATCGGCCCAGCGTCCATCAGGTGGACCTGGCCGATCGGCCGTGATAGCTCTCCCGGTGGCATACTGATCTCGGCGAGATCGCCTGCGGCTCGACCTCGGTTGAGCCCGCATCGCGCCAAGGTCGGGTGCCGGGTCAGGGCGGCACCCGACCGCCGCGCTTTTGCGCAGGACGGGCGTTTTCTTCGCAGAGTTCAGTATTGCGGCCACCGGTATGTGGCGGTTACGGGAGACTGCATCGGTGGCAGAGGAGACATCGAGAACGGTCGCAGGGAAGGCGGCGGAACATGCCAGGGTCGCCGCCCGGACGCAGCGACTGTTGGACGCCGTCCGCGACGTCACCCTGGAGGAGTTCCGCAGCGAGGATGCGCTGTTCGAGCGGCATTCGCGACTCGGCCGGGAGTTGCTGTTCCTGGTCGCCAATAACACCTGGTGTCGGCGTACCACCGAAGTCGTGGAGGTCCGGCAGGCTCAGGCGATCGATACCGACGTGATCGTCGACGTCGACCTCGCCTACGCCGACCACGAGGCCTTCGAGCCGGACGCCGGGATCACCTGGCTGCCGTTGCTTGCGCTGCCGCCGATGCTGCCGGTTGAGGATGTCCAGACCGGTCGATGGGCGGCGTGGCGGCCGTCGGTCCGGCGGCGGTTGCGGGAGAACCGCAACCAGGAGGAGCCGGATCCGATCACGAGCCTCGAGGTGAGTGATGCCGCCGGCACCCGGGTGCACAAGTTGCCGCAGGCCGAGGTGCATCAGCGGCTCGCCGCCGCGCTCGCCGAGATCATTCTCAACGTGATGGCCAGCCGATCGCAGCAGGGCGAGCCGGACGTCGGCGCCCAGTTCGGGTCGGGCGAATCGACCACGCTGATGGAGCGCGAGGACAAGCTTCTACTCTCGGCCGCGATCCGGCGCTTGCTTCCCGGGCCGAGCGAGCGCCCGAGCGCGCGCGGAGGGACCGTCCCGGCCGGGGTCCGGGAAGCTCGACGGCGGCTGGACGGCGTCCTGAGCCGCGACATCACGCTCGCTGAAGCCGCCGCTGCGCGAGCCCAGCGCAATGCCCTGAATGACTTGTTGCCCCCCGCCCGGGGCCTGGATCCGTACGACGACACCGAGCAGTACGACGACGCTGCAGGTGGCGGCTCCGGGATGCGGCTGCGGCCGGTGCTCGGAGCGCATGTCGGTGAGATCCTTGATGCCCTGATCGGTACCACGTTCGTCGTGGTGGCCGTGGAGGATCCCGGGCACCCGATCTCCTACACGATCAACGTTCCGTCCCGCCGGCTGATCAGGCTCGGCGGTTCGTCGATGTGGTTTCAACCCCGAGCCCTGCTGAGCATCGACCTGCTGGCACCGACCGCACACGCCGACCGGCTGATCCGGTTGGTGCTGCCCGATGGCGTCATCTGTCACGACGGCAGCGCCGGGGCGCTGGGTCGGATCGATGTGGTGCTGCCCGCACCCTTCGAGCGGTTGGACACGCTGATGCATCGGCTCTTTCCGTCGAGCTTGCCGGCCGACCGCTCGGCCTCCTGGGTGGACGGGCGAATCGCCGAGATGGCGCTACACACCGTCGATGCCACCCTGGACGGCCTCCGGCACTACACCGTGACGGCGACCCGTACCGTGCAGGCCGCCGACCTGCCCCGCACTCCCGGCCCGGGCCGGCCGTCGGTGCGTTCGGTCCGCCGCAGCGGGCCTAAACCGCCGAGCGTGGACGAACTCACCGCCAGTGTCGACCAGCGGTTGCGGCAGTTGCGCGAGGAGCTGGCCGCCGTCCGCAGATCGAGTACCCGAAACGTCCGGATGGATGAACTGCGCGCCTGCTGGGCCGACGGTGCCTGGTTTCCGGCCCAGATGCGTCGTCGACTCGGGGTGAATACTGCGAGTACCAATCTGGTGTTGATGCGGGCCACCGCAATCGAGGACATTGCCCTGCGGGCCCGGCCCACGGTGGCCCGGATTGACGCCGACGTCTCGGTTTTCGACTCTCCGGTGTTCAACGTCGCCCGATACGCCGGGGCGATGAACATGACCGTGCTCTCCATCTTGACCGCCCTGCTGGTCTGGGACCGCAACGACGAGGTCCTTCAGGATCAGCGGGATTTGCTGGCGACGATCCTGACGCTGTTCTCCGCCGTGCAGGCCAGCCGGGTCGAGCACCCGGACGGCTCGACGATGCGCGGCCTGCTCTCCAAAGCCAGCTACTGGATCATGCTCAGTTCGGTGCTGCCGACCGTTCTGCTGGCGATCGCACTCGCCGTCGTCCCGCCACAGCATTGCTGGCGGGCCGCCGTGATCGCGCTGGCGATTCAGAGCCTGCTGACGCTCCGGCTGCGCCGCGGCCCGCTGTCGCGATGGCGTCGCCATGCCCCGGCCAGGATCACCCTTGCCACCGGCCATGCCCCCGATCACGCCCGGGTAGACGTGCTGCGCGGCAAGCGCAGCCGGGCGTTGCTCGCCGAGGCACTGATGCTCGGCCGCGAGGCGTACGCCTATGTGGTCAGTGGGCCTGCGGGCCAGGGCCAGTTCATCGGTCTGCTGGAACGGGCGCAGAGCAACGGCACCCAGGTAGCGGAGCGGGTCGACCGAGTGGCCCCGAACCTGCTTGGTGTGGTGCAGAGTGCGACTGCCGGTCGGGCGATGACATACCTGGTCTTCCGGGAACGACCGAGCGCAGGCTGGGCGCCCCCGGAGGCCGATCCCGGCACGGTGGTGGCCACCGTGCCGCTCGATCCGGACCGGTTGGCTCCGATGGAGCCGCCGGAATGGGTTCTGGAGATCCTGGTCGGGATACCCGAGTCGGTGGTGTCCATTCCGCTGGCCGAGCATCCGCTGCTGGCCATCGTCACGGCCACCCAGCGGTACAACTTCCGGGTCACCGGCGTGCAGCTTCCGGCGCCGCCGCCACCCGGCGGTACCGGACGACGCTGGATGCGGCTGCGGGTCGGCGTCAGTTACCGGCGGGGGGACTCGCTGCGCGGGCTCGGGACCTTTCTCTACCGGCTGCACGGGATGGATGACTCGCCCATCGGTGACGGCACGCTGTCGGTGATCGTCAGGGTGAACGCCGACCGGTCTGGGGCCTCCCGGATGCCCGCCTCGCGTCCGCTCACCGACAAGGACTTTGACGTCGTCCCGGATCTGGAGGCGGCCGGCGAGCCGCACCAGAACTGGCGAACCCTGGCCCTGACGGCGCATTCTCGAATCGGGCTGACGCACGACATCCTGGTCGGCCTGGCCGCGGAGGCGCCGTTCTTCGAACTGGCCGGGCTGACCGTGGCACCCGTGTATGGACAGACGGTGTTTTTCCTGATTGGCCGGGATCTGTCGAGGCCGGACCGGGATGCCCGGCTGCCTGAGGTGTTGCCGCATCGGGTGCGGCCAAGCGATCGGCTCCTAGTAGCGGTCGATCAGCGGCTGAGCGCGAGAACCCTGGACGGCCCGGCCGAGATCGGCGATCAGCTGCTGCTGCGGTTCAGCCTGCGCACTCCCGACCGGCCCGGAGTGCTCCGGGACACGTTGCGGACGCTTGCTGCGGTGCTTGCCGAGCACGCACCGGCCGGGGTGCAGATCACCGGGCTGGACGTCTGGTTCGTGCTCCTGCAGGTGGTGAATGGGCGCTCGACGCGTGGTCGGCTGACGATCAGGCTGCCCGGCTCGCCGTCGCTCTGGCCACACTGGCAAAGCGTTGACTGGTCGGCGGTCGAGCGGTCGGTGGGCCGCTCTCCGGCGCTGGCCGCCGAGGCGGACGGCACGGTACCCGGGCCGGTCGGCTGGTCCACGCTGGCCTTCGATGACACCGTGATCAGCACCGAACTGTTGCGGACCGCCATCCCGGCGCCGTTGAACCCACCGTCACCCAACCCCTAGGCGGCTTGGGGAAGTGGTTTCAAGGCAGCTGGTTTGAGCCGGGCCAGCCGCCAGCTGGGGCCGAAAGACGTGTAGTCGGTCAGTTCGACGTTCCGGCCAGTCTCGGGTGCGTTCACCGCCAGACCAGGTTTCACCACGATCATCACGTGCCCGGCCCCGGGAACCCGCGTGTTGAACGACCCGAAGAGCAGGTCGCCGGGCTTCTCCGCGCCCCGGGCCACCGGGGTCGACAGGTTCCACATCTGGGCCGCGGTCCGGACCGTGACCTGGTAGCCGGCTTGACGCCAGGAATACACGATCAGGCCGGAGCAGTCGAAGGAATCCGGGCCGACCGCGCCGAAGACATAGGGGTCGCCCTGCTGCGCCAGAGCCGTTTTCAGCATGTTGCCGACCGCGCCGCTGGGCAGCCCGACTCCGGTCACGTCGGTACATCCGAGCGGATCGTTGCCGATCACGGACCGGACCAGCGACGCCGCGAGGGTCTCCCACTTGGCATAGGCCATCGGGAACGCCGACACCTGAACCGCCTGGGCGGCCCGGGTGATCGGCATCGTCGGCCATCCCGCGATGTCCAGCAGGCCAGGCTGACCGGCGCGGCCGCCGGTGTAGAACATCGCCGCCGAGGCGGCCGGGTCGGTGCGTTCGGCCGCCGACCCCCAGGCATCGCGCTGCTGGAACAGCCCGACGCTGTCTCGGTCTCCCCAGTTGAGATTTCGCAGGGTCGATTCCTGCAGGGCGGTGGCCACCGCCACGACCAGTCCGCGATCCGGGATGTTCAGCGAGCGGCCGGTGTTGACGATCGTCCGCGCGTTGGTGAGTTGGTCATCGTCCAGCGAGATGGTGGTGCCTGCGACGGCGGCCACCGGCCCGCACCCGCTCGTCTCCTCGGTGCCGGTCTCCTCGGTCGTGGTCGCCGTGGTGCCCATCACCATCAGCAGCGGTACCGAGATCAGGCCGGCTAGCCCCAGCATGAGTACCGCACCGATGGCGATCAGGGCTTTGATGGTCGGCGTCAGCTTCGGCATGGTCAGTCCCCAACGTTGGGCTGAATGTCCGACACCAAGGGTTGTGGCCCACCGGTGACGACGGTGACCAGTACCGAGGAGCCATCGCTCAACGGGTCGGCGATCAGACCGGAGGTCTGCGACACGAACCGGACCACCGGCTCACCCTCCGGCCCGACTCCGGGCAGGTTCGCCGGATCGGTGGTCTTCAGCGCCGCCGCGAGGTCCGGCGTAGCAAGCGGAACCACCCGAGCTTGCCAGCCGGCGGCGGTCTCGCCCGGCTTCAGCTGCGACCACTGCCGGACGAAAGCGACCGCGGCGCCGACATACGGATCCGCGCTCGGTACCTGTGCGCTCGGTACTGCGGTGGCCGACCCGGACGACGTATCCCGGCCGTCGGCCTGGCCCGGGGCGTTGTCGAACAGGATGCTGCCGCCAATCAGGACGACGGCGAGGATGGTGGCGGCACTACCGACCAGGCGCCGCGGGCTGCGGCAGAGCCAGGCAATGGCGTCAGTGACCACGTCGAACTCGAATCATCGCTGCCGGGCGGGATTGGGCCGGAAGACCTCGTTCAGTTCGTCAAGATCGAAGTCGTCGTGCGCTGCCTCGGGCCGGGCGAATCCGCGATCGGTTGGCTGCCTGGACGGCTCACCGTCGGTGGCCGGATTCCACTCGGGGCCGGTTCCGGAGGGCAGCACCGGACCGAAGTAGTCGCGGTTCGGATCCCGCGGGACGGCGCCGGCACTGTTTCCGCTGTGCTCGGTACGCGAACCGGTCGCGCTGGCCGCCGGGGCGTAGATCTCGCCGGACCCTTCGGGCAATTGGCCGTTGCCTGCGCCGTTGCGAGCGCCGTTGCCTCCGACGACCGTCACCGAATTGGTCCTGACCACCAGGTCCGAGGCAAGGGCGGCGGGCTGGCCGGCGGGTGCCATCGCTGGTCCGGTTGCCGGTTTCACCAGGCCGACCCCGGCTCCGGCCGGTGCTGGTGGCGCCACCTCGATCGGCGGTCCGGTGACCGTCGGCTGGTAACTGCTGTTGGCCTCGGCGCGCTGCGGGACGCCGTCCGTCGTCTGCGCCTCCACGTTCGCCGTGTTCACCCCACCGCGCTGGGTCGCAGACACTCCCAGGAACGTGCCGAGTGCGGAGGTGAGGATCTTGCCGCTGGTCCGGGCGGCACTGCGAGCGGTGGTGGTGACCCCACCGGAGGCGGTGGCGAAGTGGTTGGTCCGGCTGGACACCATTTGCGTGAGCCGACGGAACGGTCGCAGCGCCACCCACATCACCACCGTCAGCAGCAACATCAAGATGATGTCGAGCCATGGCGGCGTCCCGGTCGTCGGAGACAGCAGCACTCCCATCCCCAGCACGGTGACGGCCGCGCCGATGCCGAAGACCATGGCATTGATCAAGGCGGAAACCACGGTGCTGCCGATTCCGGTGACCAGGGTGCGCATCGTCGGGAACAGCCCGAGGGTGGCGAAGGCGGGGAACAGCATCACGCCGAACCGGACGATAATCAGTGCGCCAAGCACCAGCAAGCCGGCGATGAACAGGAACGGGACGGCGCACAGCGTGGCCAGCCCGGCGAGCATGGCGTACCCCACTCGGGTGTCCGAGCGCCGGCCGGTCAGGTAGTCGTAGGCGTCCGGGTCGGCGTCCTTAATCTTCGAGGCGGCGTCCTCGAACTTCTTCTTCTTGTCCTCGATGATTTGCTTGCCGGCGTCCGGATCGGTCTTCAGAATCTGAGCCTCGGTCCAGGTCAGCGCCGTCGCATCGAAGATCAACGGCCCGTACTTCTGTGCCACCTCGGAGCTCGCATCACCGAACGTGCCACCGAGCCAGGACTGGTACAGCAACGCCTCGTGCATCCCGGCGGTCGCCTCGGTGCCGGCATCGCTGGCCGCACCCGGAGCCTTGTCGTTGAGCCCACCGGTGACCGCACCGAGCGTGCTGGTTACCGTCTCATCGGCGGCGTGACCGGCTACCAGGGGCCAGCGGAAGACCATGGTGACCAGCACCATCACCAGCAGCGCCCAGCCGATGGCTCCCGCCGCCGAGGCCAGCGAGGCCTGCCGGGCGCGCCACATCAACAGCAGGCCGAGGGCGGCGACCACAACGAAGGCCCATTGCTCGAACACCGCACGCCGCAGGGTGTCGACCACATTGGAGATCAGCGGATCGAAGACGCCGAGGAAGTCCGGCGCGAAAGCCGCGCTCACCACGGCCCCGGTGGCCGCGACGGCAGCCTTCGGCACCGAGATGATCCAGTTCGCCACCGCGGTACCGATCGCCGCGTCCGGCGATCGGGCCAGATCCGGTCCGCAACCCAGGTCGTAGGTGTTCCAGCGCAGGCCGGCGTACCCGTACTGCTCGTAGATCGACGTGGTGGAATTCGGCGCGAACGGGTCGGCGGCCGGCGGCGGTGTCTTCGGTGGCGACTCGAAGAAACCGACGACGCCGCGCCCGGGTACCTCAGGGGTCGGAGCGCTGGTGCAACCGAGCACGTCGGGCACCGCCCGCTGGCTCGCGAGTTCGCTGCTCGCCCGTTCGGTGTTGGCCAATGCGGTTGGTGCGGCAAGCATCCCGGCCAGGGTGAAGACCACCGCGAGCAGCAAGGTGCCCGCGGTCAGATGGCGGCGCCTCACGTGGAATCACCGCTGGACCGGTCAGAGATGGAGCCCGGGAGTTCGGCCCCCGTCGGCCAGCCGTTGCCGACCGCACGGCGAGCTCGGTGGGAGCCGCGCGACCCGTTGCCGCCTGCTGCCACCGGCATGCCTCGATGGGCGCCGTTGGCGCCGGTCGACACCGGGGCCCCGGACGAGTCGAGTTCCACTGAAGTCAGATCGATCTGCTCGGACCGACCGTGTGGTCCCTGGATGTGCACCGGCTGAGCAGCCGGTGCAGCGGTGGTATCCAGCGCGGCCAGGACCTGTGGCAGGTGGTCCAGGTCGACGCGCATCCGGTCGACGTTGCCGTCGACGTCCCGCATCACGAACTCCCGAAGCCCCGACCGGACGCCTGCCGCTGATCTGGGTGACAGCCGCGACAGCACGCCCTCGTATCCGACTCCCGGTGGCACCCGCAACATCCGTAACGCGTCAGCAGCCACCTGGTCGTCCTCGATCCTGCCGACGAACGCGGCGGAGATGAAGTTTGAGACCTCCATACCCAGCACGTCGGCTGGGTTCTGCGAGGCGGCCAGCACACAGGTATTCCATTTTCGGCTGTCCCGGCCGAGGCGGGTGAACAGGGCCCGCCCAGCTCCCCACTCACCGAGGAAGTGGGTCTCATCGAGCGCGACCAGTTTGCGCTCGGCGCGGGGGCGGCCGTAGATCGTCCGGGTCGCGTACCACGAGGCGAGGTGCAGCAGCGGGACCGCCATCTGCTCGCTCGTCGACCAGTGTTCGCGCGGGACCGAGTTCGGCGGCAGGATCAGGCCCGGCATCGTCAGCACGGTCAGCACCGCGTTGTCGTCGCTTATCGGTTCGGTGCCTGGCCCGGTCGGGAAGAACAGCCTGGCCAGCGGCATCTCGGCCATGTCTCGAAGGTAAGCGGCGATATCTGCCGCGTGATCGTCCTCGCGGGTCTCCAGGTGCTCGACCACAGTCCACAGGCTGGTTGCTGGTGCACCCTTGGTCGCCCGGATCGCCTCGGTCAGCACCAGCCGGGTCCGCGCGGCCGAGGCCAGCGCCGGGGGCAGCAGCATCGTCGCGACGTCCAACGCCAGCAGTTTGCGGTCCTGAGCGGCCAGCGTCCGCGCCTCTTCGAGGGCGTCGAGCGTGGTGTAGTCCTCGGGTCGTGGTTGGACGACGACGGCGTACGGGTTGAGCGTTCCGGACGGCGCTGAGGTGAGGTCGATGTGGCGGGACTTGTCGCGCAGCTCGGGTAGCTCGGTGAGCCGGGCCAGCGGGCCGGACGGGTCGAGCATCACCGAGGTGATGCCGCGCCGAACCGCCTCGTAGGTGATCAGCCCGGCCAGCACCGACTTGCCGGATCCCAGCGCACCGACGATCGGCACCAGCCCGGAGGTCTCCCTGACCTCGGTGGCGAAGTGCGTGTCGAACATCACCGCTCGGCGGCTGGAGGCGACGGTGTGGCCCAGGTAGGGACCGCGGCGGTCACCCAGGCTGGAGGAGGCGGCAGGCACGCCGGCGGCGAAGTACAGGGCCGGCAGCCGGCGCCGGTAGGCGGTGGACGACAGCGGTTCGCCGGGGACGAATTCGCGCAGCAGACCGTGCTGACCCTTCGGATGGGCGATGGTGACCTGGCGCTTGCGGTAGATGTCGATTACCTGGCGGGCCCGTTCCAGGGCCTCTTCCTGGGTGGTACCGGCGACGGCGATCCGAAACCAGCCGTGCACTCGGGTGCCGGTGGTGTCACCACCGGTCGTCATCTCGTCCTCGATGGAGCGGGCCTGTCGCGCTTGGCGCTCCAGCGCCAGCGGTTCATCCAGGTCATGGTCGCGGTAGTGCCGCTGCATGTCCCGGACGATCAGGAGTTTGCGCTGGACGGCGTCGAGCGCCTGCTCGCCGTCCAAGACGTCGAGCCGGATTGACCACTCGACCGGAAACGGCAGCCGGTCGGCCTGGACCAGCCACGGTTCGTGCGCCGGGTCCGGAATCTCGATCTCGTCCACCCGGCCCACGGACAGCACACTGACGTGTCGTTCCACGCCGATGCCGCCCGGGTCGCGGCGACTGACCTTGACGCTCGGGGCGAATGGCTCAGCCTCGTGCACCACGCCTTCGGTCAGCTCGTGCAGGTCCTCGGTCTCCCAGCGGCCGTCCTTCACCGGTGACAGCGCACCGGGGGCGGGCAGGCCGATCCCGAGCGAGCGGCGCATCAGCCACTCCAGCTCCCGCGGGCTGACCGGACGGCCTTCCAGCCCGGGGCCGGTGATCGACTCGGTGACCAGCGAGGCGTCCTTGTCCACCCGCTCGACCTCGCTGCGGGTGGGCCGGCGCAGGAGCTTCTGGGTCGCGGTCGCGACCTGGGAGCGCTCGCTCAGTTGGACGCCGAGATACACCTCTTTCTCGGCCATCGTCGAGGCGCGCACGTGCTGCTGGGCGCGGACCAGGTGGTCGGCCCAGGTGTTGCCCTCCACGCCGGGAATCGGGTCCGGCGTCCGCGCATCAAGCGCGCGCGCCCAGCTCGCTGCCGGGTAGGGCCGGGAGGTGACCCGCAGGTGCAGACGCCGTCCGGCCAGACTGGAGAGCCGGGTCGCGGTGTCGATGATCAGGTTCAGCCGCTCGCCGTCCGCGCGGAACGCCCACCGCTGCGTGGGCAGCGCGAACCAGGCCCAGGCGGCGGTGTCGGTGAAGGCGAGGTTGCCCTCGATCGAGCGCAGCGCCAGAGACAAGTGCGCTGCCCTCGAGGTCGCCGACTTGCGGCGGCCCATTAGCTTGCCCGCCGTGCGCGGGAGGCGGTCCGCTTGTCCCGGGTGCGGACCTTGGGCTGTAGCCGGTACGCAATGACCTTGGTGGCCGGTCGAGGCGTTGTCAGGTCAGCGACGAACGTCTGCCAAACCGCCTTGATCGGCCGCTCATGGTCAATGAAACCGAGCAGACCATAGGTGAACAACGTGGTCAGGCAAAGCTCCCAGACCGGTGGAATATGCACTGTCAGCGGGGTGATCGCCTCGACCAGCAAGACCAGCAGGAACACCGCGAGCCAGGTCGCGTAGGCCAGGTAGCGGGCTGTCCAGGGAAACGTCAGCCCGCTCGGGCCCAGCCAGACCGTGTTGACTCGGTACACCTCGTCATCAGGCGTTACCCGCATCGCCTCAGCCGCTCCCGAACACCAGGTCGGTCAGGCCACTGGCGAACGTGTAGAGAACTGCGGCACCGGCGATGACACCCATCCCCAGGACGACGTTCGTCAGGGTGTTGGCGTTGTCACTGATCCGACCCTTGCGAGCGGAGGCGATGATCCCAATTCCGATCATGAGTAGGACCAAGGGGATGATGTTCTTGATTCCCCACTCGACGACTCCGTTGGAGTTCAGCGAGGGTCCGGTGTCGGTCGATGCGAGCGCGTTCGTCACCGCGGTGTAGACGGCCATCTGTTCCTCCAGGGCACCGGGTCACAACCCCTCCGTCGAAAATCGGTGCCTGCTGATTGGGCTTCGGGTTCGCTTCTGCACGTTCCGTTACGACAGTGCCACGACGGGTGGTCGGAATGATAGGGGTGGTCTGTCATGATTTGTGGGTGAGCAAGGTTGTGCGGTCTCATCGTCAACGCTGACGACTCGACTGTGTCCATGGAGGTCAGCCTAAAGCTACGCAAAGCTGATGTCATCGCCGTGCAAGGCACGCCCATCGTACTGTTTTATGACAACCGCTCACGCGCCGGGCAGATCCCCCTGTCAGGCCTTGGGTAGGCCCCCGGTGTGGCCTAAGGTGCGAACCGTGGCCGAGCTTGTGTACCCCCCAGTCCTGTTCCTGGCGTTGGGCGTCTTCAAGACGCTCGGGATCACGTTCACCGTGGACGGCTCGGAGCACATCCCGACCACCGGTGGTGCGGTGCTGGCCAGCAATCACATCAGCTACCTGGACTTCACCTTCTGCGGGTTGCCGGCCTACCCGAGGAAACGGCTGATCCGCTACATGGCCAAGGACGCGACCTTCCGCCATCCGGTCTCTGGGCCGCTGATGCGGGGGATGCACCACATCCCCGTTGATCGGTCCGCCGGCGCCGCCGCCTTCGACGCCGCGGTTGGCGCGCTCAAGGCAGGCGAGATCGTCGGTGTCTTCCCGGAAGCGACGATCAGCCGGTCGTTCCAGCTGAAGGAGTTCAAGACCGGGGCGGCCCGGATGGCGGCCGCGGCCGACGTCCCGTTGATCCCGATGGCCACCTGGGGCGGGCAGCGAATTTTTACCAAGGGTCGGAAGCGGGATCTGTCCCGGGGCAAGGCGGTCGGGTTGGCCGTAGGCGAGCCGTTCCGGCCTGCCCCAGGTGCAGACCCGATACAGACCACAGCAGAGTTGAAGCGCCGGATCGGCGTCCTGCTGGCAGGGCTGCAGGAGCGTTACCCGCAGCAGCCCAGGGACGACGAGGACCGCTGGTGGCTACCTGCCGACCTCGGTGGCACCGCCCCGACCCTGGAAGCGGCAAACGCAATGGACGTGGCGGAAGCGGCCGAACGCAGCCGACGCCGGGCGAAGTAGTACGGGTCGACGTAGTGCGGGCCGAAGTGGTACGGGTCAGGAACGGCGCCACCAGGCCTGTTCGGGCTCCGAGATCGGAATCTTCGAGCCGGTCGAGGCAGGCGTCAACTTGTCCGAGAGGCGTCGTTGCGCCGGCGCGAAGATGACCGCCGAGATCTCCTGATAATGCTGGTCAGGGTTGGGGATGTAGTTGATGGTGCTGAGCGCCTGGTCCTGACCGGCGGATTCCAGGATGTACTCCCCGTATCCCATCAGCTGACCGGTTACCGTGCGGTCGTATCGCATATCGGTGACCTTCGACATCGGCATGATGTCGACTTGGCGGGTGACGATCCCGTGCACCAGCATCAATCGTCGGTCGGTGGCCAGGAAGAGCTCTCGGTACCACTCGAACCACTTCCACAGGGCGCGGAGCAGGATCCCGAACCAGAGCAAGATGGCTGCATCCCGCAGGCGGAGGCTGCCGCCGGAGAGTTGTTGATCGAGGAAGCCGATGACGATCAGCCCGGCTACCACCGAGGCGAAGGGTTCGAAGAGCACTACCCAGTGCCGGCGGATCAGGAAGATGATCTGCTCAGTCGGGATCAGATACCGATCGAGTTCCTTCGGCACATTGGGATGGAACCGCTCAATCTGCCCAGCCATAGCTCAACTCGAAATCAGGGTGTCGAAGAACGTGCCGACGGCGCTGAACCCGTCCTTGATCTGATCCCAGGCATTGCCCGTGACGCTGGCGGACTGGGTGGGATCATTCAAAATCGCGTAGATGATGAAAATGATCAATAGCGCCAGTAGTGCCCTTCGGACCTTCGGCACGGTGGCCTCCCCAGGGAAGTGTGAGCATCGGGGCAAATGCCACCGACGTCTACGAGTATGTTCTATCCGTACCGGTCTTGTCACGCATCGTTACGTCCAGTAACTCAACCTCAGCTTGAGGCCGACACTACTCCGTTCGGGTCAGACTACGCCGTACAGACGATCTCCGGCGTCTCCCAGCCCGGGAACGATGTACCCAATATCGTTGAGTCCTTCGTCCATCCCGGCCAAGACGATCTGAACCGGCGCGTCGTCCCCCACCGCCTTGCGGATCGCTTCCACCCCTTCCGGGGCACCCAGCAGGCAGATCGCTGTGACGTCGGAGGCGCCGCGATCCATCATGTAGTTGATGGCCATCACCAGGGTTCCGCCGGTGGCCAGCATCGGGTCGAGCAGGTACACCTGGCGTCCGGTCAGATCATCCGGCAGCCGGTTCGCATAGGTGGTGGCCTGCAGCGTCTCCTCGTTCCGGACCATCCCGAGGAAGCCCACCTCAGCGGTCGGGATCAGCCGGGTCATCCCTTCCAGCATGCCCAGACCGGCCCGCAGGATGGGGACGACGAGCGGCTTCGGCTGAGTGAGCCGTACGCCCCGCGCCGCCGCCACCGGGGTCATGATTTCGTGCTGCTCGATCCGGACCCCGCGGGTGGCCTCGTAGGCCAGCAAGGTCACCAGTTCATCGGCGAGTCGCCGGAAGGTTGGCGAGTCGGTGTCGCGATCGCGCAACGCGGTGAGTTTGTGGGCAACGAGTGGGTGATCAACCACGTGCAGGCGCATATGCGCAAGATACCGGTGCTGGCAGCATGATGGTCGTGGCCTCCTTCACAGTGGCGTTTCGCCGACGCCGGATCCTCGATTGCCAGCCCTTCGATTGCTGGGGCCTCGATTGCTGGGCCCTCGATTGACGGACGACGAGACCTGGATGGGCTGGGCGCTCGCGGAGGCCGTCGCCGCGCCCCTGACCGGCGATGTGCCGGTCGGCGCGGTCGTTGTCGATCCGTCCGGGCAGTTGATCGGCCGAGGTCACAATGCCCGCGAGGCCCAGCAGGATCCGACCGCGCACGCCGAGTTGCTGGCTCTGCGGTCGGCAGCCATGTCGCTCGGATCGTGGCGGCTGACCGGCTGCACCCTCGTCGTCACCCTTGAACCGTGCGCGATGTGTGCCGGCGCGACGGTGCTTGCCCGGGTGCCGCGCCTGGTGCTCGGCGCCTGGGACCCGAAGGCTGGAGCGGCCGGCTCGATGCGGGACATCGTCCGCGACAGCCGGCTCAACCACCGGGTCGAGGTGGTCGGCGGGGTGCGCGCCGACGAGTGCGCCGACCTGTTGCGCTCCTTCTTCTTGGCGCACCGCGGACCGGATTCGGCGTCGACGGGCAACGTTCGATAGCCTCCTCCACGGTGGCGTGTCCGAGCGGCCTAAGGAGCACGCCTCGAAAGCGTGTGTGGGAGCAATCCTGCCGAGGGTTCAAATCCCTCCGCCACCGCTCTGAGCAGGCACGATGCCCGGCATCCTTCGCGTGAGGATGCCGGGCATCGTTGCTTCCGTGACCTTGGAGCCAAGTCTACTCTACGTTTGCCCCGGTCCCAGGGTCATACGTCGAGAAGACTTCGGCGGCATCGCTGGTATTTAGGTGGCGAGTGCCTGCGGCAGATTGACGGAGATGCCGCAGGCCGGGCAGGTGGTTGTGCCGAACAGAGAGGGCAAGCGGTCCACCAGGGCTGCCTGACCGTGCTGGAGCGCGAGGGCGTAGATCCCGTGCGGTGGGGCCGCGCAGGTGGTGCGGGTCGGTGGGGGCGACGGCGGTGACGGGTAGGTCCTCGTCTATTGCGGTGGTCGTTGCCGGTGGCTCGGCGATGGCGATCGTCAGGTATTCATCGAGGGAGCGCACGACAGGCGCTCCAGAGACCGAAGGCAGGGGGCGCCATTCAGGCTGCGATCGTGATCGACAGCTCCCGAGGAGCGCCGAATTCCTGAATCAGACCGGTTAGTGCCTCCCGGAGGTCTTCGAGCGCAGCCTCTTCGGCGCTGCCCTCACCGTGTGCTCCCAGGCCCGGACGAAGTTGAGCGTGCGCACACCACACGCCATCTTCGTCCTGTTCTATGACGATTGGTACGGTCACGGTGCGGGACTCAGCCACCTCAAAAGGATACTCGGGTCTGTGCGAGAGAGGCAGTAGCTCGCTGGCAAGGGCCAATTCACGGTTGCTCGGAGAGTGCGCCGAGTTGGTCGCGCGTTTTGACCCGGCTAGGGGGTCATCGTGCGGGACGAAGTCGAAGAAGACCGGCGATCACTTCGTGGCTGGGCGCGCGCCCGTCATCTGAAAGTTCGAATAGCTGGACCCGAGCGCGATGATTTCCGCGGCTGGCTCTGGTCAACACATCGAAGAGCAGATCCATCCGAGCCCGGGAGGAACCATGACCAGCCAGACCGACCAGACCAACCAAACCGCCCAGACCGTCGGCGCCCTACCCCCGGTCGTCGACCGGCAGACCTGGCAGGCCGCGCTGGAGGATCTGCGCTTGCGGGAGAAGGCCGCCACCCGTGAACTCGACGCCATCGCCGCCCAACGCCGCAGACTGCCGATGGTCGAGCTCCCGGACTACACGCTGATCGGTCCGGACGGCCCGATCCGACTGGTTGACGTGTTTGACGGGCGCTCCCAGCTCATCGTCTACAACCACATGTGGTCCGATGGTGCGAAGTGGCAGTGTGGCGGTTGTACGGGGCTGACGTCGCAGTATGTCCGGCTGGACGTCCTCGACAACTACGATGCCCGCTTCGTCATCGTGACCAACGGGCCCATCGACGAAGCGCTGGCCTACAGAGAAGCGCATCCGGTGCTCGAACGAACCGCCCCAGTCGTCGGTCCGGCGGTTGGACCACGGCGTCCAGAACTGATCGACCAGCGCGTGGTAGGC
>JANNPJ010000552.1:0-3061 GCA_031400005.1 Kineosporiaceae bacterium | reverse complement strand
TGACCGGTCGCCGCGCCGTGGTGCTGCTCACCCTGCTCGGGGTTGGGCTGGTGCTGCTGGCCGGCACCCGGACCTGGGTCACCCTGACGGTGACCGAGACGCTCCCGGGCCTGCGGGAAGTGACCGTCCCGGGACGGCGATTCGCACCCGAGGTGTTCGCGATTGCCCTGGCCGCGGCGGCCGGTGCCGTCGTGCTTGCTACCTCGGGCCGGGTGGTTCGGCTCCTGGTGGCCGCGGGTCAGGTGATCGCCGGGGCGGTCGTGGTGCTCAGCGCGGTACGCGCCGCTACGGACACCCCAGCCGCGGTGCGGACGGCGTTTCAGGACTCCCTGGGCGGTCCGCTCTCCCGGACCACCGGCTCGGGAAACATCCTGGCCGGGGGGATCGGGACGGCGCAGGCCAGCATCTCGATCTGGCCGTGGGTGGCCGCGCTCGGTGGCCTGCTGATCCTGCTGGCCGGCGGGCTGGCGCTGATCGGCGGCCGGTCCTGGCCCGGACCGACGCGGCGGTACGAGCGGTCTGGGCCCTCGGAGGCCGCCGGCACACCGCCCACCGCGGCCTCGAAGCGGCCGGCGACGGCGTCCCCGGTGGCCGAGGCCCGGGCCGACACCCCGGCCGACGTCTGGGACGCGCTCTCCCGCGGTGAGGACCCAACGTCTGCGCCCGAAAGCCCGACCTGACAGAATGGCGGCCGGTCCGAAAGGGGAGCATCAGATGGCGGGAACCAAGCAGCATCCGGCACCAGATCGGCAGCAGCAGCACGATCCTTACGGGCACGGAAACTCGGTCGCGGCCTGGACCGCTGTCAGTGTGATCATGCTGGGCTCGCTGCTGATGTGCCTGGCCGTGGCGTTCGGCTGGGACTACGTCTGGCTCTTCATCGTCGGCGCGGTCGTGATCGCTCTCGGCCCGGTGGTCGGCAAGGTGCTCGGCGCGATGGGATTCGGCTCCAAGGGCCGCTCCGTCCGCTGACGAAGGTTTTGGACGTCATTCGGGCGGACCGGGGACGGGCAGGCGGATAGTCTGCCCGAATCGGTCGGGTCCACAATCAGTTTGGGGTAGAAATGTCCGATTACGGAGCGCCGCCGCCGAACCCGGCGAAGGGGTCCGAACCGGACCCTGAGCAGCCCGGGTACGGTCAGCAGCCGCCGTATGGCCAGCAGCCGCCCTATGGTCAGCCTGGTCAGCAACCGCCGCAGTATGGCCAGCAGCCACCGCCGTATGGCCAGCCTGGTCAGCAACCGCCGCCGTATGGTCAGCAGCCACCGCCGTATGGCCAGCAGCCGCCCTATGGCCAGCCTGGTCAGCAGCCACCGCCGTACGGTCAGCCGCCACCGTCCTACGGGCAGCCGCAGCCCTACGGGCAGGAGCCCGGGTACGGCCAGCCGCAGCCCTACGGCCAGCCTGCCTATGGTGCGTCGGGCTATCCGGCGTCCGCCATCCCGGCGAACGTCCAGTTCGCCTCGATGCCGCGCCGGCTCGCCGCCCGCCTGCTGGACGGGGTGTTCCTCACGCTGATCCTGGGTGTGGTGGCCGCGCTGATCATGGGTGCGGTCGCCGGAAGCGGCGGATTCGATGACATCCGAACCGACCCGGCGACCGGTGAACTGATCAACGGCGAGAAGCTTCTCGCCGGCATCTTTGCCACGGGAGGCATTGGTTTCGTGGTCGCCTTGCTCTACGAGATCGGCCTGATCGCCGTCCGTGGCGCCACGCTCGGCAAGCAGATGCTCGGCGTGAAGGTGCTGCGTGAGCAGGACGGTCAGGTTCCCGGCTGGGGACTGTCCGTGCTGCGCTGGCTGATCCCGGTCGCGGCCGGTGCCGTGACGTGCGGGATCGGCCAGTTCGTGGTCCACCTGTCGCCGTTCTTCGACTCCACCGGCCGCAACCAGGGCTGGCACGACAAGATCGCCAAAACCGTAGTGATCCGGACCTGAGCCACTGGTCACGTCGGCGGCGGCCCTGACCCACCCACTCGCGGTCGCCGGGGTGGCGGTGGTTGCGGCCGGGTACCTGTCGGTTGTCGATCCGAACCAGCCGGGGCGCTACCCGTCCTGTCCGATCCTGTTCCTCACCGGACATTGGTGCCCCGGCTGCGGCGGCCTGCGGGCTGTTCATGCGCTGATGCATGGGGATGTTGTGACAGCTGTTTCGGCCAATCTGGTGGTCGTCCTGATGGTCCCTGTCGCGGTGCTGCTCTGGGGTCGCTGGGCAGCCCTCCGTTCCGGCGTCCGCAGCGTGGAAGGTCGCCAGAGCTGGTCCGTTTCGCCCTTGTTATGGTGTTTGGCGCTGGCAGGCGTCCTGCTTTTCTGGGTGCTGCGCAATCTGCCGGCGACCGCCTGGCTGGCGCCTTGAGAGGGCTCCGGTCGACCGGGTGCGCACCCGGGGTGGCCGAAGCACCCGTTTCCGCTCGGTACCATCGACCTGTCTGACATCGATCGCGACGAGGGGAGCCCTGCATGACTGTGCTCGATGAGATCCTCGTCGGCGTTCGCGCGGACCTGGCCGAACGGCAGGCCCGCACAACTCTCGAAGAGCTGCAGGAAAAGGCTGGTCAATTGCCGTCTGCGCGGCCGGCCGAGTCGGTGCTGCGGCACGGCGACACGGTCAAGGTGATCGCCGAGGTGAAGCGGTCCAGCCCGAGCAAGGGTGCGCTCGCGGCGATTGCCGACCCCGCGGGCCTGGCCGCGGAATACGAGTCCGGAGGCGCCTGTCTGATCAGCGTGCTGACCGAGCGGCAGCGCTTCGGCGGCAGCCTGGAAGACCTGGTCTCGGTCCGGACCGCAGTCGACGTCCCGGTGCTGCGCAAGGACTTCGTCTTCACCAGCTACCAGGTCTGGGAAGCGCGGGCACACGGTGCCGACGCGGTCCTGCTGATCGTGTCGGCGCTGGAGCAGGAAGCTCTGGTCTCGCTGGTCGAGCGGATCGCGTCCCTCGGGTTCACCCGCATCCGGGCGCGGCGGGCGCTGGCGGCACTTGCGCCATTGGGGATTACCTCGGAACGACTGGCCGAGGTTGCAGCACATCTTGCCGACGTGCAGGCGGCGCTGGGGGTTCAGGT
>JANNPJ010000544.1:0-38672 GCA_031400005.1 Kineosporiaceae bacterium | reverse complement strand
GCCCTGGCCACGTCCTGGTGACCACGCGGCACAGCGGGTTCAAGACGCTCGGGCCAGTCCGCACCCTGGACGTGATCCACCTCGATGAAGCCGTGGCGCTGATCCGCAAACGCGTCCCCGCGGTGACGGTGGAGACGGCCGCGGCGATCGCCGGTGAGCTGGGCCAACTGCCACTGGCAGTGGAACAGGCCGCGGCATTCCTCGACGAAACGACCATGCCCGGCCCGGAGTACCTGAACCTCTTGAAGACCAGGACCGCGCAGATGCTCGGGGAGGGACGAGTCGCCGGGCACCAGGACACTGTGGCTACCCTGTGGGAGATCAGTTTCGACAAGGTCGCCGAGGTCAACCCGGCGGCCGGCCAACTGCTGGATATCTGCGCCTATTACGCCGCCGAGCCGATCCCGCTGGACCTGTTCACCAACCACCCCGACGAACTCCCCGAACCCCTCCAATCTGTTGTGACCGATCCGCTGGCGTTCGGGAAGGCCGTCGGCACGCTGGTGGGTTACTCCCTGGCCACCCGAACAACAGACGGCCTGCAAGTGCACCGCCTCATCCAAGCCGCCCTCCGGGCCCGCCACGATGCCGCATCAGACGGGAGCCCAGGGTGACGAGTTCGCCGGCCTTGCTGGCGTTTTGGACCGAGCACCGCAACCAGATGCGGCAGTCCGAAACTCAACGCGCCACTCTTACCAACTACATTTTGGCTCTGGCCGCCGCGCTCAGCGGATTCATCGTCCAGCAAGACTTCGGATCCGGAACCTGGCCGCTGGCCCTCTTCATCGGACTCTGTGGCCTGTACGGGGCCCTTGCCGCAGCCAAATACCACGAACGCGCGAACTACCACCTCGCTCAGGCCCGTGAACTGACCCGTGTCCTCGTTGCCGCCGGCGAGCTTCCCGACATCGACACCCGATTGGACGACGCAAGGCTGGCTCACAACGGTCGTTTCCCTCGCCTGGTCCGGTTGCCCTTGCATCGACTCTGGACCGTCCTGCACGTGGCTATCGCCCTGTACGGGGTCATCTTGCTGGCCGTGATCATCTCTCGATGAGCGACTCTCGATCACGCACACCGCCCTCCATCAGCGGCCCACATCGGGTCGCCACCCGACTGCTGCGTGTGGATCTGCCGGGTGAGGTGAGGGGAGCGCCAGCAGGGTGGGCGCGGTGGGCGGTGCTGTTCGCGCATGCCGAAGCAGCGGCCAGATGTGGCGAGGGTCGGATCGGTGATGACGTTGACGCGGCGTCGGAGCTGTCGTGGTTGCTGAATGGAGCTGGGGGTTATGAGCAGGTCCATGCCCGGCTCGGCTCCGCAAAGGCTCTGCTGGTGCGGGCTTTGGGTATCGCCGAGGCCGTATATGGGCCTGAGCACCCCGCCGTCGCCATCCGCCTGAACAACCTCGCGACGGTGCTGCACAATCTGGGAGATGCTGCCGGGGCAAGATCGTTGCTGGTCCGGGCGTTAGGCATCGCCGAGGCCGTGTACGGTCCCGAGCACCCCGAAGTCGCCACCGGCCTGAGCAACCTTGCGATGGTGCTGAACGATTTAGGGGACGCGGCCGGGGCGAGGCCGTTGCTAGAACGGGCACTACGCATTGATGCGGCCGTGTACGGGCCCGAACACCCCGCCGTCGCCACTGACCTGAGCAATCTCGCGCTGGTGCTGAAGGATTTGGGGGATGCGGTGGGGGCGAGGCCGTTGCTAGTGCGGGCACTACGCATTGATGCGGCCGTGTACGGGCCCGAGCACCCCGCCGTCGCCACCGGTCTGAACAATCTCGCGCTGGTGCTGAAGGATTTGAGGGATGCGGCGGGGGCGAGGCCGTTGCTGGAGCGGGCGGTGGGCATCACCGAGGCCGTGTACGGGCCCGAGCACCCCACCGTCGCTAACCGCCTGAGCAACCTGGCGCTGGTGCTGCGGGATTTGGGGGATGTGGCGGGGGCGAGGCCGTTGCTGGTGCGGGCGGTGGGCATTGCCGAGGCCGTGTATGGGCCCGAGCACCCCACCGTAGGCAGGGACCTGAACAACCTCGCGCTGGTGCTGCAGGATTTGGGGGATATGGCGAGGGCGAGGCCATTGCTGGTGCGGGCGGTGGGCATCGCCGAGGCCGTGTACGGACCCGAGCACCCCGCCGTCGCCACCGCCCTGAGCAACCTCGCGCTGGTGCTGCAGGATTTGGGGGATGCGGCGGGGGCGAGGCCGTTGCTGGTGCGGGCGGTGGGCATTGCCGAGGCCGTGTACGGGCCCGGGCACCCCACGGTCGCCACCCTGCGCAACAACCTCACTCAGCTTGTAGGTTAGGAGTCCCCAGGTAACCGCTCCAGGCGCATTCCCTGCCCGCCGGAGCTGACTGCGTCGTTCATTCGCATCTGAAGCAGTTCCCCGCCGGGCAAGGACGGCAGGATCTTCTGTGGCGAGCGCGGCGGGGTGCTGGCGAATGTGACCTACCTGCGACTGTGGCGACGCGCCGCTGACAGCCGTAGACGGTCGGACAGACCAAGATCACGGGAGAGATGCTGCCGTGCAGGTCAGCGCATGTCTTGTGTGGTGGCCAGGGGCGGGGTCGAACCGCCGACCTATCGATTTTCAGTCGATCGCTCGTACCAACTGAGCTACCTGGCCATGCATCCCGGGTAGGACGAGAATTACCCAGGCGTTGCGACCCTGACCGGACTTG
This sequence comes from Kineosporiaceae bacterium, assembly GCA_031400005.1. Classification (GTDB taxonomy): domain Bacteria; phylum Actinomycetota; class Actinomycetes; order Actinomycetales; family Kineosporiaceae; genus JANNPJ01. The sequence goes on along the minus strand of JANNPJ010000544.1, from coordinate 35,989 downwards.
AACCGGCGACCTCCGCCTTGACAGGGCGGCGCGCTAACCAACTGCGCTACAGGGCCTTGCGTCGTGCATCTTGCGTACTCGGTAGAGCGTACCCCCAACGGGATTCGAACCCGTGCTACCGCCTTGAAAGGGCGGCGTCCTAGGCCACTAGACGATGGGGGCCTGCTGGACTACGGACAATCGATCCCGTCGACGACCCACGTCAGCATAGGGGGTTCAGGGGGAGATCTCCAAAGCGGCCTCGACGAGCGCTCCGCCGACAGCGGCGGGAAGATCTGAGGGATCGACCACCTTGACTCCCTACGCAGCCGGTTCGGTGCCGACAAGGCACCGGAACCCAGCCGAGCAGGCGGGCGAGCAACCGGCTGGGCCGGCGACGGCGGCCGGCACCAAGCGGGCAAACAGGAAGAAGGACGGATGCAGCAGCGCACCATCGGGAACGCGCACGTCTCGGCGATCGGTCTCGGCGGTATGCCGATGTCTATCGAAGGCCGGCCCGACCGCCGGCGTTCAATCTCGGCGATCCACGCGGCGCTCGATGCCGGAGTGACTCTGATCGACACCGCCGACGCCTACCACCAGCACGCCGACGAGGTGGGCCACAACGAGTCGCTGATCGCCGAGGCGCTCGCGGCCTACGGCGCCGACACCTCGGACGTCCTGGTCGCGACCAAGGGCGGCCACCTCCGTCCGGGAGACGGCTCCTGGACCGTGAACGGGCATCCGGACTACCTGAAGCAGGCCGCCGAGGCCTCGCTGAAGCGGCTCGGGGTCGAAGCCATCGGGCTCTACCAGTTCCACCGCCCCGATCCGAAGGTTCCCTATGCGGAGTCGGTCGGCGCGCTTGGCGACTTGCTGGACGCGGGCAAGATCCGGATGGCGGGTATCTCCAATGCCAACCCGGCGCAGATCCGCGAGGCCCAAGGCGTACTCGACGGTCGCCTGGTCAGCGTGCAGAACCAGTATTCGCCGGCCTTCCGCTCCAGTCGCCCCGAGCTTGACCTTGCCACCGAGCTGGGAATCGCCTTCCTGCCCTGGAGCCCGCTCGGGGGTATCCGCAAGGCGAGTGGGCTGGGGTCAACGCACACCCCATTCCAGGAGGTCGCCGAGGCTCGTGGGGTCAGCCCGCAGCAGGTCTGCCTCGCCTGGTTGCTCGTGACGTCCCCGATCGTGATTCCGATCCCGGGAGCGTCGCGACCGGAGACGGCGAAGGACTCGGCGGCCGCGGCCGATCTCGTGCTCACGGACGACGAACTAGCCAAACTGAACGCGGTCAGCTAGCCGAACAGGCCAGGGGCAGCCAGGCCAGGGCAGCGATTCGGGCAAGTCAGAGCCGGTCAAGCAGAGCCGGTCAAGGTGAGTCCGGACAACGTGAAGACCCGTCGGTGCATCGCCGACGGGGTCTTCACGTTCTCCGGGATCCGGTTCGCCGTCGATGCCGGACACTGGGGGCGTGGTGGAAATGACTCGGGAGGAATTCGAGGGTGCGGTCAGCGACGCGTTGGACGCTGTCCCGCCCGACCTGGCGAAGCTGATGAACAACGTCGTCGTGCTGGTTGAGGACGACGCCCCGCCGGATTCCCCCGACCTCCTCGGTCTGTACGAGGGCACCCCGCTGACCGAGCGGGACGACGGTTGGGCGGCCGGTTCGCTGCCGGATCGGATCACCATCTTTCGTCGCCCCACCCTGGACTACTGCCGGACAGCGGCCGAGGTGGTCGAGGAGGTCCGAGTGACGGTGATCCACGAGATCGCTCACCACTTCGGCATCGACGATGACCGGCTGCATGACCTTGGTTGGGCCTGACGTCGCTCCTACCGCCCGCAACGAGGTCGGGCCAGGTTCCTCTGCGGTCGGCCCTGCGGTCGACTCAGGGGTCGACTGGAGGCGGCGGAAGATCAGGCCCTAGCTGGGCACGGCACTGCTTCGACGCAGCCGAGCGGCGAGCACGCTGACCGCGACCACCGACAGCCCGCTGATCAGTAAGCCGCCGGCAGCCCCCAGCGACCCCTCGGTGTAGTCGATCACCGCCTGCGGGACGACGACGGCAAGGGCAGCCGCCCCCACCCCGAGAGCGCTGAGCTCATGGGTCCGGATGTAGCTGCCAAGCCCGACCACGGCCAACAAGGCGAGGAGCAGATAGCCGAGACCTTCGTATTCGGAAGCGGCGGCGATCTCCCCTCCGATGAACGCCATCACCCCCGCGACGGCGATCGCCAGTGCCTGCTCCTGGACCAGTCGGTATCTCGCCAGTGCCGCCCACCCTGCCGCGGCAAGCACCAGAACCAGTCCGCTCAACGGGAACCGTTCGTCCAGGTTCACGTCGATATTGACCAGCACCGTCCAGGTCAATGCAGCAGCGGTACCTACGTGCAGGGCAACCCCTCGGCAGAGCGCGTAACCGACCGCCCACACCAGCAAGGGCGCCAGCGGAATCCAGCGGTCCGAGTCCGCGTCATGGAGGATCACGGCGGTGACGCCACCGAGCAGTCCACCCCCAGCCAGCACCAGCACGCCGATCAACCGGCGGACCGCGGCGGAGGCGACCACGTCGCCGGCCGAAGACCCAGCCGCCGAACTCTCGTCATCATCGGTCGCAGTTGGCCGAACGGTCCATTTCCCTGGCGTTCCGGCGGCGATGGCGACAGCGGCGATCAGCAGGAGCGCCGCCGGGATGGCCAGCACGGCGATCCGCCCCGACTGAGAGAAATTGTCCCAGCCCGGGCCGACCAAGGCCAGCGCAGCCGCGACGACGAAGGCGGCACCGACGTAGCCACCGACTTCGGCCAGGATCGCCGTCCACGAACTGTTGCGTTGTTCGCCGGCTCGACTGGCGCGGTTCTGAAGATCTCTTTGGAGGTCGAGCTGGAAATTCGTGCGGACGACGTCCGCATGCTCACCGGTGATCGTCCCGGCTCTTACCAGCCGCTCCAGCACCACCGCCAGAACTGGCTCAGCTTGATCGCTCATCGTCGGCTCCTCGGCTCGCACCTCCGGCGATCTGCCGGAAGCTGCGCCCGATGCTGGACGCGATCTCCACGCTAGGTGTGGCCGGTAGGTGGCGGATGAGTAGCAATGCTCAATCGCAGAGCTTGCTCGAAGACGATGCACATCCGGTTCCACACGACTACTCTCCAGAATCAGACCATCACGTTGTGTAAACAGATGCCGGTAGGTCGGCGATGAAGGAGGCGGCGTGGCGCTCCTGCAGGGCACAGGGGGCACCAGGGGCAAGCGGTCGCGCATCGATCGGCCGCGAGCCTCCGCCTACGAATCTGGAGCACTGCCCGCTGCCATGCTGCCGGGCACAGGGCTGCCAGAGTCACGGCAGCCAGGGTTCGACCGAGAGGCCAACCTCAGGGACGACATGAATTCTTGGGACGTCGATCCTAGGGACGCCATCGGCTCAGGCCAGCGCGCCGACCTACGGGTGGATCGCGGCCTCAGCCTTAGCCGCAACGACGGACCCGAAGCCAGCTGGGGCAGACCAGGCCAGAGCGTCCCCGGTCCGAGGACGCCCGGTCTGAGCGGGCCTGGTCTGAGCGGACCTGGTTCGAGCGGGCCTGGTTCGAGCGCCTCGGGAGCGAACGTCGCGGCACTCGAAGCCACCCTGCTTCGGCTGGCTGCGGCCGGACCGACCCGGGCCGACGTGCTGGAGCTACTTGTTCGGGAAGCCGCCATCCTGTTGGAGGCCCCAGCCAGGATTGCGCTCGCCGTCCAGGACCGTTTGGTCTGGACGGTGTCCTCCGATGATGCCGACACCTCGATCGGTGCCGACGTGAACCTAGCTGGCACGGCCTGTGCGGAGGCCTGGCGGACCGGGCTGATCCAGAACGTCACCAGACCGGTCGCGCCTGCCAGCACGGTGATCAGCCTTGATCAACCCTTGTCCGGCATCAGGGCGAACCACAACCAACTGACGACGGACTGCTGTGGCTGCGCCGAGGTGGTGCTGGCTGTTCCCCTGCTCCGGGAAGGGCCAGCGTTGCAAGGCAGGCACGCCTGTTTCACCCGGGAGGTGTTCGCCGTCCTCGCCTTGATCGGGGAGCGGCCAAACTGGTTCGACGACGACGATATCGAGGCCACAGCCGACCTCGCCGAGGTCGCCGGGGAGCGAATCGCCGCTCTGGCCGCGATCGGTGAGTTGCCTGCCAGTTCACCGGTGCCGGTCGGTGCCGACTCTGATCGGACCCGCGCCACAGACGAGTGGCTCGCGATCGACCGGATGCCCGCGAGCGAGCGAGCGCCTGCGACGGACCAGGTCTTAATGACAGACCAGGTCTTGGTGACAGGCCAGGCAGACCAGGCCTTGGTGACAGACCAAGCCTTGGTGATAGAGCAAGCCTTGGTGATAGATCGAGCCTTGGCAACGGATCAGGTATTGCCGACCGACCGAGCACTCGCGACCGATCAGATCTTGCCGACCGACCGGGAGCCGATATCGGTTCAGGCACCGGCTCAGGATTCCGCTCATTTCACCCGCGGGGTGGACGATCGTGAGCCGGAACAACCGCGGATCCAGGTGCGAACCGCGAAATTTGACTGGCAGCCGTTCGTAACGTCCTCGGGGGGTGAGATGCCGGCGGCCGCCGCATCGGTCACCGTTGTGCCGGCGGCCAAGCCGGCGCGGAGCGGATTCACCGGATGGGTCGCCCGAACCTGGAAAAGGCTTCCCGCGCCGGTAATCCCTGCGCCAATCACACCGGCTGTCAGGAGACCAACCGCACCGGCGTCGGCAAATACGTCACCAGTGCTGATGTCACCAGGGACGACATCAGGCAGGACGCCAGTCGTATCGACGCCAGCCAGGATGGTGTCACCCGAGATGGCGCCACCCGAGACGGTGGCTGCCGGGCCGGTGTCGGCCGCGGCTGGGGTGACGTCGGCGGTTACCTCGGCTGAGACGGGCTCGTTCGCAACGCGGTTGGTCGGGACGACGCTCGGCCCGGTTGCGCCGAGCCCGAGGCCGCCCGTCTCCTCGGTGTCCCTCAATGGGGTGTCCCTCAAAGGGATGTCCTTCAAGGGTGGGACGACTCAACCAGAGCCGGTCGGGAGCGAGCAGCAGCCGGAGCGCCTGGTTCCCAGGCAGCAGCCGGTCGAGCCGATAACCAGGGTCCCTCGGGCCCGGGATCGGGGTCGGGGTCGCGTGGGCACACCGATGCCGCCGGCGATGCCCGCACCGGACAGCATGGGTCTGTGGCAGTGGGACGCGGTCAGCGGCGAGTGCACCTGGTCGTCACCGGTGGCTCGACTGCTGGGCTTGGGCCCGGAGGCCGAACTGGACCTGAAGGCGGTCCGAGCGGCTGTGGCGCCGGCGGATCGTGGTCGGTTTGACGTTGCGGTGACAGCGATCGGCACCGGCCGTGGCGTGGCGGGTGCGTTGCGTCTGAAAACCTCCGACGGCCGGGCCAAGCATGCGTACGCCTGGAGCGAGGTCCGCCGCGATGCGTCCGGAAAGGTTCTCGGTGCCTGGGGTGGCGTTGTGGATGTCACCGCCTTCGAGCATGACGCCGCGGCCTTGCGCAGCGGGCTGGCCGGGCTGCGCGCGGCGCAGGAATTGACCGGACTGGCGACCTGGGAATGGCGGGCCGATGCCAAGCAACTGATCTGGTCCGATGAGATGTACCGGCTGGCAGGTGTTCCGGCCGAGACCTTCGAGCCGACCCCGGAACGCTGGCATGCCTTTGTCCACCCTGACGACCTGGAGCGGGCCCGCCGTCTCGATCTGGGCGCTGACCTGGAGGCCGGTCCCGGTTCGGACGGCGAGCGGGTGGAGACCTTCCGGCTGATCGGGCCTGGCGGCGAGATCCGGCACGTCCAGTCGTGGTCGGCGACCAGTGGTGATCGGGTGGTCTATGGAGCGACCATCGACGTCACCCGGCAGGTCCATGATCGAATGACGTTGGAGCGGCTTTCGGCGACCGATCCGGTCACTGGGCTGGGCAACCGACTGGCTTTCGACCGGCGGATGCAGCAGTTGCTGACCGGCGACGACGGATCATCGGGACGCCCGGTCCGGCCGGTTCCGTCCGTCACCCTGCTGCTGCTCGACCTGGACCGGTTCAAGGTGGTCAATGACAGCCTCGGTCACCAGGTTGGCGACCGGTTGCTGATCGAGGTGGCTCGACGGTTGGTGGCCGTCGTCCCCAATGGTTCGGTGACGGTCCGGATGGGCGGGGACGAGTTTGTCGTCGTTCCGCCGCCCGGTGCCGCCGAACTGGAGGTCCGCAGGTTGGCCAGCGGCATCGTGGAGGCCATGCGGGCGCCGTACGTGCTCCCGGAGACCGGTGAAATGCTGGTCTGCCCGGCCAGTCTCGGCGTGGCCAGGTCCGACGGGCGCCGGGTGACCGGCAACGACCTGCTGCGCGAGGCGGACATCGCGCTGTACCGGGCCAAGGACTCCGGCCGTGATCGATACATGATCTTCGATGAGGCGCTCAAGGCCCGCACCCAGACCCGGCAACGGGCCGAGCGGCGGTTGCGCAACGCCCTCGATGAGGACCGACTGGTGATGCAATACCAACCAGTGATCGACTTCTCGAACGGGCGGGTGATCGGCGCCGAAGGGCTGGTGCGGTTGTTCGACACCGACGGCGCCCCCGACTCACCGGACCGGCTGATCGCGCCCGACTTGTTCCTCGATGTGGCCGAGCAGACCGGTCTGGTGGTGGAGATCGACTGCTGGGTGATCGAGACAGCGATCGAGCAGTTGACTCGGTGGTCCGAGCTCGGGGGCGAAGCCGGGCCCTGGCTGGCGATCAATCTGTCCGCCCGATCGATGGAGCACCCGCGGGTGATCCACCGGCTGATCGAGGCGGTCAAACGCGGCGAGGTGGACCGGAGCAGGATCAAGATCGAGCTGACCGAGCAGAGTTTCATCGGTTCCCTGCCGGGGGTGGACGCCGGGGTGCGCACGTTGATTGCGAACGGCATCGGCGTCGGGATCGATGACTTCGGGACGGGCCATTCGGCCTTGGCCTATCTGCAGCATTTCGATCTTGACTTCATGAAGATCGACAGGGCTTTTGTCTCCTCTGTCGGGGAGGGCCCGCGCGGCGATGCGGTCGTGACGGCCATCATCGACCTGGCGCATGCACACGGGATGCGAGTGATCGCCGAGGGCGTTGAATCCGGCCGTCAGGCGAGAAGGTTGCGCGAGATCGGCTGCGACTTTGCCCAGGGTTTCCACTTCGGTCGACCAGGCGCTGGCGACCGGATCGTGCGAGGCTAGGGAATCCTGGGTCCAGAACAGTAGCCCTGCCCCGCCTTTACTCTTGGATTGTTCCTGACTTGCTGGTCAGGCCCGCATACCCTGATCACCGGGCAGACGTGGCCAGCAAGGTGCCACGGCATCAGAGGATCGTCCATATCCACCTGGGGAGGTGGCTGAGCGCTGTGTCATGGTCCGTGGGACTGATCTGCGCGCTCGTCGCCGGTGGCATCGGCTACCTCTCGCTCGCTGGATTCGTCTGGGCCAACCGGCAAAGCGTCGGCAGTCGTCCGTTGGCGCTGATGCTGCTCTCGGTCAAGCTCTGGTCGTTGTGCTACGCCCTCGAACTCAGCAGTCGAACGGTCGAGGTGGCGCAATGGTGGTCAGCGCTGAAGTTCGTCGGCATCGTCACGCTGCCGCCGCTGCTCTGGAGCTTCGTCCGCGAATACACCGGCCGGGGTCGGCTGTCCAGGCGAAATCTCGGGTTGCTCATGATCCACCCGATCGTGGCGATGACCCTGTTCATCTTGCCGATCGTGGTCTCCGATGTTCCCTACGGCTTGCTCCTGCAGGAGTATCAGGATCCGCCCGTCCGGCTGCTGGGAGCGCCCGTCCCCGGCGCGGCTCCTCCGCTGTTCTGGGTGCACGCGGCGTACGTCTATGCGCTGATGCTGGCGGCCGACTTCGTCCTGTTCGCTCGGCTTTCCCGGATCGCTCGGCCGTACCGCAGGCAGGGGGCGTTGCTGATCGCGGCCTCGCTGTTGCCGTGCATCGGAAACATCGTCTTCAACCTAGGCTTGCTCGATGACGACGTCATCGATCCGACACCATTCCTGTTCGGAATCACAGCGGTCGTTCTGGTGTGGGGGTTTTTCCGGTTCCGATTACTCGACCTGACCCCCGTCGCCCGCGGCATCGTGATCGAACAGATGGCGGACGGCGTGCTGGTGCTCGACGTCTACGGCCGGGTCGCGGACGTCAACATGGCCGGTGCGGCAATGGTCGGGTACTCCCGTCGATCGATGGTCGGCCGCTACGCCATTGACGTCGTACCCGGGTTGGCTCCGGTGCTGGAACGCGATGACGTCGAATCTGGGGCCGGAACGGTCGAGGCCGAGGTGATGGTTTACCCGGCATCGCCGTCGGATCGCCTCACTCGGACAATCGGCGAGATCCCCAAGATGGCTGCCTCGCGGCAGATCCCGGACCGGACGAAGCCGGGTACTCGAGGTGCCCGGACCCGAGGAACGTGGAACGCTCTGCTCGAGGAGACCGGCTCCACGACCGTCACCGAGGACCGTGAGACCGCGCAGAGCGTCGTCGGCGCGCCGCGCGACGTCTCGGTTTCCCTGACGTGGGTCAGGGACCAGGTCGGTCGCCAGATCGCTCGGCTGATCGTCCTGCGCGATGTCACCGAGCGCAATCGCACCGAGCGGCAACTGCGAGACCTGCTCGACGAGCAGACAAAGCTGTCGGACACGCTGCGGCAGAGCCTGCTCCCGACGTCCCTACCTGACATACCCGGACTGCGCTTGGCGGCGCGGTCGGTGCCGTCCGCGCGTGCTAGCGGAGTCGGTGGTGACTTCTACGATGTGCACCAGGTCAGTGACGAGGTCTCAGCGTTCGTTGTCGGTGATGTCTCGGGCAAGGGAGTGCACGCGGCTGTCATCACGTCGACGGCTCGATACACCGTGCGCACACTCAGCGCCCAAGGCTGGCCACCGCGCGAGGTGTTGCAGCAGCTTAATCGGGCCCTGCAGAGTCCAGACGACCCCGAACGGTTCTGCACGGTGGTTTACGGGCAGGTGCATCAGCATGCGCCAGGTGCACCGAACGCACCGGCCGAACCGAACGCACCGGCCGAGCGGAGCGGCGGTGTCCGTCTGGTACTCACTCTCGGCGGGCATCCGCCACCGTTGCTGCGTCGCCGGGACCGAACCGTGCATCCAGTGGGTAGGCCCGGCACCGTGCTGGGCCTACTGTCCGACATCGAGGTGCACGAGGTGACGGTCGATCTAGCCGCCGGTGACGTGCTCCTCGCCTACACCGATGGCGTCACCGAGGCCCGCTCCGGTGAAGAATTCTTCGGTGAGGAGCGGCTGGTCGATGTGCTGGCCGGGGTGGACGATGGCTGCGAGTCGACCGTGGCGGGCCACTGCCCGGCTGGTCAGTTGGCTGACGCGGTTGCGGACGCCGTGCTTCGGGCGGTCACATCTTTTTCGTCGGAACGGGACGACGTCGCCCTGCTGGTGCTCGCCGCCACCTGAAGACCAGCACACGAGTCAGGGCCGGTGTTGGCGCCGGTGGGGGAGTCGGTGGAGTGGGTCAGCGGCAGATGCAGAGTGAACCGGGTCCGACCCGGGCGACTACAGACCGCGACCCGGCCGCCATGAGCGGTGACCACGGCCGCGACGATCGACAATCCCAGCCCGGTGCTTCCGGTCCCGCGCGAGCGCGAATCGTCCCCTCGGGCGAACCGTTCGAAGACCTCCGGCAACAGGTCGGGGCTGATCCCCGGCCCGTCGTCCGTCACCTCCAGGATGGCTTCTGGTGAACCGACTGCCTCGGGCTTCCCGCTACTTAGATCACCCATCGAAACTACGCCGCTGGCAGCCAGATTCAGGCCGGTCAGGCGGACGGTGACAGTGCTGCCGGGCGGCGTGTGGACCCGGGCGTTGGCGAAGAGGTTGGCGACGATCTGATGCAGCTGCGGCTCGTCGCCGCAGACCGTCACCGGGTCCTCCGGCAAGTCCAGCAGCCACCGATGTCCCGGCCCTGCTGCATGAGCGTCGCTGATCGCATCCACCAGTAGCCGGGAGAGGTCGACCGGCGCTCGGGCGCTCGGTCGGCCCTCGTCCAAACGGGCCAGCAGGAGCAATTCCTCCACCAGTCCAGTCATCCGGATCGCCTCGGATTCCACTCGGCTGAGCGCGTGCGCCACATCCGGGGGGAGTCGTTGGCCGCTGCGCCGGGTCAGTTCGGCATATCCGCGGATGGAGGCCAATGGAGTGCGCAGTTCATGACTGGCGTCGGCGACGAACCGCCGAACCCGGGCCTCACTGGCTTGCCGCGCCCGGAGTGCACCGGCGACATGTCCGAGCATCCGGTTCAACGCGGAGCCGACCTGGCCGACCTCGGTGTTCGGATCGGTGTCCTGATCCGGAACCCGAACCGCCAGGGCGACCTCACCGCGGTCCAGCGGTAGTTCGGAAACGCTTGTCGCGGTCGCCGCGACCCGATTCAGCGGTCGTAGGGCGCGTCGAACGATGGCGGCTCCAACGAAGGCCACGGCGAGTAAACCAAGGACGCCGACCGCCACCACAACGGCGGTCAACTGGTAGACGGCCGCCCGGACGCCGCTCAGTGGCAGTCCGGTGATGATGGTCTCGCCGCGCGGGGTGACCTGCGCGAGCAACCGGTAGGAGCCGAGAGACCCGCCGAGATCGAGGGTATGCGGGGCCTGGTCGACCGGAACGGCCGCGATCCGGTTGCGCTGAGCACTGCTCAGGGCGGTCACGGAGCCGGTACTGCCGAGCACTCCAGCGCTGACGATGCCGTTGCTGCCGATCGACGCCCCGATCGTGCCCTGGCCTTGGCCAGGGGCGATCAGGAAACCGAGGCTCGACCCTGGCCTCGGCCCGGGGCGTTCTCGACTGGCGGCCAGCAGGGGTGGCACGCCGGTCGACCTGGGCGGCGGCCGGTCCGCAGCCACCCGTGACCGACGAACCGCCGAGGTCAACTGGTCATCAAGTCGGCTCTCCAGGAAGGCGTTCAGCGAAATCACGCTGATCAGCCCGATCACCACGCTGACCGCGGCGCTGAGGGCGATCGTGGCGAAGACCAACTGGGTTCGCAAGGTTCGTCGGCGCAGTTTCACCCGCATGTATCAGTCAGCTCTGCGCCGGTTTGAGTACGTAGCCGGCGCCCCGGACGGTGTGGATCATCGGCGGCCGGCCGGCGTCGATCTTCTTGCGCAAGTAGGAGATGTACAGCTCCACCACGTTCGCCTGGCCGCCGAAGTCGTAGTTCCAGACGCGGTCCAGGATCTGGGCTTTACTCAGTACGCGGCGCGGATTGCGCATCAAGTATCGGAGTAGTTCGAACTCGGTGGCGGTCAATGAGACCGAGGTGCCGTCCCGAACCACCTCGTGGCTGTCCTCGTCCAGGGTCAGGTCACCGACCGTGAGCCCGGCATCAGAACGCTGAAAAGCCAAGCTGGTCCGGCGAATCAGGCCGCGCAATCGAGCTACCACCTCCTCCAGGCTGAACGGCTTGGTCACGTAATCGTCGCCACCGGCGGTGATCCCGGCGATCCGATCCTCGACCGAGTCCCGGGCGGTGAGGAACAGCACCGGGATGTCTCGGTCGTCCTCGCGCAGTCGCCGCAACACGCTCAGCCCGTCCGCGTCCGGGAGCATCACATCCAGGATCACCGCGTCCGGTCGCCACTCGCGCGCCTGGCGGACCGCTGCGGCGCCGTCCTGGGCGGATCGAACTTCCCAGCCCTCATAGCGCAGGGCCATGGTCAGCAGATCGGTCAGGGTGCGTTCGTCGTCGACCACCAGAACGCGTACAGGTGCCCCATTGGGATGGCGTAACGGTGCAATAGTCACGTGGTCACCGTGGTGGTCGAAGCTGAATCCTTGATCCACTGAATCTGTGAAAATGCTGTGAACCTGTGCCGGCATAGCTGATCCACAGCAGGCGCACAGGCCGCCCGCAGGCGATTCCAGCACGCTGTGTCGTGGCCAGGCGGCTCCCGCCGGTCCAGCGACAGGTGGGCCCTCGGTTCCCCGAAGGCAGCGTCGACGCCCCCTCAAGAAGGAGTACCAGAGTGCCCCGCAGGCGTTGGCTGAATGTGGGACTCGGCCTCGTTCTGGTCGGAGTGATCGCTGCGGCCTACTTCACGATCGGCTCGTCCGACTCGACCGCCGCGGTTTCTACCCGGACCACCTCGGTGACTCAGGGCGCGCTGACGGCCACGGTCACCGGTTCGGGCAACCTGTCGAGTTCACGGATGTCGTCGCTCGTCTTCGGTGCTTCAGGCACTGTCACCTCGGTCAACATCAAGGTCGGGGACAAGGTGAAGAAAGGCGCCACGCTGGCTCGGATCGACACCGCCTCGGCCAAGCGCACGCTGGCTGCCGCCAAGGCCAGCCTCACATCGGCGCAGGCTTCCTACGACGAACTCGTTGCCGGCCAGACGTCGCTGGAGGAAGAAAGCGCGCAACTACAGATCGATTCGGCGCAGCTGAGCGTCGCATCGGCGCAGGCGACCCTGCGGACGGCGAAGAAGAAGCTGGCCGCTGACACCAAGGCCAAAGCGCCGAGTGCGACGCTCACCAAGGACAAGCAGTCGGTGGCCGAGGCCGAGCAGAAGCTGGCGTCGGCCAGGATGCAACTCGCTCAGCAGAAGGCCACCGCCGCAAAGGATGCCGCGGGCCCGACTGCGGCCGAGCTGGCCCAAGCCAAGGTGAGCATCGAGAACGCCCAGGTGCATGTGGATGACGCCGAGGACGGGCTGGAAGAGACCAAGCTGACGGCACCGTTCGCCGGAACAATCCTGACCCTCGCCGGTGCGGAGGGTGACGACGTCAGCGGTGGTACCAGCAGTTCCACGAGCGGTTCGTCATCCAGCGAGAGTTCCTCGAATGGGACCGGATCGACCGGGACGTCGTCCACCGGAAGTACGTCATCGTCCAGCTCCAGCAGTTCCAGCGCGTTCATCACGATGGCCAGCATGAGCGCGCTGGAGGTCACCGCGACCATCGCCGAAGCGGACATCGGGACTCTCAAAGTCGGTCAGGAGGCCGAGGTCACGCTGTCGGCCAGCGAGCAGACGATGACCGGGACGGTCAGCGCGGTCTCTCCCGAGGGCACCACCAGCAACAACGTCGTCCAGTACCCGGTGACCGTCTCGGTCACCGACCCACCGGCCGCGGCCCGACTCGGTGCCTCGGTGAGCGTGACCGTCACCACTGGTTCGGCGCAGGACACGCTGATCCTGCCCACCAACGCGATCACCACCACCGGCTCTCGGAGCTCGGTCATGCTGCTGAAGGAGGGCGTCGCCACCCCCACCGTGATCGAGACCGGTCTGGAAGGCAGCTCCACCACGGAGATCACCAGTGGCTTGGCAGCCGGTGACGTGGTGCAGATTCTGACCACCACCACCTCCTCGTCCGGGGTCCCCGGCTTCGGCGGCGGGGCCGGCGGCGCAGCTCGGGGCATCGGCGGTGGTGGCCGATGACCGTGCGGGCAGTGCCCGACCCGGTGCTGCCAAGGGTTCGTCCGGTCATCGACGTCCGGGCGGCGACAAAGATCTACGGCTCCGGTGACACCGAGGTCCGGGCCCTGAACGGAGTCGACCTGATCGTCGAGCGCGGTGACTACGTCGCGATCATGGGTGCCTCGGGATCCGGAAAGTCCACGCTGATGAACATTATCGGCTGTCTCGATGTCCCCACCGATGGGCGATACCTGTTGGACGGTGTCGACACCCGGCGGCTCGACGAGCGCCGTCAGGCATTGGTCCGAAATCGGAAGATAGGATTCATCTTTCAGTCCTTCAACCTGATCCCACGGACCACGGCGGCGACCAATGTTGAGTTACCGCTGGCATATTCCGGAGTCAAACCGGCTGAGCGAAAAGCTCGGGCGATCGCCGCGCTGGAACGCGTGGCGCTTGGCGACCGGCTCACTCACATCCCCTCGAAGCTGTCCGGCGGGCAGCAGCAGCGGGTGGCGGTGGCTCGCGCGATCGTGACGAATCCGGTGCTACTTCTGGCCGATGAACCGACCGGTGCGCTGGACAGTCACAGCACCGCGGAGATTCTCGGCCTCTTCGACGAGCTGAACATGGTCGGCCGGACGCTGGTTGTGATCACTCACGAGGACGAAGTGGCCACCCGGGCCAAGCGCGTCGTCCGCTTGCGAGACGGCGAAATCGTCCTGGACGAGCGGGCGACCGCATTGTCGGACCCACCACCGGGTGCCCTTGAGGTGGCCCGATGAGCCGGTTCATGGAAGCCGCCCGGTTCGCTGTTCGCGGGGTCACCGGGAACAAGATGCGTTCGGCCCTCACTACTCTGGGCATCCTGATCGGCGTGGCCGCTGTGATCATCCTGGTCGCAGTGGGTACCGGCTCCAGTGCGGCGGTTCAGTCGCAGATCAGCTCGCTGGGCAGCAATACCCTGACCGTCTCCGCCAGCGCGGGTGGAACCGGTGGCCGGGGTGGCGCAGGGGGTGGCCTCGGTGGCGGGGGCTTCCCGGGTGGTGCGGGCGGGCGAACCGGCACGGTGGACAGCGGCACCCAGACCCGAGTTGCCGCGCTGACCGTCGAGGACGCCGCGGCGCTGCTCAGTAGTACCGAGGCACCGGACGTGCTCTCGGTTGCCCCGACCGTGAGCGCGACTTCGGTGACTGCGACGTATACCGGTGCCAGCCACTCGGTGAGTACCTTCATCGGGACCACGCCGAGCTACCTGAACAACGACAACTCGACCGTTCAGGCCGGTTCCGCATTCACCGACACCGACTACACCGAGCATCGCCGGGTCGCCCTGGTAGGTACCACCGTCGCCGAAGATCTGGCCGGCGGGACCGGCCTGTCGATCGTCGGAAAGGTATTGAAGTTCAATGGAATCGAGTTCACCGTGCGCGGCGTCCTGGCCGAGAAGGGCAGCACCGGACCGCAGGATCAGGACGATCGGGTGCTCGCTCCCCTGACCACCGTTCAGGACACTCTGACCGGATACGGCTCGATCAGCAGCATCTCGGTCAAGGCGACGTCGGCCGAGACGGTCGCTGCGGCGACCATCGAGGTCACCGACATCCTGAACGCTCGGCACAAGGTGACCGCCGGCAACGCCGACTTCACCGTCTCCAGCGCGTCGTCCTTCCTCGCGGCGGCCACCAGCAGCAACAAGACTTTCACCGTGCTGCTTGCCTCGGTGGCTGCGATCTCGTTGCTGGTCGGTGGTATCGGGGTGATGAACATCATGCTGGTCACAGTCACCGAACGGACCCGGGAGATCGGCATCCGAAAGGCGATCGGGGCGCAGAAGTTTGACATTGTCACCCAGTTCCTCCTGGAGGCAGTGCTGCTTTCGGTCTTCGGTGGGGTGATGGGCGTGATCGTCGGTCTGGTCGGCAGCCAATTCGACATCGTTGGTGTAACCCCCATGGTGGAGCCCTATTCGGTCGGTCTGGCGTTCGGGGTGTCCGTCATGGTCGGCCTGTTCTTCGGTCTCTACCCGGCCAATCGGGCGGCATCTCTGCGTCCGATCGATGCCTTGCGCTACGAGTGAAAGCGATCTCGGGGTTCTCCTCTTCGTCCGAAAGCAGCTACCGCAAACAGATCCGGAGCACATCGTGGACCAACCCAGGCGATCGGACGCTATGACCGGGTGGGAGGTGGCTCGACCCGACGGTGTCGACCTGGACGCGAGCTGGTCCGGAGCGCCGGTCGAGGTCGTGGACGAAGACCTCGACCTGCTCGCCGAGGTCAATCACCGGCCCAGCCGGGTGACCGTTCTGCTCGTTGCCGGAATCCTCGCCGTGCTGGCGTTCATCGGTGGGGCGCAGGTGCAGCAGCACTACGGCGGGACGTCGACCGGTGCCGTCGCGGGAGCGGCGGCTGGTGGCTTCGCTGCGCGAGGAGGGGGAACCCCAGGGGGATTCGGCAATGTCGGCGGCGGAGCAGCCCCGGGCGGGCAAGGCGGTGGTGTGGGCGGTGCTGCCGGTGGCGCGTCGACTGGTGGGACGGCGACTGCTGCCACTCCGGTCGCTGTCGGCACGGTGACGAAAGTGTCCGGCACCTCCCTCACCATCAAGAACCTGGGCGGCAAGAGCGTGAAGATCACCGTTCCGGAGGGCGCCACCATCACCCTCGTTGCCGGCAAGGGCCTGACCACGCTGAAGACCGGCGTCACGGTGAGCGTGGCCGGAGAGGTCGCCGCCGATGGAGCGGTTACTGCCACCTCCGTCATTGTTCGCACCTGACTCATACCCCTATGTAAGGAGATTTCATGGTGAAGAGTCACCTTCGTTTCCCCTGCGTCCGGACCGCCGTGGCCGCTCCAGTGCTTCTGCTCGCCCTGGTCGGGTGCGGCGGTTCGAGTGCGGCAACCCCGTCGTCGGCTGCGACCGGCTCGCCGGCCGCCAACGGTCGAGGTGGTGGAGGCTTCGCCGGCATGGACATGACCGCGATCCAGGCGTGCTTCAAGGCCGCCGGGATCGAAACGGCGATTCCGCGTGGGATGCCCAGCGGTGGCGCCCGGCCGTCCGGAGATCCTCGGCCGTCCGGCACGTTCAACGGCACGCCTCCGGCTGACGGAGTTCGCCCCTCAGGTGCGCCCGGTGGGCCTGGCGGGGGTGGCGGGGGCATGTTCCAGAGTGCCGAGGCTCAGGCCGCGCTGAAGGCCTGCGGGATCACGGTGCCGACGCGCGGCGCCCGCCCGTCCGCCAACCCCACCGGCTGACCGGCGCAGCCCGCCCACCCCACGCTCGCGTGTTCCTGCCGTCCGTGGTCCGGCACGCGCTCCTTCACCCGCGCCCGATCCGCCCCGATACGGCGTCTCGGGGCCTGGAGTCGGGAGATGACAGAGGGTCGCGGATTCTGCTGCTTCGGTACGTGCGCGATAGATTCAGGGCCCACCCCGACCGCCAGCCCAGGAGCGTGAAACGTGTCTCTCGATCGCCCGCAGACGCCCGATCCGTACCCGCTGCTCCCGGCTGCCGGCAGTTTCGTCGTGACCAGCACCGATGTGCAGCACGGCGAGCCGATGGCCGACCTGTTCAGCTATGAAGGCGGCAATCTTTCTCCGCAGCTGGCGTGGTCCGGCTTCCCGGAGCAGACCCAAGGCTTCGTCGTCACCTGTTTCGACCCGGATGCCCCGACCCCGAGCGGGTTTTGGCACTGGGTGGTGGTGGGGCTGGATGCCTCGACCACCGAGCTGCCTCGTGGCGCAGGTGCCGAAGGTGGCGCCGAACTGCCTAAGGGCGCCTTCCACGTCCGCGGTGACTTCGGTGTCGCCGGTTACGCAGGTGCGGCCCCGCCCGCCGGGGACCGGCCCCATCGGTATTTCTTCGTCGTCCATGCGATTGACGTCGAGGCACTCGATGTGGATGACACGGCAACTCCCGCTGTCATCTCGTTCAACCTCGCGTTCCACACGCTGGCCAGAGCCCAGATCGTGCCGACCTATAGCAAGTAAGCAGGGACAACACCAGTGACCATTGTTAACAAACTCGCCGCAGGCACCCGTGTTCTGCTGCTCGAGGGCATCCATCCGGACGCTCGGGTAGCGTTCGAGGCGGTTGGCTGCGAGGTTGCTTCGCTGGATCGGGCGCTTGACGAGGAGGAACTGGTCGAGCAGGCGCTTGGCGTCCACCTGATCGGCATCCGATCCAAGACCCAGATCACCGAGAAGGTGATGGCCGCGCTGCCGGACCTGATGGCGATCGGAGCCTTCTGCATCGGCACCAACCAGATCGATGTGGAGGCCGCCAGGACCCGCGGCATCGCGGTGTTCAACGCGCCGTTCTCGAACACCCGAAGCGTCGTCGAGTTGGCGCTGGCCGAGATCATCGGGCTGACCCGGCGGCTGTCCGAGAAGAACGAACGGATGCACGCCGGGATCTGGGACAAAACCGCTGCCGGACTGCATGAGGTGCGCGGCCGGACACTCGGCATCATCGGTTACGGAAACATCGGAACCCAGCTTTCGGTCCTGGCCGAGAACCTCGGCATGAACGTGCTGTTCTACGACACGGCGGATCGGTTGCCGCTGGGCAACGCCCGCCCGGTGAACAGCCTGCAGGAGTTGCTCTCCTCGGTGGACATCGTCACTTTGCATGTTGATGGCCGGCCCGGGAACAGCGATTTCTTCGGTGAAGAGGAGTTCGGTCTGATGCGGCCGGGTAGCATCTTCCTGAACCTGTCCCGGGGCTTCGTCGTCGACCAGGAGGCCCTGCGTCGGCACCTGGAGTCCGGGCACCTGGCCGGTGCGGCGATCGACGTCTTCCCGGAAGAGCCGAAGGGGCGCGGTGACGAGTTCGTCTCCCCGCTGCGCGGGATGGCCAACGTCATCCTCACCCCGCACATCGGTGGCTCCACCGAGGAGGCGCAGAAAGACATCGGTGGGTTCGTGGCAAGCAAGCTGCGCGACTACGTGATCCACGGCGTGACGTCGTTGAGCATCAACATGCCCGAGCTGGCCCTGCCCGAGCGGGTCGACGCGGTCCGCTTGGTGCACATCCACCGCAATACCCCGGGAGTGCTGGCCGCGATCAATGCGGTGTTCGCCGCCGAACGGGTGAACATCGACGGCCAGATCCTGGGTACCCGTGGCGAGATCGGGTACGTCATCACCGATGTCTCGGTGCACCCCGATCCACGGGTGGTGGCCGCGCTGCAGAGCCTGCCGCAGACGATCCGGCTCCGTCTGCTCAGCTGATCGCACGCCGATGCCCGTCGTTCACCTGATCCGGCACGGCCAGGCGTCCTTCGGGGCGGCGGACTACGACGTGCTCTCCGACGTCGGCCACCAGCAGGCGACGTTGGTGGCCGACGCGCTGGTCCGCAGCGGCGTCCGGCCGGACCGGATGATCGCCGGGTCGCTGAGGCGGCAACAGGACACCGCCACCACCTGTGCCGAAGCAGCGGCCTGGGACCTGCCGGTGGACGTCGACCCGCGGCTGAACGAGTACGACCACCTCGGGTTGATCCGCGAGCACGCGGCGCCTGCCGAACTCGGTCCCGCCGTTGGCCGTGCGGTGCAGGAAGAGCTGGACGCCGGTCTGCTCGGGTGGATCCGCTCCGGTCGGCCGAGCTCGGACGGGAGGACCTTCGCGCAGTGGCGGGACGAGGCCGTCGCCGGTCAGCGTGAGTTTCTGGCCTCGCTCGGGCGTGGCGGCACCGGTCTGATGTTCACTTCCGGTGGCGTGCTGGCCGCAATTTGTGCCGATCTGCTCGGACTGGGCCCGGAGGGATTCATCGCGCTGAACCGAGTGGCAGTGAACACCGGAATCACCAAGATCGTCAGTGGCCGAGGTGCCGCCAGCCTGATCTCCTTCAACGCACATGGACACCTCGAAGGTGCCGCTGATCTGGTGACTTACCGCTGACAGACCGTTGACAAGGCGATGGCGCGAGATGCGTAGCCTACCCGGAGGAGACTGACATGGGACGAACCGCTTGGCTCGCGGTGGCCAACCTTGCCGTCGCCGGGTTCATCGCAGCTGCCCTCGCCTGGGTGGTTGGCCACATGATCGCCAAGGTCGGTAAGCGCGCGGACCTGCCGTCGTTGCTCGCTCTGGACCGCTTCTGTCGCCGCGCGTGGGTCGTCACCATTGCGACGGTCGCCATTCTGGTGACCACGCATGGCCTCCAGCTGGGCACCGGCTGGCGTCGTGCCGCGCTGATCTCGGTGATCGGAAGCACCTGCTGGTTGCTGGTTCGGCTCCTGGTGGTCGGGGAGAAGATCTTGCTCGGCCGGTTACGGGTGGACATCGAGGACAACCGTCGGGTCCGCCGAGCCCGGACCCAGATCACCTTGCTGCGGCGAGTGATCGCGGCCGTGGTGATCGTGCTGGGGTTGGCCGCGGCCCTGATGGCGTTTCCCGAGATGCGGACCTTCGGGGCATCGCTGCTGGCCTCGGCCGGACTGGCCGGAATCGTCGCTGGGCTGGCGGCGCAGACCACCCTCGCCAACATGTTCGCCGGGCTGCAACTGGCGTTCACCGATGCGGTCCGGATCGATGATGTCGTGGTGGTGCAGGACGAGTGGGGCTGGATCGAGGAGATCACCCTCACCTACGTCGTTCTGCACATCTGGGACGAACGCCGGCTCGTGCTGCCGACCAGTTACTTCACCACCACACCGTTCCAAAACTGGACCCGGACTCAAGCCCGGGTCCTGGGAGCGGTGCTTCTCCACCTGGACTACGCGACCCCGCTGGCGCCTTTGCGCGAGCACGCGGAGGCGGTGATCGCGGCGTCCTCCCGTTGGGATCGTCGAGACTGGGTGCTTCAAGTCGTCGATACTACCGAAACAACCATGGTAGTAAGGGTTTTGGCTTCTGCTATCGATGCTCCGACCGCCTGGGACCTACGTTGTGAGATCCGCGAGGCACTGCTGACCTTCCTGCAGGAGAATCATCCCGAATCGCTACCGGTGCAGCGGGTATTGATCGACTCGCCGGCTGCCGAACGATCGACCGAGTGGGCGGCGAATCCGCCACCGGCCAACCGGGACACCGACCCTACGGAGACCGCGTTGCCGGTTCATCCGAATCTGACCGGGATGAATCCCGCCGCCGAACGGGATCTCGAGAAGGCAAGCGCCGAGCTGGATTCCGACGAAGAGGAAACGCTGAAGGATCAGCCGGCTCGAAGCCGTACCCCGGGAAACTGGATGCCCGGACCGTCTACATGATTCGGATGCTCACCCTGGTCGGCCGCCGTTGCCGAGTACGTCCCGCACCTACGGAAAGACCGCTACCTCAATGCTGCTGGTGCCTGCTCCAGGCTGTTTCCGCGCTCTGACTAGGCCGGGCCAGCAGGAGCACACCGAGGGCGCCAAGCAGTCCGGTGCAGCCAACCACCGTGGCGGGTTCGAGGAACTGCGCAGCGGCGCCGGCCAGCACGATGGCTAGTGCCTGCCCGCCATACATTCCGGTGATGGCGATCCCGAACGCCCGAGCCCGGACCGCGGCCGGCAGTCGCTGCGCGAACATCGCGTTCGCGGCCACCTGGTAGGACGACGCCAGCCCGGTGAGCGCGAAGAGCACCAGGCTGATGGTCAGGTTCGGCTCGAGCGCGACCAGCACCAGTGGCAGGCTGCCGGCCAGGGCTAGCGGTCGGATCAATCGGATCCGCCTCGCCGGAGCCACGAGTCGCCCGATCGCCAGCCCGCCGAGGACGCTGCCTCCCGCGACCGCGGCCATGATCAGTCCGACTGCGGTGGCGTCACCACCGACGGATTCCGCGTAAGCGGGCGCGATTGCCTCGGGCACGATCGCATACGCAGCCCCGACGATCCCGAGCAGGAGCGGGGTGGAAAGCCGGCGATCCGCGCGGATGACGGCCAAACCCGCCATTGCCTCCCGCCAGAGTGAGCGGTCCACCAGGGCGGGGTAGGCATCGCCCGATCGGAGGGCTGTCGGGTCAGTGGTCTTGGTGAGATCAACTACGCCCGTGCGCGGGCCCAGGCCCGAGCGCAGGATGAGCGCCGAGGCGGTGAAACTGAGCGCGTTCAAAGCCAGTGCCCCGGGCGCGGAAAGCAGCAGCACCAAGGCCCCGCCGACGCCGAACCCGACCAGTTGGGCTGATTGATGGACCGCATCCCGCAATGACATCGCCACCGGGTAGCGGTCACCCTCGAGGATCTGCGGCAAGAGCGCCGAACGGGCCGCCTCGAAGGGAGGTGCCAGCATCGCGGCCATCAGGATCAGCAATCCGACCACCGGCAGCGGTAAGCCGGGCACTGCGGCCAGCCCGATCAGTGCGGCTCGGCCCAGGTCAGAGCCGATCAGGACGGCGCGACTGGGGAACCGCTCGGCCCAGGCTGCGAGCAGTGGGCCACCGAGCAACCACGGCAGGTAGGCCGTCACGTATCCGAGCGCGGCAAGCAACGGTGAACCACTGCGCTGGTACACCAGCACGGCGACGGCGACAGCGGCGATCTGGTCACCGAGCAACGAGATCAGGTCGGCCAGGAAGACCGCGCGGAATTCCGCGACCGCGAAGACGTCCCGGTAGCTGGCCGGCCGCCGGGAGATCTGTTCCGGCGATCTGCGTGGACGGACGGAAGGCACCAGGACGTCGCTCTGTGTAGTGGATTGCTCCACTTCAGGTCTCGACATCCAGGTTCCTCCGAATGATGACTGAGGGTCGGGGAAGGCCTCGTTGATCAGTTTCGCGGCACAACCGCGCACGGTCCTGACATTGCCGGAAACTCGTCCGAACGGCGCGCCGCCGAGCTTGAACGGCCGGGGGCGAGCCGCGTTTTAGGAAGGAATGTCGGGCACTTCGAGCCCGGTGAAGGGGCCTCAGACCCAGCTACGACCGCGCATCAGACACCTCTTTTCGGATCTTGGGGGGTTCCCCGGCCGTCCCGGGAACCACTGGTGCACCTTGGCTGGTAATCTCCGGCAACGTTTGAATTGGCATGAATGTGCAGCTCAGGGGCGCAAACCAAGTCATTTTCCGCGCACTCAAGGCCGTCGTGGCAGGTGGATGATGCATCGAGTCTCGGTGCCGACGTGCAGATCCGTCTGCTCGGTCAGCCTGAGCTCATGGTCGGGGCCGGCAGTGCCGGCCGCTGGTGCGCACCAGCGCGCTGCTGGCGTTGATCGCGCTCTTGGTCGGGATCGCGTTCTCGCCGTCGCGCATGATCGACCAGCGTGGGGACGACGTCCCGAAGCTGACAGCGGCCAGCACCGGGTAGGTCTACGGGTCCCGGCTCAGCCGGTTGTGCCCTGCGGACGGTGGAGTAGTGCCGTTACTTAGCGTATCCAGAGCGTAGCGGCTCGATCTACCGCCCGAGGCCATCGACGCCTGCCGGTTCGAGACGCCGCCCGGTTCGAGGCGCTGTGTCAATGCGGCGCTGAGTTGATCAGGCCTGGCGTTGGTGGTTGGCCGGTGAGCCAGTGATTGGCAGAATTGGTCAGTCGCGGCCGGAGCCGGTCAACGGCAAGCGGACCTGGAAGCGAGTGTCTCCGGGCACGGACTGCACTCGCAGATCACCGGCGTGTCGGTTGACCACGATCCGCCAGGAGATGTCCAGCCCGAGACCGGTGCCCTCACCGACCGGTTTGGTGGTGAAGAACGGCTCGAAGATCTTTGAGGTCAGCTCGCGCGAGACGCCGGGGCCGGTGTCACCGATCTCGATCAGGACGACGTCGCCGTCCCGGCTGGTTCGCAGGGTCAGCGTGCCGGACCCTTGCATTGCGGCGAGCGCGTTGTCGATCAGATTCGTCCATACCTGGTTCAACTCGGCCGGGTAGGCCGGGATCTCAGGCAGGGTCCGGTCGTAGTCCTTCACCACGGTGATGCCCTGGACGACCTTGGCGCCGAGCATGATCAGCGTGCTGTCCAGGCCGGCATGCACATCGATTTGCTGGTGCTCGGCCCGATCGAGTTGGGAGTACTGCTTGGCGGCGCCGATCAGGCCGGCGATCCGGTCGGTCGAGTCCTCGATCTCCGTCATCAGCTGTTCGCTCTCCAGCGCGTACGTGATCCACCTCAGCCCGGCTTCCAGGTGTTCACCGGGGATGGACGCGCGGATCTCGTCCAGCCAGTCGACATCCAGGCCGGACGCGACCAGGACCGGGGCGAGTTGCCAGCCGGCCGTCAGGTGATGGTCGTCGAGCCAGTCGCTGATCTCGTCCTCGCGGTCGCTGGCCTGCATCGGGCTCAGGTGCGCGTGCTTGGCTGCCTTGGCAGACCGTTCGATCGCCTCTTCCTGCAGCTTGGAAAGCTTTACCAGGGTGTCCGGGTCGACCTTGCCGGAAGCTAGATGGCCGAGCTTGGCTCGCATCGCCGCAACCCGCTCGCGCAGCGTCGCCGTCGCCCGAACTGCCGCCGCTGCCGGGTTGTTCAGCTCATGGGTCAGGCCCGCGGTAAGTCGGCCGAGCGAGGTCAGCCGTTCCCGCTGGCCGATCACCGCGTCCGATGAGCGCAGACCCATGAACAGGCCCTCGAGCAGGTGCATCGCCATCGGAAACCAGCGCTGCAGGGCAGCACCGAAATCGTCCGCCGGGATCTGAAAGAAGCTGCACGCGGTCTGGGTCCGGACCGATCCGGCGTACTTCTGCGCGGCGGCCTCGGCCGAGGTCGGGGTCAGCCAGGCCCGGGTGGCTCCGCTGTAGGCCCCCGGCTGCGACGTCCGGGAGATCTCGACGTCATGGTCGGCGACCCGCCGAGACAGGATCATCGTGCCTTCGAGCAGCATGAAGAAGCAGGTCGCCGGCTCCTCCGCGCCATACACCGTGGAATCGGCGGGATAGTGATGGACCCGGCCGTGCTCCGACAGCCAATCCAGCTTTTCCGCGTCCAGCGCCTCGAAGAGGAAGTACGCGGAGAGTTCGGCGGGGGTGAGGCGGTCGTTCTGCTCGGTGGTGGTCATCGGGTCTCCAGCTGGTCATTCGCAGATGGGTATTAGGTGGTGGCTAGGTATTGGTGAACTAGGGTGACCGCCATCGCGCCTTCACCAACCGCGGAGGCCACTCGCTTCACCGACGTCGACCGGACGTCACCGGCAACGAAAATCCCCGGCACACTCGACTCCAGCAGGTACGGGTCGCGGTCCAGGGCCCAGCCTTCGGGTCGCTTGCCGGAGTCCAGCAGGTCGGCTCCGGTCCGGATAAATCCGGCCGAGTCTCGGAAGAGCTCTTCGGGCAGCCAGTCGGTGAAGGGTGCCGCTCCGATGAAAACGAACGCATGGCTGCAGTCGATGACTTCCTTCGCCCCGGACTGGTTGTCCCGCAGAACCAACCGTTCCAGGTGGTCTTCGCCGACGCATTCGATCACCTCCGTACAGGTCCGCACGGTGATCTGGTCGTTCCCCCGGATCTGCTCGATCAGGTACTGAGACATCGACCGCTCCAGGTCGGGACCGCGGACGGCGAGGGTCACCTGGGAGGCATACCGGGAGAAGAACATTGCCGCCTGCCCGGCGGAGTTCGCGCCACCGATGATCACTACGTGCTGTTCGGAGCAGGCCTGGGCCTCGGTTGAGGCCGAGCCGTAGTAGACCCCTCGACCGACCAGGCCGTCGGCGCCGGTGGCCTCCAGCCGGCGGTAGTTGACGCCGGTGGCGAGCAGGACGGCGTGCGCCGCCACCGTGGTGCCGTCGTCCAGGTGGATCACCCGCTTGGGTCCATGCGTCTCCAGGCCGGTGACCTTGCGTGCGGTCAGGAGTTCGGCGCCGAACCGGCTGGCTTGACGGCGAGCCCGGTCGGTGAGTTGGCCTCCGCTCACTCCCTCCGGAAACCCGAGGTAGTTCTCGATCCGGGAGCTCTGGCCGGCCTGACCACCGGTGGCGGTCCGCTCGATCAGTACCGTGCGCAGGCCCTCCGAAGCTGCGTAGACCGCCGCGCCGAGCCCGGCCGGGCCACCGCCGACGATGACCAGGTCGTAGAAGTCTTCCGCCGGATTGGTAAAGAGCCCGACCTTGGCGGCGAGGTCGCTGATCGTCGGGCTGAGCAGGACATCGCCGTCCGCCGTCAGCAGCACGGGGATGTCGTCTTCGGCGGCTCCGGCCGTCCCGAGCAGCTTGCGGCCTTCGGCTTCATCGATCGAGTACCAGTGATAGGGGACGCCGCTGCGGGCCAGGAAGTCGCGGATCTCGTGGGACTTGGCCGACCAGCGGTGGCCGATGATTCGGGTTTCCTCCACCTGGCGGTCACCGGTCGCACGCCAAGCGTCGAGCAGGGCGTCGATCACCGGGTAGAACTTTTCCTCCGGCGGCTCCCACGGTTTGAGCAAGTAATGATCGACATCGACGATATTGATTGCCTCGATCGCGGCATCGGTGTCCGCATAGGCGGTTAGCAGCGCCCGGCGCGCCATCGGAAACAGGTCCATCGCCTGCTCCAGAAACTCGATGCCGTTCATTCGAGGCATCCGGTAATCGGCCAGCAGGACCGCGACCCGATTGCCGCGCAGGAGAAGTTCCTGCAGGGATTCGAGCGCCTCGGCACCAGAGTCGGCACGGACGACGCGATAGTGCTCGCCGTAGCGCCGTCTCAGGTCACGGGCGACAGCGCGGGAGACCGAAGGGTCGTCGTCGACCGTGAGAAGGATCGGTTTGCTCACCGGCAAACCTCCTTGAGGTGGGGTTCGAAAGCCTAGCCCTGACTCAATGCGCTGCCGACTCCGGGAAATTCCAGTGCGAACTAACCAATCGTGAAGATTCATCCGAATCGTGATCCTGCACCTGCCCTCAGCATGGGAGCCTTGTGCGCGCTGCCACCCAGTAAGCAGCGGAGATCCCGGTTTGTCCGGGCGAGGAGCGGGAGCGACGTGAACGACTGGATTCTGCTGATCGACTTCGGGACATCGTTCACGCGGGCAGCGATCGCGGGTGCGGACGGCCGGATCGAGCCGATTGAGCTGGACGGCGCCTTGACCATGCCCTCCGGCATCTGGGCGGAATCCGGCGGCAAGCTGATCACCGGACTTTCGGCTCAGCATCAGGCCAAGATTGCTCCCGAGCGCTGGGACCGTGCCCCCGGCCGCTCGCTCGGCCTGGGAGAACCGCTGATCCTCGGGCAGAAGGCGGTGGACCCGGTGAAGGCGGTGGCCGAGGTACTCCGCCGGGTGGAGGCCGAAGCCACCCGGCGCCGGGGTGGCAAGCCGACGGACGTGCGGCTGACCTGCTCGCCGCGGTGGAACTCCACCCGTCGCGAGGCCCTGCTGGCGGCGGCTGCGCTGGCCGGTCTCGGTGCGAGCTCGGCCGTTCCGCCGCAGCTGGTGGACTACCCGGTCGCGGCCGCGTTGCAGCTTGCCCGGCTGGGTCGATTCGCCGTCGGGACCAAGATCGCTCTGTTCGGTCTCGGCGGCGGCAGCGCCGAGACCGCAGTACTCGAATCCACCGCTGCCGGCGTGGCGATTCGGGCCCTCGGCGGGATCGAAGGTGTCGGCGGTGAACAGTTCGACGACCTGCTCTTCCGGAAGGTGATCGCGCACAAGATCAGAGGTGCGGATGCCCAGCTCGCCAGCCGGCTCTGGGAGCCACCGGACGCCGAGTGGCGTCGGGCCTCGGAGGGCCTCTTCCGCGAGGTGCGCCGCGCCAAGCAGGAGCTCACCCAGCAGCGATATGTGCAGCTGGACGCCGGTCCGCTGATCGACGTCCCGCTGGAACTGAGCCGGATCGAGCTGGAAGCCGTGCTTCGGGCGGAGATCCTCCGTTCGGCCCGGGAGCTAGCGATGACAATCGAGGTGGCCGGGCTGCGGGCCCGCCAGCTGGACGCCATCCTGGTTACCGGCGGGTCGGCTCAGATGCCGCTCGTCACCCGGGCGATCTTCGACGTCGTCGGGGTGCAGCCGGTGCTGTTGGATGAACCAGGGTTGTTCCTTGGCGCCGCGTTCTGGACCCCGACCATCCGGGTCGAGCCGATGCCTGCCCCGCTCACCGTGGCCGGTGGCCAGACCCGCGAGCAAGCCGCCGCCGATGCCGCCGCGGCCGCCGCGGCCTTGGCTTCGACCGGCTCGATCGACCTGTCGGCCCTGACCCCGCCGCGACCGGCGATCCCCGCACCGTCCGATCCGGGAACGGCCGGGTCCGTGCGGTTCGGGGTGAAGCGAGCCGGGCTGTCTGCCTGGCGACGGCGCTGGCCGGTGATCGTCGGTGTGGCCGTGGTGCTGGTCCTGGTCGGGCTGGTACTGAACGGGCCTGCCTTGGGTGACGACGACACAGATTCCGCAACGCCAGCGCAGACTCTCCCGGCCGGCTCGGGCCAGACGCCGAGTACGGCTTCCGGTAGTACCCAGACGCCGTCCACGCCGGCTCGTCTCGGTGGTGCGGACCTGCCGGCAGTCACCGGGCTCTCGGCGAAGACCCGGAACATCTCGATCGAGTTGGGCTGGGACGAGGTGCCAGGCGCCACCGCCTACGCCGTCTACCGGGACGCCGGGACGCCGGGCCAGATCGTTCGGTCGGTGCGCGGGAGTACCTTCACCGACCGGCCCGGCGACGCCGATCAGCATCGGTACTCCGTGGTTGCCCTCGACGAGACCGATCGTGAGGGTCCGCAGGGTGCCCAGGTCAGCGCCGAGGCCACCGCGCCCTACGGAGCTGTCCAGTCGATCGCCAGCGACTGGACGGCGGTGGTCCCGATCAATCCGGGCAAGAAGGGCACAGCCGGGCAGACCTGCAAGGGTTCGGCGGCAGACAGCGAGCACTCCACCGGCCAGATCCGATGCACGTTCGGCAACGGCGTCCGACTGGTGATCTTGAGCTACACCTCCTCGGCGGAACGGGATCAGCGCGCCGATCAGCTCGCCGACCGAAAGCGGGTCAAGCGGGTGAAGTGGGCTGCCAAGGCGCGCGGGGGTGGTGTCCGCTACGGCGGTCGGCTACTCACCGCGGACAGCAAAGCCACCGATGGGCCATGGATGTGGTGGAGCTACGACACCGCCCCGACGTATGCGCTCCAGGTCGACTGGCCCAAGCACACGGCCAAGCAATTGAGCCAATGGTGGGATCGGAAGGCGCCGTTCCGGACCTGACGCCGCCTTCACCCGGACCCGGGTACCAGGGGTTTTCGTCAGCCCTGGAGAATCGGTGGATGACCCTCGCCGATAGCGGTCCCGGCGAAGCGTCCGGGATCGTCGACCGCTACCGAGCAGCCCACCTGGTCGGGCTCGCCGACCGTCCGACCAGGTCGGGTGACAATGACGAGTTGCTCGGCCCGGCCGGCGTGATCCGATCCGGCTGGCAGGATCTGGCCGCCACCGTCGATCTGCTCGGCCTTGCCGGTCTGCAGGCCCGAGGGGCCCAGATCCGTCAACTGCTGGAGGACGACGGCGTCACCTACGGTGCTCCCGCGGGCGCCGACCAGCCGGCTGCACCCTGGCAGCTCGATCCGTTGCCGTTGATCATCGGTAGCCGGGAGTGGGCCGACCTGAGCCCCGGCCTGATCCAGCGGGCGGAGCTGCTCGATCGTCTCCAAGCCGACCTCTACGGCCCCCGTGATCTGCTGCGTCGAGGCCTGATCCCGCCGGAGCTGATTCTCGGCCACGACGGCTTCCTCCGGCCGTGTGACGGCATCCGGCTGCCCGGACCCAACCAGCTGCTCATGGCCTCCACCGACCTGGTCCGCTCGCCGGACGGGTGGACAGCGCTCGGCGACCGCACCCAAGCTCCCTCCGGTGCCGGCTACGCGATGCAGAACCGGCGGCTGGTCTCGCGGGTGATGCCGGGCCTCTATCGAGACACCCTGCTGGAGCGGTTGCGCTCGTTCTTCCATACCTTGCGGGCCGCACTGCAGGAGGTTGCGCCGTCCACCGCCGAGGCTCCTCGAGTCGTCATCCTGACCCCGGGCGTCGCCAGTGAAACCTCCTTCGACCAGGCCTTTCTGTCCACCTTGCTGGGATTTCCGCTGGTCGAGGGCCAGGATCTGACGGTCCGGGAGGGCCGGGTCTGGCTGCGCTCGCTGGGTCGTCCGGAACCGGTGGACGTCGTCCTGCGCCGGGTCGACGGCTGGTTCTGCGACCCGTTGCAACTGCGGGCGGACTCTCGCCTGGGCGTGCCTGGGCTGCTCCAGGCAGCCCGGCTGGGCAACGTGTCGATCGTCAATCCGCCCGGTGCCGGGGTACTGGAGAACCCCGGTCTGGTGCCGTACCTGCCCGCATTGTGCGAGGCACTGCTCGACGAACCGCTGCGGCTTCGGACGGTAAGCACCTGGTGGTGCGGGGACCGGGCCTCGCTCAGTCATGTGCTCGACAACCTCGCCACGCTGGTGATCCGGCCGATCGCTCGGGGGGTTGGTCGGGCTAACCGGTTCGGCGAGCAGCTGTCCCAGACCGAACTGGCCGAGCTGAAGAGCCGAATCCAGGCCGAGCCGCACGCCTGGTGTGCTCAGGAGGCGCTGGAGCTGAGCACCTCACCGGTGGTCGCGGCCACCGGGCTGGAGCCACGCCGGATGGTGCTGCGCAGCTTCGCGGTCGCCGCCGCTGGCAGCTTTCAGCTGATGCCGGGCGGGTTGGCCCGAGTCGCTGCGCAGACCGGTCACCTGGACGTCTCCAGTCAGGCAGGTGCCCTCGCCAAGGATGTCTGGGTGATCGCCAGGGCGACCGCGGTGGCTGGGACGGAGATCGGGTCGATGCCGTCGGGCGGCCGGGCCGGCTGGGAGGCGACCTCGGACGATGTCGCCCCGGTGGCGGTCGCGACCGGACTGTCGTCCCGGGTCGCCGAAGACATGTTCTGGCTGGGCCGGTACGCCGAGCGGGCCGAGGACGCCGTCCGGTTGCTGCGGGTGGCCGTCGACCTGGTCGGTGATCACAGCCAACGGCCGGGGTCGGTGGGGGCGAGCAGCCTGGCCGTCATGCTTCGAGCGGTCACCACCGTCACCACCACCTACCCCGGATTCAGCGGCGGCAGCGCATTGATCGGCGCTCCATTGGCGGAGCTGGTCCGGCTGGCGGTTGATCCACTCGCTCCCGGAACACTTGCCCACGCCGTCCGGCACACCCTGCTGTCGGCGCACGCCGTCCGGGAGTTGCTGTCCAATGACACCTGGCTGGTGATCGGCAGTCTGGACCGCGAGTTACTCGAGCTCGGTTGGTCACCCGAGCCGGAAGTCGGTCTTCAGCGCACTCTTTCGCGAGTGCTGGAGGGCTTGCTGGCGTTCTCCGGATTGGCCGTGGAGAGCATGGTGCGCGACGCCGGGTGGTACGTGATGGACGCCGGACGTCGAATCGAACGATCGCTACAGGTTCTCGCCCTGCTCTGCGCCACGCTGACCGAACGTCGACCGGCAGCGGTCGACGACCTGGTGATGGAGTCGGTGCTGATCTCGGCCGAGAGCGTGATCACCCATCGCCGACGCAATTCCGGCCCACCGCGGCCGGCCGATCTACTCACCCTGCTGCTGTTCGATCGTGACAACCCCAGGGCAGTCCTGTATCAACTCGATCAGCTCGGCGAAGATCTGCAGCGCCTGCCGGAGCCCGCGGGCAGGGCGATCAACCCGCTGACCCGGCTGCGCGCCGTGCAGGCCTGGTTGCGGGAGGTCGATCTCGCCGAACTCGTCCGGGTCGACGAACCGATCACCGGGCAGGGCGAGTTCCGGCCTCGGCTGACCGAGGTCCTGAATCGGCTGTCCCTCGAGCTCACCAGCTTGGCCGACGTGATCGCCGTGACGCATTTCGCCCGGGTGATACCGCCGAAGCCGATGCCCGACGTTCCGATGACGGTAGGTCCGCGATGAGCGATCAGGCCAGAAGCTACGAGGTCCGGCACCGCACCGAGTACACCTACGGTGACCCGGTCACCGCGTCCTACGGCTGGGCCTACCTGACCCCGCGAGACCTGCCCGACCAGGTGTGTCGCTCGACCCGGGTGGAGGTCAGCCCGACTGCCGAGCTGATCAGCCATTCCGTGGACTTCTTCGGTAACCGGACCAGCTACTTCGAGGTGCACGAGCCGCATGGGCAGTTGGTGGTGACGGCGACCAGCCTAGTGGACATCAACCGCACCCAGGCCGACCTCGACCTGCTGGATGGCTGGACCTGGGAGCAGGCCGCAGGCCTGCTCCGGGCAGATCCGCGACTGCAGCGGGAGGAGGCCGGTTTCCTGCTGGCCTCGCCACGATTGCCGCTGACCAGGCAATTGACCGATTTCGCCGGGTCCGTGCTGCTGCCCGGCCAACCGCTCGGTCAGACCCTTCGCCACCTGGTTCAGTTGATCTACCACGACTTCACCTTCAACTCCGGCGCTACCACGGTGACCAGCACCCTGGAGGATCTGCTCACCCGCCGGGCCGGTGTCTGCCAGGACTTCGCTCACCTCGCCGTCGCGACCCTGCGACTGGCTGGTCTGCCGACCCGGTACGTCAGCGGATACCTGGAAACCTTCCCGCCGGCCGGCCAGCCCAAGCGGCAGGGAGCGGATGCCTCACATGCCTGGATCTCGGTGCTGGTCCCCGAACTCGGCTGGATCGACCTCGATCCGACAAACAACACCGTGGTCGACGCCGGTTATGTGGTCACCGCCTGGGGTCGGGACTACACCGACGTGCCCCCGTTGAAGGGCGTGATCTTCACCGAGGGCGCGTCGAGCACGCTGAAGGTCGCGGTCGACGTCACCCGGCTGCCACTCTCGCCGTCCTGACCCCGCTGTTCTGACCTTGCTGTCCAGCTCGCTGGGACGGCGGTATCGCGCTCCGGTCATGCTCAGCCCATGCTCCCGGTAACCACCCAATGACAAGATCAACAGGGGCAATGCGGTGGCTAAAGGGAGCATCGCCTGAGTATCGCTGGCCGAGTGGCCGAGTGGCCGAGTGGGCTTGGAACTGGTCGGCGGGCGGCGGTGTATCCCAGGAGATACCCAGACTTCACGCCGACTCCTCTCAGTTGAATGTTTGAGGATCTCTCTACCGACGCAGGAGGAATCCGATGAATCAGCGAGACAGCGCCCGCCGGCAGACCGTGGCGGTGACATCCGGCCTTACGCTCGCGGCCATCGTCGCCACGATCGCGATCGGCGCCACCGTGGCTCAGGCAAGCGACCAGACTTCGACCACCACGACCGATGGCTCGTCCGGCACGACCACCACGGATGGCACAACCACCACGGATGGCACGACCACCACGGACGGCACGACCACCACGGACGGCAGCACCGACGGTTCATCAGGGACGTCGTCGTCCGCCGACTCGGGTTCCAGTTCGGGCTCGGTCAGTTCCGGTAGCGGATCGGCCGATGTCACTTCCGGGGGCTCCTGATGCCGTTGCTGGAACTGCTCCCGCTGACTCCGGCCGTGCGCCAATGGGACGTCTGGGGCACCTCGGCCCGGATCGTCGTCACCGACCCACGGGTCGCGGACGCAGCCCAGACCCTCGTGATCGACCGACTCGCTGCGGTGGACGCCGCCTGCAGTCGGTTCCGGACGGACAGCGAATTGGCCACCGTCCAGGACCAGTTGACCGTGGAACCGGATGTCCCGGTTACCGTTTCGCTATTGCTTGCGGACCTGATCGCGGCGGCACTGCAGGCCGCTCGGCGGACCGACGGTGACGTCGACCCGACCCTGGCGGACGACCTCGCAGCGCTCGGCTACGACCGTGACTACGCTTTGATCGAATTGCGCCGCCCGGCAACGATAACGCTCCGGCTCAGTCATCGGATCCGGCATCACTGGGCCGACGTCCGGCTGGCCGGGCATCGGCTGTCGATGGCGCCCGGAGTCCATCTCGACCTGGGCGCCAGCGCCAAGGCCTTCGCCGCCGATCGGGCCGCCGAGGCGGTCGCCGAGCGGTTCAGTTGTGGAGTCCTGGTTTCTCTCGGCGGAGACATCGCCACCGCCGGACCCGGCCCGGCTGCCGGTTGGCAGGTGCTGGTCCAGGACGGCGTCCACCAGCCCGCAGCTCGAATCCGGCTCGATGCCGGTGCGCTCGCGACGTCCAGTACGGTGAGCCGCCGTTGGCAGAACGGCACCCGCGCCGTCCACCACATTCTCGACCCGGCCAGTGGCTTGCCCGCTGAACCCGTCTGGCGGACCGTCTCGGTCGCGGCGCCGACCTGCGCCGAGGCGAACGCACTGAGTACCGCCGCTATCGTTCGTGGTTGGCGGGCGGTGGAATGGCTACGGTCGGGTGGGTACCCGGCCCGGTTGGTCGGCGCGGACGGTGGCATCGTCCGGCTCGGCGGCTGGCCGACCGAACGATGAGTACGGACATGCTCTGGTACCTGGCCCGCGGCAGCGGCACGGTGTCGCTGATCTTACTGACCGTCGTCGTCACGCTCGGCATCGGCACTCGCTCGGGTCGGAGCTTCGCCGGGATGTCCCGGCTGGTGGTCGCTTCCGTGCACCGCAGCGCCGCCCTGCTATCGGTGATCTTCCTGGCCGTGCACGTCACTGCGCTGTTCTTCGATCCCTACGCCCAGCTCAAGCTGGTCGATCTGGTGTTGCCGTTCACCTCCACCTATCGCCCACTCTGGGTCGGTCTCGGTGCCGTTGCTCTCGATCTGATGATCGCAATCGTGGTCACCAGCCTGCTCCGCGAGCGGATCGGTCACCGGGCCTGGAAAGCTGTGCACTGGTTCGCCTATGCGATGTGGCCGGTTGCGCTGGCACACGGGATCGGCTCCGGAAGTGACCGGTCGACCTTCTGGATGCTCACCATCGACGCTGCCTGCGTGCTAGCCGTCATCGGCGTCCTGAGTTCCACCCACCCGGCCCTGCGGGCCACCGATCCGCCGCGGGTGCCAACCGAATCTTCCCTGGGGCCAAGCACAAGCCGCGTCCTGGCCGAGAGCCGCAGGAGTTCCCGATGAAAACCCGGATTGACGCTCGTCCTGCCGAGGCCTCGATCGGACCGCCATCGCGTGGTCGACTGCTCGCGGCAACGGCTCCGGACCACGACACTCACCTGAGCACCTTCGGTCCGCTACCTGGAACGGCCGCATCGCAACTCGCGGCGCAGGTCCAATTGTCCGGGCTGACCGGCCGGGGCGGCGCCGGTTTTCCGACCGCGGTCAAACTGCAAGCGGTCGCAGCCGCCCCTGGCATCGCCGTCGTCGTCGCGAACGGTGCCGAGGGCGAGCCGGCCAGCGACAAGGACCGGCAATTACTGCTCACCGCACCGCATCTGGTTCTTGACGGTCTGCAGATCGCGGCCCGGCTGACCGGTGCCGGAAAGGCGTTCATCTACGTCCGGGCGGACACCGCCGCAGTGGTCCGTCGAGCGCTGGCGGAACGAACGGCAGTCGGCGTGGACCGCAGCCCGGTCACCGTCGTCGAAGCGGCGGACGGCTTCGTCACCGGGCAAGAGACGGCCGTCGTCTCCCGGTTGAACGGTGGCCCGGCCCTGCCCCGATTCGCCCCGGTGCGAGTCACCGAGCGTGGCGTGGGGGGCCGTCCGACGCTGGTCCAGAATGTCGAGACGCTCGGTCATCTCGCTCTGATCGCTCGCTTTGGTGGTGACTGGTTCCGCGAGGTGGGGTCGTCTGACGCGCCGGGGACCCTTCTGGTCACCGTGCACAGGGCAGGTACCCGCGCGGAACTGGGACGGGAACCAGGGGCGGTCTGGGAGGTGCCACACGGCCTCCCACTCGGCCGGTTGCTGGCCGCCACCGTTGAACCGGTGGCAGCGTTGCAGGCCGTATTGATCGGTGGCTTGCACGGGCGCTGGCTGCGGTTGCCGGAGGCGCTGGATGCCCCGCTCTCCGGCGCCGGGCTAGCCCCGTTCGGCGGGTCACTCGGTGCCGGAGTGGTGATCCCGCTGGGGGCGGTGGAGTGCGGGCTCGAGGCCACTGCCAGGATCGTCCGGTATCTGGCCGCCGAGTCGGCCAAGCAGTGCGGGCCGTGCCAATTCGGACTCCCGCATCTCGCCGGATTGGTTTCCACGCTGGCCGCAGCGGGCTGTCCGGGCGGCGGCGGGAGCACCGGGTTCGCCGTGATCAAGGCGATCCGGGAGGCGGTCGGCCTGGTTGAAGGTCGCGGTGCCTGTCATCATCCGGACGGCACCGCCCGCCTTGTTCGCAGCGCTTTGGACACCTTCGAGGACGACGTCCTGATGCACGGCCACGGTCGATGCCTGGCGACGACCGATCCAGCGTATGGAGGGCTGTGATGACCGCACCGAATGTCCTGCCGATCACGGCCCAGCCGGTCGAGTCCGCCGATCGGCCTCCTGGAGAACGTGTGAGAGGTGCTGGAAGAATGGGTCTTTCAATCAACTGGACGGCCTGTGACGGTCGTGGTCTGTGCCTGGACCTGCTGCCGGAACTGCTCGAGCCCGATCCCTGGGGCTACCCTCGGTCGCGGCCCGGGTCGGCAGCGGCCCGGTCGGGTGGCCTGGCGGCGGTGCCCGAAGGGTTGGTCGGCCCGGCCCGGCGCGCAGTCAACCTGTGCCCGAAACTGGCGCTGCGGCTGAGCGAGTCCACTGCCTGATCACTGACCGGGTCAGGCCGGGGTGGAATGACGGTGGGCGAGGCAGGCCGAGCAGCGCCCAATCCGGCGCCGGTGCGCCCGGCCCGCGACTCCTCGTCCCGGATCGCACCGACGATCCGCCGCGCGTCGTCCTCGTCCGACGGCGTCACCAG
>JANNPJ010000528.1:0-4306 GCA_031400005.1 Kineosporiaceae bacterium | reverse complement strand
GGCGCCCTGTGCGTTCCCCCCGGAATGGGGTAATCGCACAGGACGACATCGCGCTGACCTCGCCGTCGACGAGACCCGACACGACCCGGACGAATGCCGACTGGTGGCGAACCTGGTCCTGACGCTCGACGCTCGCGACCGACGTCCTCTGCCACCGGCGCCGCGGTGCGCATCGGCTGGGCAAGCGCTTCGCCGGCCCTGCCGGGCATGATGGGCGGGTGGCTGCTGCAGGAGACTCATGGCAGCAGCGGGCCCGCCTGTCGTACGGGTCATCCCTCGCCGCTGCAGCACTGGTCTACGCGCTGCTGCATCACCTGGGCTCACTGCCGCAGGGCTTGGGTGACGCGCCGCAAGGCACCCGTTGGGTCGACTGGCTCGATCTGCTCACGCCCTACCTCGTGCTTGCCCCGGCTGCGATGACGGTCCGGGTTGCAGTGTCAACCCAGGGGGGAGCCGAGCGCACCTGGTGGCTGTTGGCGCTCGGTGCCCTCGCCTACACCTCCGGGCACGGCATTCACCTTGCCGCCAACTCGGTCGGCAACATCGCGCCCGGCCCGACCGAGCATCTGTGGGACGAGGTCGTCGGCCATCTGCTCTGGTACGCCGGGGTCGCGCTGGTGATCACTGCCCTGGCTCAGACGACCGTCGGCCGTCCACGTCCTCGGGGTTTGGTGGCGTATGTTCTTGCTCTCGCTGTGGGGCTGACGTGGGCCACCAACGCGCTCGGTGGACAGGGCACCGCCGTCCCGGGCCTGCTGCTTGCGCTGGTCGCGGTGGGCTTTGGGTGGTCGCGCCGGGCTGGGCTACCGATCGTGTTTGTCGTCGCGGGCGGAGTTGCCGCCGGGTTTCTCGCCGTGGCTCTCCTGGTCACCCCATCGTGACCGCTCCGCCACCCCGGCGAGTATCGCCCGGGATGTCGGTCGATCTGCTCAGTGCTGTCGATCTGCTCAGTGCTGGGGTGAACGACTCAGCGCGGTTGCGGCACTGAATAGCCGTAGGGCAACTCCAGTCGGTGCGCGGCAAGCAAGTCCGGGTTGTCGAGGATGGTGCTGGTCGGCCCGTCGGCCACGATCACCCCGCCGGAGAGGATTACCGAACGCTCGCAGAGTTGCATCGCATAGGGCAGATCGTGGGTGACCATCAAGACCGTGACGTCGAGCGACTCGATCAGCTCGGCGAGTTCGCGCCGGGCGGCCGGGTCGAGGTTGCTGGACGGCTCATCGAGCACCAGGATCTCCGGCTCCATCGCCAGCACTGTGGCGACCGCTGCTCGCCGTCGCTGCCCGAACGACAGGTGGTACGGCGGCCGGTCGGCCAGCTCGGCCAACCCTACCTGGTCGAGGGCACGGGCCACCCGGGCATCGACCTCGGCCGAGGTCAGCCCGAGATTGCGGGGCCCGAAGGCGACGTCATCGCGCACCGAGGGCATGAACAGCTGGTCGTCCGGATCCTGGAAGACGATTCCGACCCGGCGGCGGATTTCCCGCAGGTTCGCGGCGGCGACCGGCAGTCCACCGACCTGTACCTGCCCGGCGCCGGCGCTGAGAATCCCGTTCAAGTGCAGCACGAGCGTGGTTTTGCCGGCTCCGTTGGGCCCGAGCAGGGCCACTCGCTCGCCCCGCCCGATCTGCAGGTCGACGCCGAACAGCGCCTGGTGGCCGTCCGGATAGGCGAAGGCCAGGCCGCGCACGTCCAGGGACGGCGTCGTCCCTGGTGGCGTGGTCCCTGGTGGCGTGGTCACGGCAGTACCCAGGCGGCCACGGCGACGGAGAGCGCCGCCGCTGGGAGGCTCAAGGCCGTCGTCCAATCGGATCGGCTCGGGGCACCGGCGTCCGTCCTCGGCATCTGCCCGGTGTACCCGCGCGCCAGCATCGCCAGGTGCACTCGCTCGCCGCGCTCATAGGTGCGGATGAACAGGGCACCGGCCGAGCGCGCGACCGCCGGTAGCTGGCGCAGGTCTCGGGCGACGAAACCCCGCGATTCACGGGCAATTCGCATCCGTCGCATCTCGTCCGCGATCACGTCGCCGTACCTGATCATGAAGCTCATGATCTGAACGATGAGCGGTGGCATCCGCAAGCGCTCCAGGCCGAGCAGGAGTTCCCGCAAGGGGGTGGTGGCGGCCAACAGAATCGAGCAGACGACCCCGAGCGTCGCCTTGGCCAGCACGTTCCAGGCGCTCCACAGGCCATCCACACTGAGTGCAAGACCGAGGACGTCGATCCGTGGGCCTCGGGTCAGAAACGGCATCAGGACGGCGAAGAGGACGAACGGGATTTCGATCAGCATTCGCCGGCCGATCAGTCGAGCCGGAATCCGCGCCGTTGCGGCCACCGCGATCAGCAGTAGTGCATGCAATCCGAAGGCCCAGATCTGCTTACCCGGGGTGGCCACCACAGCCGTTGTGAAGACTACTGCAGCAACAAGTTTGGTCTGCGCGCTGATCCGGTGGACGACGCTGTTCCCGGGATGCAGCAGGTGCTGACTGTGGCCGGCTCCCATCGTCAGGTCGAACTGTGGTCGCGACGACGCACCGCGAGGGCAAGTCCGGTCCCGAGCGCCAGGGTGATCGCTACCCCCGCGATCCCGGCCAGCCCTTGGGAGAGCCGGGCGTTGTCAACGCCCTTCGTGCCGTAGTCGGCAAAAGGCGAATCGGACAACTGGTGATCCTTCTCGGTCCGCGAGATGCCCTTGTCGGAGGCAACTCTCTCCAGGCCGTCCGGTGACGAACTGGCGTAGAAGCTGACCACGGCGGCGAGCAGCAGCGTTACCGCCAGGCCGATCAGGAGGACTTTGCGACTACTCATCTCAGTTCCCGTTCGCGACGACGAGGGCCGGTTCGCGCAGCGTCAGTTTCGGTTGTAGATGGCGGGCAACGCGGACCAGGTCGGGCCGGACGGCGAGGATGCTCGCGACCGTGGCCGTAGTGATCAGGGCCTCACCGATGCCGATCGGTACGTGGACCCCGATCATGGCCGTCGCCACCGTGCCGATCGGCACGTCTGTCGTTCCGCCGATCGCATAGATCAGGGTGAAACTGGCGGCCGCCGCAACCACCGACAGCAGCGCGCCGACGAAGGTGGCGATCAGCAGCGCGGTCCGAGTCTTCGGCAACACCGCGATCAGCAGGCGGACGACGGCGTAGCCGACGATCACCGTGACCAGGGACATGTCAGTGATGTTGATGCCGAGCGCGGTCAGGCCGCCGTCGGCGAACAGCACTTGGACCAGGAGCACCACCGCGATACATAACGCGCCGGTGTAGGGACCGACCAGAACGGCGGCCAGGGTGCCGCCGAGCAGGTGCCCGCTGGTTCCACCGGCGATCGGAAAGTTCAGCATCTGTACGGCGAAGATGAACGAGGCGACGAGGCCGGTCAGGGGTGCCGTCCGGTCGTCGAGTTCGCGCCGGGCGCCGCGCAGGCTGATTCCGACACCGGCGACAGCGATTGCGCCGGTGGCAATCGAAATCGGGAGGTCGATGAAGCCATCGGGTACGTGCACGCTCACCGTCCTGAGTCGATGCGGGCCTGCTTGACGCCGGCCTGGTTGCGGGTAAACGGGTGATGCTGGTGGGTGCCGGCTCGGCGGGTCGGCGTTGACGCCGCCGGCCGGGAGCCTTACTCAGCTTCGTACAACTGCAAACTTTATGCAATAAGGGTTGGGTTAAGCGCAGCCCTATTTCGAGGCCAGATCGCGACATAAGGCTCATAGCATCGTCAATCGGGTGTAGAAGTTTCGCTCCGACACCGAAAGATCCCCGAATCAGGCTTAAAGATGCCTGTCAAGCCGCCGATGTAGTGGCGCGGCCAGATGTCGCTCGGCAAGCGCAAGCAGCGGGCACGCACCACCGGGTGCGCCCGGCTAGGCGCGTGCCTCGTAGTACGCAGCACCACGCAGCGTCCCGGTCAGGAACCGGGATCCCAACCTGGAGGCACAGTGCCCTCGAACACCAAGACCGTGGCGAAGAAGCCGGTCACCACTCGGGCCGCCCGGACTGTTTCGGCGCCCGCTGCTCGGACCGCGAAGCCCGCCACTCGGGCGGACGTCAAGCAGATGGCGGCCACGAAGCCTGCCCCGAAGCCTGCCCCGAAGCGGACGACGGCTGCCAAGGCGACGACTACGGCCGCCAAGCCTGCAGCCAAGCGAGCGACGGCTGCCAGGCCTGCGACCAACCGGGCGACGGCTGCCAGGCCTGCGGCCAAGCGGGCGACGGCTGCCAAGCCTGCGGCCAAGCGGGCGACGGCTGCCAAGGCTGCCAAGCCTGCGGCCAAGCGGGCGACGGCTGCCAGGCCAGCGACTCAGG
>JANNPJ010000500.1:0-6776 GCA_031400005.1 Kineosporiaceae bacterium | reverse complement strand
GGGGTCCGTGGCGGCAGCGCTCTGCGCCTCCAGCTTTTTGATCCACTTACCGCCTGTTGCCATCGTTTTCTTGACGGCCTTGTTGAACTCCTCCTCCGAGCCCTCGCCCGCCATGAGCGCGTCGAAGGGCGCCTTCAGCGTGGCGGTCAGCTTCGCTGCGGTTGAGGTGTTGATCCGCTTCACGTCTGCACACACCTTTACGGTGTTACCACCCGCGGCACCGCCAGGGACCGCCTCGGCGGTGCTCGCCCCCGATCCGGCAAGCGTCACCACGGGGGCGTTCCCGCAGGCCGCACCGGCGAATAGGACGAAGGTCATCCCGGCGGCTGCCACAAAAGGGCGCATTACAACTCCAATAGCAAACAACGGACAAGACCCCCAGATCACGGACACCGGACCCTACCGGTCTCCCGGCTCCGCCGCTCACCCTTGTTCGGCCCTTTGTTCGACAGCCGCCACAACCAAGATCCACCTAAGCGCCTAGCCGGGGGGCGCTCGACCGATTCGATGAAAATGAGGCCGTCCCTCACCTCGGGACGGCCTCATTTAGATCTTCCGCTTGTCGCTGGGAGAGCACACCTAGGGCACACGAGGTTGCTCGCGGGTAACGAACGCTGACAACTGGCGAACAGTCAACCCGCAGGTCAGATACCCCCCAAGGGGTATCCCCGCAGCTAGACGCCCTTGGGGTGCCAGACCGTCTTGGTCTCCAGGAACGGCAGCATCCGCTCCAGGCCGGGCATCGCCGACCAGTCCTGAGCAGGGGCATCCGGCAGCGGTGCGAGGACCCGCTTGAGCGTGTCGGCGGCCAGCACCTGGAGCGGCACCAACTGGTCGGGAGCAGCGCCGGCCAGGTCGAGGCCATTGACGTCGGCGAGCGCGGCCAGGTGCTCGGCGATCTCCGCGGTCCGGCCGGTGATCACATTCACTACGCCACCGGGCACGTCGGACGTCGCCAGGCATTCCGCGAGGGTCACCGCGGGCAGCGGTCGGTCCTGGGACGAGATCAGCACCACCGTGTTGCCGGTGACGATGATCGGAGCCAGCACCGAGACCAGGCCCAGCAGCGACGACTCCTGCGGTGCGAGCACGGCGACGACCCCGGTCGGCTCCGGAACGGACAGGTTGAAGTACGGTCCGGCCACCGGGTTGGCGCCGCCGGCCAGATGAGCGATCTTGTCGCTCCAGCCCGCGTACCAGACCCAGCGGTCGATCGCGGCGTCCACCACGGTTTCCGCGTCCGTCCGCGGCAAGCCTTCGAGGGCGGCGACGTCCTCGATGAACTGGGCGCGCCGGCCCTCCATCACCTCGGCCACCCGGTACAGCACCTGGCCCCGGTTGAAGGCGGTGGCGCCGGACCACCCGGCGAACGCCGCGCGGGCGGCCTGGACGGCGTCCCGCGCGTCCTTCCG
Source organism: Kineosporiaceae bacterium (assembly GCA_031400005.1). Lineage (GTDB taxonomy): Bacteria > Actinomycetota > Actinomycetes > Actinomycetales > Kineosporiaceae > JANNPJ01. The sequence goes on along the minus strand of JANNPJ010000500.1, from coordinate 5,364 downwards.
GGAGCCCTGTGCGACGTTCGCCACGAAACCGCCCTTGGCATCGCTCACCTGGTACGACCGTCCCGATTCGCTTCGCGGGAACTTCCCGCCGAGATAGAGCTTGTAGGTCTTGCGCACTTCGAGCCGGCTCACAGCGCAGTTCCGTTCATCGAAGTCGACGTCAAGGGCAGCGGAGATAGGTACGGGAGCAGGCCGTGCCGGCCACCCTCGCGGCCGTAGCCGGATTCCTTGTACCCGCCGAACGGGCTGGCCGGGTCGAACTTGTTGAAGGTATTCGCCCAGATCACGCCGGCCCGAAGCCGGTCGGCGGTCCAGAGCACTCGTGAACCCTTGTCGCTCCAGATGCCGGCGGAGAGGCCGTACGGGGTGTTGTTGGCCTTCGCGATGGCCTCGGCCGGAGTCCGGAAGGTCAACACCGCCAGCACTGGTCCGAACACCTCCTGCTGAGCGATCCGGTGGGCCTGCGAGACGTTCGTGAAGATCGTCGGGGCGAACCAGTAGCCGCGTTCGGGCAGTTCACAGGCGGCCGACCAGCGGGTCGCGCCCTCGGCCTCGCCGGCCGCGGTGAGTTCGGTGACGCGCTCCAGCTGAGCGGCCGAGTTGATCGCACCGACATCGGTGTTCTTGTCCATCGGGTCACCGAGTCGAAGCGTGCCGATCCGCCGCTGTAGCCGGGCCACCACCTCGTCCGCGATCGACTCCTGGACCAACAGTCGTGACCCGGCGCAGCAGACGTGACCCTGATTGAAGAAGATCCCGTTGACGATGCCCTCGATCGCCTCGTCGATCGGCGCATCGTCGTAGACGATGTTCGCCGCCTTGCCACCCAGCTCCAGGGTCAGGCCCTTGCCGCTGCCGGCCACCGACCGGGCGATCGCCTTGCCGACCTCGGTGGAGCCGGTGAAGGCGACCTTGTTCACCCCCGGGTGCTCGACCAGCAACCGGCCGGTCTCGCCGTCCCCGGTGATGATGTTCACCACGCCCGGCGGAAGCTCCGCCTGCCGACAGACCTCGGCGAACAGCAGCGCCGTCAAAGGGGTGGTTTCGGCTGGCTTGAGCACCACGGTGTTTCCGGCGGCCAGCGCCGGGGCGATCTTCCAGGCCAGCATCAACAGCGGGAAGTTCCACGGAATGATCTGGCCGACCACTCCGCGCGGGCGCGGCGAGCTGCCGAGCCCGGCGTATTCCAGCTTGTCGGCCCAACCGGCGTAGTAGAAGAAGTGCGCGGCGGCGGTCGGGACGTCGAAGTCTCGCGACTCCTTGATCGGTTTGCCGTTGTCCAGCGTCTCCAGGACGGCGAACTCTCGAGCCCGCTCCTGCATAATCCGCGCGATCCGGAACAGATACTTGCCCCGATCGGTGCCGGACATCGTCGACCAGACCTTGTCATAGGCGGTCCTGGCGGCGGCGACCGCCCGCTCGACGTCGTCCGGACCGGCCGCCGTCACCTCGGAGAGCACCTCCTCGGTCGCCGGGTTCACGGTGTCGAAGCGGGTCGAGCCGGTGCCACCGTCGACGAAGTTCCCGTCGATGAAGAGCCCATAGGACGGCGCGATGTCTACTACGGCGCGCGATTCGGGCGCCGGCGCGTACTCGAATATCTGATTGGCCACGTCGATCCTGTCCATTGATCGGTCAGTCGAGAGTCACGTAGTCGGCACCGGTGTAGTGCCCGGAGCTGAGTTTCTTGCGCTGCATCAGCAGGTCGTTCAGCAGCGTTGAGGCACCGAACCGGAAGCGATCCGGGCTCAGCCAGTCGGGTCCAGCCACTTCGCTGACGGTGACCAGGTACTTCAGGGCATCCTTGGCGGTCCGGATCCCGCCCGCCGGTTTCACCCCGATGATCTGCCCGGTCTGCTGCCGCCAGTCCCGGACCGCTTCGAGCATCACCAGGGTGACCGGCAGGGTAGCCGCCACCGGCACCTTGCCGGTGCTGGTCTTGATGAAATCCGCGCCGGCCAGCATCGCCAGCCAGGACGCCCGGCGGACATTGTCGTAGGTGACCAACTCGCCGGTCTCCAGGATCACCTTGAGGTGTGCCTGCCCGCCGTCCGCCCGGCAGACCGCGGCAACGGCGGCGATCTCCTCGAACACCTGCAGGTAACGGCCGGAGAGGAAGGCGCCGCGATCGATCACCATGTCGATCTCGTCGGCTCCGGCGGCGACCGCGTCGGCGGTGTCCGCCAGCTTCACCGGCAGGTTCGCCCGTCCGCTTGGGAAGGCGGTGCTCACGGCGGCGACCTTGACCGTCGATCCACGCACCGCATCCACCGCGATCGGCACCAGGTCGTTGTAGACACAGACCGCACCGACCGGCGGGCAGGACGGGTCGTCGGCGTCCGGCCGGACCGCCTTGGCGCACAGTGCCCGGACCTTGCCGGCGGTGTCCGCACCTTCCAAGGTGGTCAGGTCGACCATCGAGATGGCCAGGTCCAGGGCCCAGGCCTTGCTCGTGGTCTTGATCGAACGGGTGCCCAGATCCGCAGCACGGGCCTTCGCTCCGACTTCGTCGACGCCGGGCAGACCGTGCAGGAACCGCCGCAGCGAGGCGTCGTCCAGATGGGAGGTCCCGGTGACGTCGCGCGCGGTGCTGGGCGCCAGCTCGCGGGTTTGGCTGGTGTCCGCCAGGCTCATCTTTGGCCTACTTTCCTCGGTGCTGCGGTCGCGGTGTCGCACCACATTCTCATCAAGTTCGACTCCGGCCGTGCGTCGGCCTGTCCGGAACAGGCGTGACATCTATTCTGAACCAAATCCGTGACTCTGGGTCAGCGGACAATTACGTACGGACGGCGAAATGAGGGACGGGAGTGAGTGGACACAGAGTGCTCGTCACTACTCGGTCGTTCGGCTCCGGGTCGATCGACGTCGTCGCACTGTTGGAGTCGACCGGGGTGCAGGTGGTCCGCGGCTCGGCCGCGCATGACCCGGTCGAGCTGATCGATGCCCTCTCGACCGCGGATGCCTGGATCACCGGCCGCGCTCCGGTCACCGCCGAACTGCTGGACCTGGCTCCGCGGCTGCGGGTGGTCACGCACTTCGGGGTGGACGCCGACGGTGTCGACGTCAGCGCCGCGGTCCGGCGTGCCATTGTCGTCACCAATACTCCGGGTGCGGATACCGATGCCGTTGCCGATCATGCTGTTGGTCTGTTGCTGGCGGCCCTGCGCGGTGTCGTCGACGGTGACCGTCGGGTCCGCGCCGGGCGCTGGACGATCACCCGGGGTCGCGAGCTCAGCGCGATGACCGTGGGCATTGTCGGGTTCGAACGGGTCGGACGCGCGGTCGCCCGACGGTTGAGCGGTTTCGGCGGCACGGTCGTCGTGCACGAGTCGTTCGCCGATCCCGGGCAGGCGGCAGCCGTCGGCCTCGCCGCCCTACCGCATGCGCAGTTCATCGCGGACTGCGACGCTGTCACTCTGCATGCCGCCGGGGGACTGCGAATCCTTGACGCCGACTGGCTGGCCGGTTGTCGGGCGGGGCAGACCGTGGTGAACGTCGGCCATTCGGGTCTGGTCGAGGAGGCGGCGGTTGCTGTTGCGCTGCGATCGGGCCAGCTGTCCGCCTACGCCGCGGACAGTCTGCGGCAGCGTGATCCGGGCGAGGAGCCCAGCCCGCTGCTGGAGTCGGGTCTGCAACCAAGCGTCATCATCACCCCGTACCTCGGCGCGGAGACGCTGGAGGCGATCGATCGGATGGGGCTTACTGCGGCCAACGACGTCATCGCCGTTCTTGCTGGGCATTCGCCAAGACATCAGATCGAACCCTACGAGGCGCCGATCGGGCGTTTCGTGCGCTGATTGAGAACACACCGTACATTTTGTCTCATGTGCAAGGACTGTTGATGGCTGAACCCGTAAGTCGGCGCGGGGCCTGGGCCGCCCTCCTACTCGTTCTGATCGTGCTCTTCCTGCTGCTCAGCCGCTGTTCCGGGTACACCGGAACAACCCGGGTCGGTGCGGTGCCGAACAGTGCGGGGCCGGCCGAGCCGGCACCGGGTCCCGCCGAGCCGGCACCAGAGCCGGACCAGCCCGATCCAGTCCCAGCTCCCGAGGACCGGGGGAGCGAACCGGACGGCGATCAGACCCTGACCGTGGACGGTGCCCCCTTGCTGCCGCTGCGTGCGGCCGATGGCGTTGGCCAGGACGGGGATCTGACCCTGCTCACCGGCAAACGGGCAGAGGCCAGCGGGGTCCGAGTGCTGACCGTTCCGGCCGACGAGGGTTTCTGGGTCGGCAGCGGCCGATCGAACCGGGTCTGGGTGCAGCTGACCGGCCCACCGCCGGAGTCCCCGTACGCCGTGCGGCCCGGTGCTCGGGTCTCCTTCAGCGCTCGAATCACGCCGAACGGCAATGGGTTTGCTCGCGAGGTGGGGGTGACTCGGGCGGAGGGGGCGGGCACCTTGGCCGCTCAGCGCCAGCACTTGTCCGTGCCCAAGCGCGACCTCAGTCTCGCAAACCCCTGATCCGCAGCGCGGTGGCGAAGGACGGGTGCAGCGGCAGGCCGGGCAGCAGCACGGCCTGCAGGGCGTGGTAGACATCCGGCTTGCCGATCCAGGTGGGCGTCGAATCCGGGCCACCCACCGCGGGCCGGTTGCTCGGATCGAGTTCGTGATGCCAGGAGCCGTGCTCGCGGTCGATCAGGTACTGCTCGGCGTACTCCCACCAGGCCCGAAATCGGCTCGCCCAACGCTCGTCCCCGGTGGCTCGGTGCAGTGCCACCGCCGCACCGAGAGCCTCCCCGAGAACCCAGTGCATTCGTTGCCGGACAACAGGTTTCCCGTTCCAGTCGGTGGTGTAGACGAAGCCGTCGGCGCCGTCCACCGCCCAACCGTCCTCGACCGCGCGCTCGGCGAGGGCCAGTGCGGCCGGTTGGATCCAGGAGGGCGCGACCTCACCGAGGGCCACCAGGGCGTTGCCGGCGGCGAGTGCGAGCCGGGACCATTCCAGGGCATGCCCGGGGGTGGCACCGTACGGCCGGAACGGGTGGGCCGGCTGGTCCTGGTTGTAGTCCGGTCGCATCGTCCAGGTGGCATCGAAGTGCTCCGGGATCCGCCAACCACAGTCCCGCGCCCAGCCGATCACCCGGGTCAGGATCCGCACGGCCCGGTCAAGCCAGCGCCGGTCACCGGTGACGTCGGCGGCGGCCAGGTACGCCTCGACGGTGTGCATGTTCGCGTTCGCGCCGCGGTAGTCCTCGGTCACGCTGAAGGCTCGGTCGAAGGATTCTCGGGCCAGCCCTTCGGCCTCGTCCCAGAACCGCTGCTCGTGAACGGCAAGGGCGGCTGTCAGTAGGTCCATCGCGGCCGGCCGGCCGGCCGCGACCGCGCGGGTGGCGGCGAGGATCACGAAGGCGTGCCCGTACGCC
>JANNPJ010000483.1:0-6117 GCA_031400005.1 Kineosporiaceae bacterium | reverse complement strand
CGATGCCCGTGGTGGCGCCGCGCTGTCGGTCGTCGGGGTGACCGGCGTCCCGGTGATGTTCGCCTCGACCGGGGAGAAGCTGGAGGAGTTCGAGCTCTTCCACCCCGACCGGATGGCGTCCCGGATCCTCGACATGGGCGACGTCATGACCCTGATCGAGCAGGCCGAACGGGCCTTCGACGCCGACCAGGCGTCGGCGATGGCCGCGAAACTGGCCGCCGACGAGGACTTCACGCTCGAGGACTTCCTCGCCCAGATGGCGGCCCTGAAGAACATGGGCTCGCTGAAGAAGATGCTCGGCATGCTCCCCGGGATGGGCGAACTGCGCGAGCAGCTGGAGAATTTCGACGACCGCGAGATGGACCGGATCGAAGCGATCATCAAATCGATGACGCCGCAGGAACGTCGCCAGCCGCGGATTTTGAACGGCTCGCGTCGGCTCCGGGTGGCGCGTGGTTCCGGCGTCCAGGTCAGCGACGTCAATCAGTTGATCGATCGATTCGGCGACGCGCAGAAGATGATGCGCCAGATGCGTCGCGGCGGTGGCATCCCGGGAATGCCTGGAATGGCTGGTATGCCAGGGATGGGTGGCGGAGGAAAGAAGGGCCGCGGCAAGACGGCGCCTCCGCGGAAGGGCAAGGCGAAGTCGGGTAATCCGGCCAAGCGAGCGCAGCAGGAGCGCGAGGGCGGCCAGCGTGGGACGTCCGCGATGCCTGGTGGTGCGTTTGGCCTCGGTGCCGGCGCGAAGCCGCCGGTCGACCCGGCAGCGCTGAACCTTCCTCCGGGGTTCGAGAAGTTCCTCGGCAAGTGAGCCAGCCTGGGGGGGCGGTACTCGAACTACGGGGTCGGGTACTGGTGGGGGTGGACGACGAGCGGGACCGAGCCTGGGTGATCGATGGCAGGGTGGCCTTCGAACGACCGACCGCTGCCGGAACGCAGGTCTCGGTGATCGAGGGTTGGGTGCTGCCCGGGTTGGTGGACGCGCACTGCCACGTCGGGCTGGACACCCACGGGCCGGTCGACCAGGCCACCCAGGAACAGCAGGCGGTAACCGACCGCGACGCCGGAGCGCTGCTCCTGCGGGACGCTGGTTCGCCCAGCGACACCCGTTGGATCGACGCCCGGCCGGACCTGCCGCAGATTGTCCGGGCTGGCCGGCACATCGCCCGGACCAAGCGCTACCTGCGGAACTATGCGGATGAGATCGAGCCGGTGGACCTCCCGGCGACGATGGCGCTGCAGGCTCGGCGCGGCGACGGCTGGGTGAAGCTGGTCGGGGACTGGATCGACCGCTCGGTCGGTGACCTGGCTCCCTGCTGGCCGGCCGAGGCGCTGGTCGCCGGAATCGAGGCCGCGCACCGCGAGGGCGCCAGGGTGACCGCGCACTGTTTCGGCGAGGATTGCCTGCCGGACCTGATCGCTGCCGGGATCGACTGCATCGAGCATGCCACCGGGCTCTCCGACGTGACCCGGGCCGAGGCCGCACGCCGTCAGGTCGCTATCGTGCCTACCCTGGTGAACATCGACACCTTTCCCGAGCTCGCGGCCCGCGCCGAGCAGAAGTTCCCGATCTACGCCGCCCACATGCGCCACCTGCACGCGCGACGGCAGCAGAACGTCCGGGACGCGTACGACGCCGGGGTCCCGGTGTTCTGCGGTACCGACGCGGGCGGATCCCTGCCGCACGGGCTGGTTGCCGGCGAGGTCGCCCAGCTGCGGGCGGCGGGTCTGTCCGATCGGGCCGCGCTGAACGCCGCCTGCTGGGGAGCCCGAAGCTGGCTCGGTCGGCCCGGGCTCACCGAGGGCGCACCGGCAGACCTGGTGGTTTACCCGGCCGATCCGCGTGTCGATGTCGCGGTGCTCGCGGCGCCGTCCGCTGTTGTGCTCCGCGGTCGGCGGGTCCGCGGTGAGCCATCGAACTGGGGGACGTCGGACGGGTCGCCTCGGGGATGGTCCGACCGGACGTCCGGCGAATTACCGTGACGGGGCCAGTGGCTTTCCGGGTCCACAACGACCGGGGCGCCCGGGCTGGGTGGGTATCGCGACTGCCGACAACCACCGGCCTGCTGCACCGCTTCGCTCGGGCCCGCGAGGTGGTCCTGGTCGGGATCGGGTCGCTCGGCTTGGCCGCCGCGATGACCTGGCCGGTGCTGCGGTCCCCGACCCGAACCGTGGCGCAGGACCTGATCGACCCGCTGTACTTCGTCTGGCAAATCGCCTGGACCGGGCACGCGCTCAGCTCCAACCCGGCCGGGATGTACACCACGAACGCGTTCCTGCAGGCATCCGGCAACCTTGCCTATACCGACATCATCCTCGGCTACGCGCCATTCGCCGCCCTGGTCAACGCCGTGGTGCCCGGCACCGGCGGTGCCATCCTGACGTACAACCTGCTCTACGTGCTGGCCGCGGCGCTGGCTTTCACCGGGGCCTACCTGCTGGCCCGGGTGCTGGGCGCGCGGCCACCGGCCGCCCTGGTGGTGGCCGCGGCTTTCGCCTATGCGCCCTGGCACCTGGCCCATGCCCGGCATCTGAACGTGCTCTCGTCCGGTGGCATCGCGCTGACCTTGGCCCTGCTCGTGTACGGCCATGGGTGGACGCTGCGCGCTGAGCGGGAGCAGGCCGGCTCTCGGGCCCATCGACCGGTGCGACCAGGCTGGATCGTGGCCGGCTGGTTGGTGGCTTGCTGGCAGCTGACCCTGGGCTTCGCCCTCGGCGTCCCGTTCGCCTGGGCGCTCTTCGTCATCCTGCTGGGGGCTGGGATCTCGTGGTGGCGGCGCGGCCGGCCACAGGTGGCTGCCGGCCTACGTCTCGCGGATGCCGCCGGAGCGCTGGCGTTCGTGACCATGGGAGTGTTGCTGGCGCTGCCGTATCGGCACGTGATCGCCGCCTTCCCGGCGGCCAAGCGGACCGAAAACATGGTCGAGACGTACTCTCCGCCGCTGCGCGGGTTCGTCACCGCGCCGCCGGAGAGCTGGTTGTGGGGCCCACTGCATTCGGGTCTGCGCGAGGACATGCGCGCCATCCCCGAACAGACGCTGCTGCCGGGGTTCGTGCTGCTTGCCCTGGCCCTGATCGGTATCGGGTACTCCGCGTGGGCGCTTCGGCATCGGGTCATGCTGATCGTGGCGGTGCTGGTGATCGCCGTGCTGGCGGCCGGAACGTCTGCCCCCGGCGGTGGTTACTGGACGTACATGGTCATCTTCCGGTACCTGCCCGGCTGGGAGGCGATGCGCACTCCCGGACGGCTGGTGCTGTGGTGCACGTTGGCGCTCGCACTGCTGGCTGCCGGCGCGGTGACGAGAGCGGCCGATCGGATCATGGACTCGCTGCCGCCCGGCAGGCTGCCGCCGCTGCTGCTGTCCGGTCTGTTGCTGGTGCCGGCGCTGCTGGTGGTGATCGAGGGAGTGGGGCGGGTGGCTCAGCCGGTGGTGCCGGTGTCGCCAGTGGCGTTGCGGACGCTGCCCGGGCCGGTGCTCGTGCTGCCAACTGCTCAACAGCGTGACTACGTGGTAATGACCTGGTCCACCGACGGCTGGCCGGAGCTGGCGAACGGCGGCAGCGGGTTCGAGACGCCGATCCAGTCCGTGCTGCGCCGCACGGCACAGGCCTTCCCGCAGGCCGACTCCGTGCGACGGCTGCGAGCCTCTGGGGTTCGCACGGTGGTGCTCGACCGGGCCCTGGCGGCCGGAACCCCGTGGGCCTCGCTGGCAGCGAACCCGATGGGATCGACCAGTTCACCGCCCGGCTCGACCGGCTCGACCGGCTCGACCGGCTCCCCGGTTGCGGACGCCGGTATTCAGGTCCGCTACCAAGGCACCGCCGTGATCTACACCCTCTCGTCACCCTGAGCCGACCAGGTGCTTCAACGTGCCGCGAAGGATGCTCCGCGGTCATGCACGTTGCTCGGAGAGCGCGCCGAGTTGGTCACGCGCTTTGACCCTGCCAGGGCTATCGTGCGCGACCAAGTCGAGCAAAGCGGCACTTTGCGAGACGTTGACGCAAATTCGCCGGTGAAACCAGTGCTCATGCTCGTGGTTCACCAGCTTGAACGGAGTTGACCCCTCGTCCGGGACGCGCTGCTCACCCCTGCCTGACAGCCAGCGCACGAAGGAAGCCTTCGGCCCAGCCGATCCTTTGACGGCGTCTTGATCAGAGTGGTGTTAGTACTGTTCCCGCAGTACCACATTCACTCTGATCAAGACGCCGTCACCCGCTGGCCTGGCGTGGCGACGTGCTCCCGGCTTCGCTCCGACTTTGCTCCCGTTAGCCCGGTGCAACCACCGCAGTCCGGGTGGTTCGGCGCAGTACCGGCGGGACGACGGGAGTAAAGCCGGCGCATCGTGGCCAAGCACCGCCGTTTTGGGCTGACTCCATGTCCGGGCGCGGTGGACGTGTCACTTTGTGCATGAACGACCCATGATCGTGCCCGATCACCCCGATGGATGAAAATGGGGGTGGGCGGACCGTCCGGTGTGACGTCGTAGGTGATTAGTGCTTCGAGCCTGCGCATGAACGGGACGCTTGGGCCGCTATCAGGGATCCCGGATTGTTGCTTCGAGCACGTGACTGATCGTCTTGTCTCCCGGTGGCCCTCCCGGACGGTCTGCTCCTGAGCGGTGGTGGGCACTGCTTGGGGATCGAGATGCCCGGGAGGGGCCATGGACGTTTACGCCGAACGTGTGGTCGGGATCGATATCGGTAAGGCCCAGGTGAAGGCCTGCGTCCGGGTTCCCGGGCGGCGGGCCGGCACCTTCACCAAGCAGGTCCGCACGTTCGCCACGACGACGCCGGGCCTGCTGGCCCTGCGTGACTGGATGGTGCGGGAGCGGGTGAGCCTGGCCGGGATGGAATCGACCGGGCAGTACTGGAAGCCGGTGTACTACCTCCTCGAATCGTTCTGCGTGTGCTGGTTGATCAACCCCAAGCACATCAAGGTCGTGCCCGGGCGCAAGAGCGATGTCAGCGACTCGATGTGGATCGCCGAGCTGATCCAGTTCGGGCTGGTGCGGCCCAGTTTCGTGCCGCCACCAGGCATCCGCCGGCTGCGTGACCTAACCCGGCTGCGGACCAGCCTGATCCGCGAGCAGACCCGGTACACCCAGCGGATCCACGATGTCCTCGAAGACGCGATGATCAAGCTCGGTATCGTGGCCAGCGACATCATGGGGGTGTCCGGACGGGCGATGCTCGCGGCGCTGATCGCTGGTGAGCGTGACCCCGCCCGGTTGGCTGATCTGGCCTACGGGCGGATGCGGGTCAAGACCGGCGCGCTGATCGATGCCCTCACCGGGCGGTTCAGCGAACACCACGCCCTGCAGATCCAGATCCTGCTGCACCACTTCGACGACCTCGAGACCTCCATCAAGCAACTGGACACCCAGATCGACGCCGAACTCGGTACCCAGCTCCAAACCCTGATCGAAGCCGAAGACACCGCGGCCCACTCGCTGCGCGAGGTCCGCGAACGCCTTGACACCATCCCCGGCGTCGGGCGCCGAGCCGCTGAAGTGATCATCGCTGAGACCGGGGCCGACATGAGTCGCTTCCCCACCCCGGCGCACCTGTCGTCCTGGGCCGGGATGTGCCCAGGCAACAACGAGTCCGCCGGCAAGCACGGCTCCACCCGCACCCGCAAGGCCAACCCCTGGCTGCGCGGCTGTCTCGGTGAAGCCGCCCACGCCGCCCACAGAACCAAGAACACCCACGTCAACACCCGATACCGTCAACTCCGCGGCCGACGCGGCGCCAAACGCGCGACCATCGCGACCGGCCGCCATCTCCTCGAATCAGCCTGGATAATCATGAGCACCCCCGGCCTGACCTACCAGGAACTCGGCCCCGACCACCGCATCCAACGCACCCGCAACCCCGCCCGCCGCGTCCAATACCTCACACACCAGCTCCGCGCCCTCGGCTACGACGTCATCGCGACCTCGACCAGCCCCTGAGCACGAGAGGTCACCTATTTTCGACTGATCACCGGAGGATTGCGGCGCCTTTGAATTGACCAACAGGGTCGATCAGGCGCGATTGCAGGCTCAGCCGTGGGCTAAAAGCCGATCGGCAGGCCGGCGTAGTTCTCCGCCAGTCCTCGCGCGGCCACTTCGCTGCCGC
>JANNPJ010000467.1:0-6805 GCA_031400005.1 Kineosporiaceae bacterium | reverse complement strand
CCGGCCAGTCGTTCTCCGTGGGTCAGGGGGAAGAATTCTTGGCGGGCCCAGGCGATCAGCGTCGGGTGGGGAAACGTGCGCAATCCTTCGGCGGCTTCCTGGGTGAAGCTGATGGAGATGGCCCGTACTAGCTGGGCGAAGTCTCTGCGGGTGGAGGCGTACTCGCGCAACGGGCTGGTGTAGCTGACCATGATGTCCGCCGGGATGGGGCGCCGGGTGAGGAGCCCGAAGGCGATGGGCAGCCGCTGGACGGCTCGCAGTCGCAAGGACTGGGCGAGCACCATGAGCCCCGCGGGCGTACGGCCGAGGACCTGCAGGTGACGGATGGGCAGCGGCAGGAAGTTGTTGAAGGCATCGCACGGGGTCAGCACCAGTCTGCCGATCTGTTCCGGGTGCCGGGCGGCCACAGCCTGGCAGATGGCCCCGCCCGTGTCGTTGCCGACGAGCGCGGGCGCTGTGAGGTCGAGTGCGGTAATGGTCTGCTGGACGAGGTCGGCGAGGCCGAAGAGCGAGAAGTCAGTGCCGGGGCGCATCGGTTGGGTGTGCCCGCCCAGTGGCCAGTCGGGGGTGATGCAGCGGTAGCGCTCGCGCAGACGCGCAACGACGCCCCTCCAGACGTCGGCGTTGGCGATGATGCCGTGGACGAACACGACGGGCGGGCCGTCGCCGACCTCGTGGTAACGGATGATCCCCTCGGGCAATTCGACTTCGTGTACGGATCCGAGCTCAGAGACAGCCGTGGCCATGGATTACTCCTGTGGGGTAGAGGGCTGGGTCAGGAGCCCGGGGGTGATCAGGTCCAGCAAGGCGCCGCGCGCATGCTCGGGCGTCCAGCCGTGGCCGACGCGCATATGCAGGAAGGTCCGGGTGAGCACGTTGAACAGCAGCGTCGCCGTTTCTTCCGCATCCAGATGTGAGTGCACGCTGCCGTCGACCTGGCCGTCCTGGATCATGCGCCGGAACGGGGTGATGTAGACGTCCCGGGTGCTGCGCCCCGCCTCACCCTCCTGCCCGTCCAGATGGAAGATCGGATCCGGCAGCGTGGACAGGCCCGCGAGCAGCCGCAGATGCTCCTCGACCACCGCGCACGCCGCATCCATCGCGCACCGTAGACGCGCCGCGCCATCACCCTGCCCGGTCATCGCCGGCCAGAGCGCGACCTGCCACGCCTGAGCCGCTCCCACCACGAGTGCGTCGAGAAGTACGTCCTTGGTCACACCCCGCCGGTAGAGCGTCACCCGGGAGAGACCAGCGGCCTGCGCAACGCGCTCCAGGGTGAAGTCGTGCCAGCCGTGCTCGGCCAGGATCTGCGCCGTGGCGGCCAGGAGCGCCTCATCCAGGACAGGGCTCTTGCTATCGGACACTCGCACTCCTCATGACTGCAACGCTAGTGTTGCATCCACGATACACATCCATATCAGGGAGAGTGACTTATGCGGACCTGGAGGCAGGGCGCCGCCGCGGCGCTGGTCGGCACAGGAACGGCCGAGATCCTCGCCGCGATGTGGCGGGGCGGCTCCCCCGTGGACGCCGCAGCCAAGGTCATCGTCGACACCGGACCGCTGCCGGTGGTCGAATTGACCGTCAAACACCTGGGATCGGCGGACAAACCGGCCCTCCGTCTGCTTGTCGTCGCCGCGGTCACCGGGGCCGGTTCGGTGCTCGGGCGGGCCCCTCGAAGCCTTCCACGCGACCTGGCTGTGACTGCTGCCACCGTGCTGGGGGCGGCCGCAGCCCTGCACCGCCCCGGCGCAGCCGCGCCGGGGCCCGCGCAGGCCCGGGGACTGGCCGCGGCGGCGACGGGTGGATTCGTCGCAGCGCTGGCCTTGTCCGCTGCCCCGCGCCGCGCGCCCCTGTTGGGCCTGATCGGCGTCACCGCGTTGACGGCCGGATTCCACACCCGTCGTCGGCAGGTGCTCCAGCACGGCACCGCTCAGGCAGCCGGTTCCCTTCGGGTGGCGCGGCCGCTGCCAGCCCCGCGCGATGGAGCCGAACACTGGAACGGTGTGGTGCCGCTGATGACGGCGGTGGAGGATTTTTATGTCACTGACGTCACCATGCGCCCGCCTCTGGTTGACCCCGGCACCTGGCATCTCGACGTCACCGGCGCCTGCGCAACCCCCTTTCGGCTGTCCTACCCGCAGTTGCTGACCCGAGATCTGGTCGAATTCGACGCTGTGCTCTCCTGCATTCACAATCGCCTGGGCGGCCACCAGATAGGCAACCAGCGCTGGACCGGTCTGCCGCTGCGGGATCTGATCGGGACAGCCGCGCCGCACGAGACGGCCCGATTCGTGGTGACCCGCGCCATCGACGGATGGCGAAGCACCCTGCCCCTGGACCTGATCCGCGAACAGGACGCTTATCTCGTCGTCGGAATGGCCGGACGTCCGCTCAGCGCCGCCCATGGCTTCCCTGCCCGGATATTCATGCCCGGCATCTACGGACAGTTCACCGGCGCCAAATGGCTGACCGAGGTATCCCTGACCGAGCACCCGAACCAAGACTACTGGCCGCCGCGAGGATGGCCGCGCGAGCCCGTGCCGGTGCGCCCGGCTGCCCGCATCGATACGCCGGCCGTCGGCCGCCTCCCGGATCGCAGGGTGACGTGCACCGGAGTGGCGTGGGCACCCCCACGCGGAGTCGATGCGGTCGAGGTGCGCATCGACGGCGATCGTTGGCAGAACGCCGAACTGGCCGGGGAACTCGCTCCGGCGGCCTGGCGGCGCTGGCGGCTGCGCTTGCATCTACCTCCAGGACAACACACGATCCAGGCTCGCTGCACCGCACGCGGTGGGCTGCGCCAGAGCCCGGTCCCCCGAGCCCCCTTCCCGACCGGCGCCTCTGGTTACCACACGATCACCGTCACGACCCGGTGATCGTTCGCTCCGCGCCGGGTGCGGGGAAGAGGCAGCCACTGGCCCCTCGGCTGGCGAGACAGGCGCCAGACCCGCGTGGGAACGGGCACACCGGTGCACCTCACGGAGGCCACGAAGTGCAGCGCGATCCAGAAGCGCCCCGCGCTGGCCCGGCCGGAAGCGAACACCCGCCGCGGGCACCATCCGCGCCCTTCCCCGGCCACCAGACACTCCATGACGATCTAGCAAAGGCCTTCTTCAGTGTGTGGAAAGCGACTTTGGCGTCGGCGAGCCCGTGGTAGATCGGCGGGATGTCCTTGTCGAGGCCGAGCAGTTCGTAGACGGCGTGCATCGCTGCGCGCACGGGAGTGCTCGACGGTGAAGACGACGTCTTCGGGGATTTCGGTGTACTGGCCGATGAAGGCGAAGTCCTGTGCACCGGTGGGCACGACGTAGTCACCGCCAGTATCGGTGATCAGCCCGTACCCCCACAGGGTAGAAACATCCTCGGCCTGGCCTTCGACGTGCGGCGGACGCGGGACCACGATCGACATCAGCAACGGGGAGTCGACAAACGTCATCAAGCCTCCGGTGCCCGGTGCGTTACCGGAGAACTCCTGGATTCGGTGCAGCAGCAGGGGTTCGCGCATGGTGAGGGTGAACGATTCCCATATGGATTCGTCGATGTTGCCTTCGAAGGTGTTGGGCCGGCCGAAGTCGGGGCCCTTCTTGGCCAGAGTCTGCCACAGTGCGAAGCCGTCGTCCCGCCGGTCACGGATGATCTCCGGGGCGTGATCGTCGTCACCGTAGTTGGCGTCGGCGGTCATTGATCCGAGGGTGACGAATGCATAGTCGGCTGTCCCCAGGTCGTAAGTGCCTTCCTGGCCTGCCCGCTGGTAGTGGATCCGGGTGGCCCGGCGCTCTCCAACTCCGTCGGAGAAATCGATGTCGGTGACCGAGGTGGCGTATTCAAAGACGACCCCACGGTCGGTCAGCCAGGTCTGCAGTGGGCGCACGCTCGAGCCGTACTGGTTCAGCCGGGTACGACGCACACCCGCGAGAGTGTGAATGCGCGGTAACTCCTGGATGAACCGCAGAAAGTACCGCTTTCAGTTCGATAGCGCTGTGCCACTTCTGGAAAGCGAAGGTCGTCCGCCACATCGCCCGGAAGTTCGTGGCGAAGAAATGGTCGGAGAAGAAGTCGTCAATACGGCGGGCACTGATGAGTCGCTCGGGCAGTGCCAGCAGCCGGGTCAGCTCCATCCGGTCTGGGCGTTGAAGCCGAAGTCGCCGCGTCGAGGATCTCATGGTCGGCGTTGATCAGCCGCGCCTGGGCGTTGCCGGGCCACTTCTTGTTGAACTCCCAAATCTCTTGCTTCATCGACGTGCCCGGATCGCTGAGCGTCGGAATCGTCTCCAACAGGTCCCACAAGCACGTGTAGGCCTCCTCCTCCAGCATCCGCCCGCCGCGGGTCACATACCCCGCTGGAAGAGAGGTTCCGTCCAACGAACCACCGGGAAGGTCGAGTTCCTCCAAAATCCGGATGCTCGACCCCTCGAGCCCTACATCCCGGATCAGGAACACCGCCGCAGCCAGAGCGGCGACACCGCCACCGACAAGGTAGGCCTTCGTGTTCTGCTCCGTCATGATCTGTCCCTCCGAAATCATCTGGCGCCCAGCATGATCCAGCCCCAGCGTTGATACCCATGGAGATCCATGCCGGTACCGAACCGGCGTCACCGCAGACAGTCGCCGGCGGCAGGGCGTTAGGGGGCCCGCCATCACCGGGTCTATCGCTCGTGGACACTCAGACGGTCAGTTCACGGTGCGCATAGTCGCCAAACGCACCGTTGAACACGAGCGGGCGCCGATCACCGATGCACCCTGGTGAGCGTGCGCGGTCAGTGTCGCGAGGCGGGCAAGAGCCGCATCCAGCGCTGTCGATCATCGGTAACGTCCGTGTCGGAGATGCCCTGGGCTATCGGAGGGCTACCTGTCTGCCTCTGTGTCACAACCAGTGTCGACGCTTGAAGGACAGGTAGAGCAGCCCGGCGGCCCCGAGGATGACGCCGGCACTCAGCAGAAAGCCCCATTCTCGTTCGTACCCCGGATAGGGGACGTTCTGACCGAAATACCCGGTGATCGCCGTGGGTATCGCGATGATAGCCGCCCAGGCGGTGAGCTTCTTCATGACATTGTTCAGCCGGGTGTCCTGCAGAGAAAGGTTGGTCTCGAAGATGGTGGTGACCATGTCGCGCAGAGACTCGGTCCATTCCGAGGCCCGAAGGACGTGGTCGTACAGGTCGTCGTACAGGGAATCCAGTTCGCGGGGTGCGTTGGCGTCCTTGCGGTGGCGCAGGACGCCGTTCACCACTTCTCGCATCGGCAGGATGACGCGACGCAGTTGGACGAGGTCCTTTCGGATCTCGTAGGTGCGCCGCTGGACCAGGCCGCTGATCGCCTGGTCGTCGAAAAGGTCGTCTTCCAGGGCCTCCATCTCGTCGTCGAGGGTCTGCACGGTCTCGAAGTGGCTGTCGACGATGACGTCGAGCAGGCCGTGCACGAGAGCCCCGACGCCATACCTGATCAGGTCGGGGTTGTCGTCCCAGCGGCTGACCACCGCCTCCACGTCGAAATCCGGACCTTGGCGCACGGTGATGATCCCGTGCGGAAAAACGAACGCCGACACCCGGGCGACGCGCAGGCCAGAGCGACTCGGCGTTCGCGCATCGTCATCAGCAGCAGGCAACCGCGTAGCGTAGGCGGTCAGAAAGGTATGACTGGCGTAGCGGGTCGCCTTCGCCCGCTCGGCGTGCCCGAGCGCGTCCTCCACCGCCTGCGGGTCCAGGCACAGTTCATCGGCGAGGTCGGGCAGGAGCCGCGGCCCGGGGGCACACAGATCGACCCAGATCAGGCATCCGTCTTCCTTCAGATGGTCGGAGATCCGTTCAAAGTCGAAATCCTCCTCGATGAGTGCACCCTCACGCCATAGCCTGCTGCGCACCGCCCCAGGTGGTCCATCCCCCAGCATGCCCGGCCACGATGCGATTCCGGCATCCAGGGTCACGTAATTCATCCGCGATTTCGATCCGCCACCGAGCTGGTGACCCGAGACGCCCAGCGTTGTGAGGAAGAGGGTCACCCCGGCGACGGCGCCCGTATCGATCACCGTTGCCACGCTCTGACGGGTATCGGTGCCGGACCAGACTTTTAACCCCGTCCCGCGGCGACCGATCAGGCGGAGGCTCTCGTCACATACAGCGTTGGCGCCGTCCGTGACCCCCGGGTGATGTAGGGCCAAGGTCGCACCGACTCGGGGCCGAAAGACCCTACCTGGGGTGAGTACGCCAGGGGAGAGTGAGGATCGAGACCATCGCAGATGGTCGCCGTCACATGCGCTGCCGGGAAGATCGCTCCGGACACTGCGACGTCGGCTGCAGACGGCGATGCGTGCTGGGCTCCGCGCAACTCAACGCGCAACTCAACGCGCAACCGGCGCACCGGCCCGCCGTGCGACGGGCCTCGGACCACGGGACCGCGCCCCGGCGCCTGCTGCGGGGCTGAACTTCGCGATCGAGTCCCTACCGATTGACTCTGATCATCTTGAGAAGGTGTTGGAAATGCTGGCATTCCTGGCCCGCAACTGGGTCTTCATCCTCTTCCTGAGTGCCATGGTCGTCATGCACTTCGGCATGCACCGTGGGCACGGTCACACCGGTCAGAGCCACGAGGGTCAGGGCCGCGCCGGTCACATCCAGCGGGGGCACCACGCCGATTCGGGATCGATTCCCCTACCGCGGCCACGTACCGCGTCCGAGGACGCCGCAGCCCCGGCGTGGGGAACCCCCGAACGGAACAACGCTCACCACACCGAAAGCGAGTCGGACACACTGCGCCCGCCAGGCGACGAACATGGACCGGAAGCGCCCGCCCACCCAGGGCATCC
>JANNPJ010000461.1:0-3683 GCA_031400005.1 Kineosporiaceae bacterium | reverse complement strand
TTCACCCCGAGGAAGTTGAACAGCAGGCAGGCGAAGCCGGCTACCGCAAGGAAGGCGGCCCGCCGACCCTGGTAGCCCTGGGTCGCCCGAGCGTGCAGGTAGGCGGCGTACACCACCCAGATCACGAAGGACCAGACCTCTTTGGGATCCCAGTTCCAGTACGAGCTCCAGGCCCGCTCCGCCCAGATCGCCCCGGCGATCAAGGTGAAGCTCCAGAGCGGAAACGCGATCGCGTGCAGCTGGTAGGCGCTGGATTCCAGGCTGGTCGAGCTGGGTAGCGCGTTCATGAACTGGCCGCGGCTGAGGGTCTCGCCCTTCGCCCTGGCCTTTTCTCGCCGCTCCTGGACCAGCTGGATCACGGTCAGGGAGAACCCGAGGGTGAACAAGGCGGAGGCGAGGAACGCCACCGAGACGTGGATGATCAGCCAGAAACTCTTCAGCGCCGGCAGCAACTGGGCGGCCTCGGTGTAGAAGGCGACGCTTGCCAGGCCGAGGCTGAGCAGCACCGGGCCGATCACGAAGGTGCCCAGGAAGCGCAGTTCCCGGCGCTGGATGACGACGAGCAGGAAGACGGCGGTCACCACAAGCGCGCCGGTGATCGAGAACTCGTACATGTTGCCCCACGGCACCCGTTTGACCGAGAGCCCGCGAGCGATCACCCCGGCCAGGTGCAGGGCCAGCGCCAGGTAGGTCATCGACATCGCGATCCCGAGCGCGCGGCTGCGACCGGCCGGCTTCGGCTCGGCGGGTCGGCTCGGCTTGGTATCCACGCCACCACCGACCCGGGCCGTGGCGGCTAGCGGCGACGCCTGCTCGTCCGCCGGCTTGCCCCGGGCGGACAGGTCGATCGCGAACGCCAGAAAGGAAATCGTGTAGACCAGCATCGCCGAATAGATAAGGGCGTTGCTGATCTCGGAAAGATTCTGGTCAACAACCATTAATGCTTCCTCACTCGGACTTCGGCTGCCGCGTGACGGCGGCCATGATGTCTGCCAGCTCAGCGGTCAGGTCAACATTCTCCTGCCGGACCAGGCCGGCGACCTCAACAACGGTACGACCCGCCGGATCGGCGGTCACCCGCACCCACACCCGACGGCGATTGATGAACAGTGACGTGGTCAGCCCGACGAGGGCGATCATCGCGAAGATCAGCACCCAGATCTTGGTCGGATCCGAGCGCACATTCAGCGCCGCGAACCGTTTGACCCCGTCAAAGGTGACCGACCCGGCCCGCTCCGGCAGGTCCACGCTCTGACCGACCGCCAGGCCCGCACTGAATCGCCGGCCGTCCTTGGTGAGCTGCTGCATCTTGCTGGGGTCGAGCGCGTAGACCGAGCGCGGAAGACCGTCGTTCACCCCCAGATCGCCGGTAAAGGCCTGGAAGATCAACCGAGGGTTGCGGGCGTCCGGGAACACCGAGATCGGCTGTCCGGCCGAGTCCACCGCCGCGGTCGGCAGGAACAAGCCGAACAATCCGATCTGCTTCGGCAGCGCATCCGGCACCTTCACCACACCGTCGGAGGTGTACATCGCATCGGCGGCGACGAACGGCACCGGCCCGGACCAGGCGACATCACCGTTGCCGTCGCGGACGGTGATCACCGGGGCGTAACCGTTACCGACCAGGAAGATCCGGGCGCCGTCGACGTCCAACGGCTGGTTCACCCTGATCGTGCGCTTTTCCGCCGGTGCCCCCGGCTTCGCCCGGTAGCTGACAGTGGCGTCGAAGTCCCGGGCGGCGCCGAACTGGTTGCCGCCGGCCTGATCCTCGAACCGCACCTGCAGGTCCTCCAGCGTGAACGAGTACGGCGCCAGCTCCTCGACGTTCACCGCCCGGCCGGCCTGGAACGAGTCGTACTGCGGCATCGCGTTCGCCCAGCTGCTGCCGACCACCACCACGGCCTGCCCGGAGTAGGACAGGAACGAACCGGCCGCGACGGCACCGAGCAAGCCCAGCAAAGCCAGGTGGAAGGCCAGGTTTCCGGTCTCACCGAGGTGGCCGCGTTCGGCCGAGACGCTCACGTCGTCGTGCTTGGCCAACCGATACCGCTTGCGGCGCAGCACGTTGTCCGCCACGGCCAGCACCTGGTCGGCCGGCAGGTCGACGGTCTCGGTGCGGTGGGCGGACATTCGTTCCAGTCGGCGCGGCGGCTTCGGCGGGGCGGCGCGGATCGCCTTCCAGTGCTGGCGCGAGCGCGGCAGCACGCAGCCGACCAGCGAGATGAACAGCAGCAGGTAGATCGCGGAGAACCAGGGCGAGGCGTAGACGTCGAAGCCGTCCACCCGCAGCAGCCAGCGGCCCAGCGTCGGGTGGGCGGCCAGGTAGTCCTGGACCCGGGCGGCGTCGATGTTGGTCTGCGGAAACACCGATCCGGGGATCGCGGCGACGGCCAGCAGCATGAGCAGCATCAACGCCGTCCGCATGCTGGTCAGCTGGCGCCAGATCCAGCGCAGCCAGCCGATGAAGCCGAGCTTCGGCTGGATGATCTCGGCGCGGCCGCGGTCGTCCGTGACTGGCTCGATCTCGTCGATGCTCATCAGACCACCGGGACGAAATTGTTGATCAGGTTCTGGGTCCGGATCATCAGATCACCCCAAATCCCGGTGACCAGCAGGACGCCGATCACCACCAGCATCATCCCGCCGGCCCGGGTGATCGCGACCCGGTGCCGGCGCAGGACGTCGAACGCCGACATCGCCCGGCGGTAGGCCAGCGCGGCCGCCAAGAACGGCAGCCCGAGTCCGGCGCAGTAGAAGAAGGCCAGCAGCGCACCACGGCGAGCATCGCCGTAATCGCCGGACAGCGCGAAGATCGCTCCGAGTGTCGGCCCGATGCACGGCGTCCAGCCGAGGCCGAAGACGATGCCGAGCAGCGGGGCACCGGCCAGCCCGGCGGTCGGGCGGACGTCGAGCCGGCGGGTGCCGGACAGTCGTGGGACCAGCCCCACGAAGACCAGGCCAAGCACGATGATCAGGACGCCGAGCACCCGGCTGAGCACGTCCCGATGCGATTGCAGGGCTTCACCGGCCGCCCCCGCCAGCCAGCCCATCGCGACGAAGACGACGGTGAAGCCGGCCACGAACAGCAGCACCCCGAGCAGCATTCGGCTCCGGCGCTGCTCTTCCAGGTCAACCCCGGTGAGCCCGGTGACGTAGCCGAGGTAGCCGGGCACCAGCGGCAGCACGCACGGGGACGCGAAGGAGACCAGGCCGGCCAGTACCGCGATCGGCACGGCCAGCAGCAAGGAGCCGTCGAGGACGGTCCCGGTCACCACCTACGCCCCCTTACGCACGTCTTCGACCGTGCCGACCAGGGTGCGCCGGGTGACCGGTCCGACGAATCGGGCCGCGATCCGACCCTGGGCGTCCAGCACCAGGGTGACCGGCGGCGACTGTGACGCCACCGCCCCGCGCAACGCGAGCAGCAGGTCACCACGGTCCAAGAAGCTCGGATAGGTGATCTTGAACTGGCGCTCGTAGGCCAGGGCGTTCGCCTTTTCGTCCCGGGGGGCGATCCCGACGAAGGCGGCCTTGTCGGCCAGTTCGGTGGCGGCGGCCTGCAGATCCGGTGCCTCCTTGCGACACGGCGGGCACCAGGAGCCCCAGACGTTCAGCACCACCGGCTTGCCCCGCAGGGTGGCCAGGTCGAGGCGAGCATCGGTGAGCGTGGTGCCGACCAGTTC
>JANNPJ010000412.1:0-3933 GCA_031400005.1 Kineosporiaceae bacterium | reverse complement strand
GGTCGGCCGGGTTTCCATGACGCGATCGGCCCGGAACGTTCTCCACTGACCGCGTGTCACATCCCGGGCCACGAAGTACCAGCGGCGCCCGGTGTGCACCAAGCGGTAGGGGTCGACGTCTCGATCGGTGGCCTTCCCCGCGTGGTCGCGATAAGACAACCGGACCCGTTCACCGCGCCGGCACGCCGCGGCCAATTCCAGGAGGCGGCCCGCCGGGACTTGGCCATTCGCAGACCGGGGTGTGTGCACGAACGTGGCATCCAACTCGCCTAACCGGTCTGCGATCCCCGCTGGAAGCACCTGCCGCAGTTTCAGTAACGCCGATAGTGCGGCCTGATCACCACCGAGGACACCGCTGAGCGCCGCCTCGCGTAGGGCGACGCACACGGCCAGTGCCTCCTCATCGTCGAGGACCAGCGGTGGCATCTGCGCTCCCATGCCGAGCCGATACCCGCCCCAAGGCCCCGGATCGGAGTCGATCCGGTAACCCAGTTCCCGCAGTCGACTGATGTCGCGCCGGACCGTGCGATCAGTGACGGCCAGGCGCTCGGCCAGCTCACCGCAGGTCCAGGTCGATCGGGCAGACAGCAACGAGACCAGACGCAGCAGGCGGGCAGGTGTACTGATCACGCCTCGAGCATCCCTCACGACCAGGACCAGAGCTGTCCTGGTCGGGTCCTAGCCTCTGCTCATGAGCATCCGCACCACACCAGCGATCCGTTGGCTGTCCGTCGACTTCGACTGCCTCGATCCCGCCGAACTGTCCCGCTTCTACCGAGTCGCGCTAGATCTGCCCATCATCTACTCCACCGACGACTTCGTCCTTCTGGGCCGGGATGGCGCCCCCGGACTGGGCTTCATCCGAATCACCGACTACCGGCCCCCGACCTGGCCCGATCCGGCCCACGGAAAGCAAGCCCACCTCGAGCTCGGTGTCGACGACCTCGACGGCGCCCAGGCCCGGATGCTCGCCCTCGGCGCCGTGACGGCTCCGATTCAGCCTCATCCCGAACAACGCAGGGTCATGCTCGATCCTGCCGGGCATCCGTTCTGCCTCTCCACGGTGGGCTGACGGGGCGACCGGCACACCGCGGTTTGCCCGCCGACTCCGCGCGATTCGCCCGCCGACCCGCGCGTCGGCCCGCGCGGTGACGTCACTGCGCAGCCGGGCGAACCAGGTGGCGGTGGAGGTTGCCTGAGGATGATGATCTGTGACTGACTGGGCTTGTCTGTTGATCATCAGGTTGGCAGCTGGGTTCGAATCAAAGGGGCTGGCGTGAGTGCGGTAACAGTAGCTGCGGCTCCAACTCGCCAGCGATCGGGCCGGGGCGTCGCGACAGTCGTGGCGGTCGGGCTCACCGTGGCTGCGCTGGGCGCGGCCCTGGGGGCCTGGGTGGGGTGGATGGGTGCGCCGCCGCTGCCGCGGACCGTTGACGCCCAGGCCTTGGCCACCGATCTGATCTCGGGAGGCACTGCCACCCGGACCGAGCGGGTGGACCCGACCTTCGACTACGAGGACCAAGGCAGTCCGACCGCCGGGGCCTTGCTGCCGGTACTTGGTGGGGACGACTACCAGGCCGGCTACGTGCTGGTCGTGGTGCAGACACCCGGCCGTGGCGACGCCGCGATCGCCGGGATTCGTCGGCAGCTCGAGGCGCGCGGCTGGCGCACCGGAGAAACCCCGGACCGGTTGGGGCTGGCGGCGGACAACGGCCATCAGTACCTGGAGGTCTATCCCTCGGACAACTATGGTCTGCCAACCGCCGGGTCTCAGGACCTGGCCCGGGTATCCGTCGTGATTCAGCGGAATGAACCAGTGCGGGTCGTGGCCTTGTCGGTGATCGGCTGGCTGATCGGCCTCAGCGTCGTGGCCGGCTTGAGTACCAGGGCTGGCTTGAGCATCACCGCTGGCTTGAGCATCAGGACTGGCGCAAGCATCAGGGTGCGCACGTCATCGGTTATTCCACAACGACAATCGACGATCGCTGGGACGCTCGGTCTCGGTCTGCTCCTACTGCTTCCCGGGACCCTCGTAACCACAGTCCATCTCGGCTACATCCTGGTCGTCCGGCCCGATCTCCTGCCTCCAATCCCGCTATGGGATGCGTACATGTTCTGGGGGATCAAGGCGATCAGCATCGTCGGTCTCCTGTCCCTGATCATCGCCGGCCTGGTAACCGCAACCGGGCGGGGTGATCGCCCGGTCAGGCCGTGACAGCCGGGGTCCAAGACAGATCGCCCAGGAGGGTGGGGGGCGGTGAGGGGGAGCAGGTGGTTGTGACCGGGCACGACGGCGCCGAGATCCTGGAACGGGTCGCGCCACTGCTCGCCGTCGTCCGTGGCACCGTCGGCACCGACCCCGATCTCGCCGCGCAATGGGAGGTCAACGAGGGTCAGCGCCGCACCGCGTTCCACGCGCTGGCCGACCTGCCCGCCGCCCGCGACGCGCTCCGCCCGGGACTCACCGTCGAGGACGCCGCCGACCTGGCCTTCCTGATCACCAGCGTCGAGAATTACATCGTCGCCACGAACACCCTCGGCTGGGCGCCGGAACGCTGGCGACGCACCACGACCTCGCTGCTCGCCCAGGCCCTGCTCGGCGAGACCCCGATGCCAGGGCGCGACACGTCGTGATCAGTCGTCAAGGGTGGCTCGTCGGGCGTCGTGGTTCGGGCTCGGACCTGGTGTTGTCGTCGCCCGGTCGACCTGTGGATGACGTTTCAGGGTGCCTGATCTTTGACGAACGTGGGGATGACCTCAATGCTCGCTGAGTTACTTGGCAGCCTGATCGATGCCCTCATAGGAGTGTTCCTCGGCAGATTGTCCGGGCCTGGAAAGAGACGCGCTGCCGCTGCGCGACGCCTGGTTAAGTACGAGAATCTTGAGAATGTCATGGTTCCTTTTTATCTCCGTGGCGAAGACTTAGGAATGAGAATTGAATACTTCGAAATGGGATTGCTCAAAGGATATACAAAGCCAAGATTCGGATGGTGGGATGAAGTTTTATTGGGCGACTTCGGTTCGTTCTTAAGAACCCTGGAGCACCTGAAGATTGGGCCTGATGGAACGGTCGATGGCATTTGTCGGGCCAAGGATGGACGTCCCGTGCTTGTATCCGTTCAGGGTGCTGACCTTGAAATCCTGAACCGATATTTTGCGGTCCAGCGCCGCGAGTCGAAGTCGTTGGACGAATGGTTTTGGCGATGACCTCTCCCAGCCCAGGGAGCGCTTCAGTGGGTTCGACGTCATTGACAATGATCAGCGTGAGTTGCCGACGATATTGAAGGAACGGTCACGACGAGCAGCCGCTGTGGAGGGTCAACTGTGGGAGACCGGACCTGATCTACGGTGCACGGTACGGCGTTTACGGTTTCACCGAACCTCGCCGAGTTAACCGGTACTTGGTGAATACCGGGATCGGCAGCCACGATGCGGCCCGTACCGAGGAGCGCTGCAGGGTCGGTGGCGGATTCCAGTTCCGCGCGGTTTGGGCGAGGAGTGCCGACGGCACGAAACGGAAGTCGTAGACGAGCAAGTGACCGTCCGGGTGCAGAACCCGTCCGAGTTCAGTCACGCTGGCCGCGACGTCCGGCCAATGGTGCATGGTGACCGTCGAGACAGCGGCGTGGACGATGCCGTCGTCCACTGGCAGGACGGCGGCCTCACCCAAGCGCAGGCTGACCGTGCTGGCGAGCCCGGCGTCGTCCACGTTTTGCTGGGCCAGGGCGAGCATGTGCCTTGACGGGTCGATCCCGATCAACTGCAGGTCCGGTCGCCGTCGGGCCAGTTCGATCAGGAGCCGACCCGGACCGGTTCCGATGTCGAGGACCACCGCGCCTGGCGGCAGGTTCTCGCTCACCAGGTCGTCAGCGACCTGCCGGTACAGCGGGCGCAGCAGTCGGGCCGGGCCGCGGTCGTAGTTGCGGGCTCCGG
>JANNPJ010000408.1:0-28733 GCA_031400005.1 Kineosporiaceae bacterium | reverse complement strand
GGTCGGCCGTCGCGGTGGGGAATTGCAGGGTGAACGTCAGGCCGCCCTGGGGATTGGGCCGCGCCCAGCCGACGGCTCCGTGCGCCTGGGCGATCGAGTTCACGATCGACAGGCCGAGACCGGCGCCGTCCGCCGACCTGGTGCGAGTGTGGAGTCTGCGGAACGGCTCGAACAGTTCCGCGATCCGCTCCTCGGGTATCTCCATTCCGGTGTTGTAAATGGTCATGTTGCCGGTCGCGGAGAGATTCAGCCATACCGCGCCGCCGGGTCGGTTGTAGCGGACGGCGTTGTCCAGCAAATTTGCCACCAGGCGGCTCAGGAGCACCGGATCACCGGTCACGGTGACGGGCTCCACCTTCGTGGTGATGCTGACGTCGCTCGCGCGAACCTCCGAGATGGCCTCTCGGACGACGGCATCGAGCGGGACCAGCTCTCGGACGTCCAGGCCACGATCACCCTGGGCGAGAGTGAGTAGGCCGTCGATCAGTCGCTCGGTCCGTCGATTCGCCGTCAACAGGTCGTGCCGAACCTGTGTCAACCGCTCCGGCGTCGGGTCGTCCAGACCGATCTCGATCGCCGCCCGTTGAATAGCGAGCGGGGTGCGTAGTTCGTGTGAGGCGTTGGCGACGAACCGGCGCTGACTGTCCGCGGAGCGCTCCAGGCGATCCAGCATGGCATCGAAAGTATCGGCCAGTTCCTTGAGTTCGTCCTGGGGCCCGGTCAAGGCAATCCGCTCGTCCAGGTTGGACAGTGACAGCCGTCGCGCGGTCGCGGTGATTTGATGCAGTGGGCTGAGTACCCGCCCGGCCAGCCACCACCCGATCACCAGGGACACGACTGCCAGCACGACGATCGTGACACCCGAAACCCACCACTGGAACTTCAGTACGGCTTCGCTCAGTTCGTTGGCGGTCTGTCCGGCTTCCAAACGGTGGAACGATTGCCATTTTGGCGTACTGAGAAGGTCTTCCGTGGGTGGGCTGCTCCCGCCCGACGCTGTGCCCGGTGCGTCCTGGGCGTCAAAATTGATCATCATGACCCGTTCCTTGAGCATGTTTCTCAGCAACAGGTTCACCACCACCAGCAAGATCGTGGAGGTGAGCAGGAAAAGCCCGCCGTAGAGCGCGGTCAGGCGAACCCGTACCGTCCCCCGGGTCATATCCGGTACCCCGCGCCGGCCACGGTCTCGATGCACGGCGGATCGCCGAGCTTCGCGCGCAACCGGCTAATGATCACCCGGACCACGGTGGTGAACGGGTCGACGTGTTCGTCCCAGGCGCTTTCCAACAGCATCTCGGCGCTCACCACGGCTCCGTCGGCTCGGATCAGGGTTTCCAGGACGGCGAATTCCTTCAGCGACAGCCGGAGAAAGCGACCGTCGCGGACGGCCTGCAGGCGTTGCGTGTCAAGCACGATCCCGTTCCGTTCCAGGATGGGTGGCAGGGCCGCCTGACTGCGTCGTCCCAGGGCTTTTACCCGGGCCACCAGTTCGGTGTAGTCGAACGGTTTGGTCAGGTAGTCGTCGGCGCCCAGACCGAGCCCGGCAACGCGGTCCGGGACCGAGGTGGCCGCGGTCAGCATCAGAATCCTGGTTCGGGCACCGGCCTGGGCCAGTTCGGTGCAGATCACGTCGCCGTGTACTTCGGGCAGGTCACGGTCCAGCACCAGCACGTCATAGTCGTTTATCCCTAACCGCTCCGAGGCGGCAGCGCCGTCGTAGACGACGTCCACCGCCATGGCGTGCTTGCGCAGGCCTTCGCCCACCAGATCGGCCAGCACCCGCTCGTCCTCAGCCACCAAAACCCGCATATCTCCATAGTGATAGTCGGGTGGGCGTAACGACAGCGTTAACGATGACGTTCGCGACCTGGAAACGGTCGGTTCGCCAACCTGGCTGGCATGACGAAGACATTGCTCGCACTCAGTTCGGTCGCGCTCGCCGCCGCCCTCGTCGGCTGCGGCAATGGATCCGATGGGTCCTCCTCTTCGGCCAGTCCAACGGTCGACCCCCACGACCAAGGGGTGAAGTTTGCTCAGTGCATGCGGAAAAACGGAATCGATATGGAAGATCCCAAACCCGGTCAAGGCGGTGTCCAGATCCGCATCCAGAAAGGCGGCGAGGCGAAGCTGAAGGCCGCCGAGGAGGCGTGCAAGGCCTACCGCCCGGAGGACGAGGGTGGCGGCAAGCAGATGACCGCCGAGGAACTTGACCGGCAGATCAAGCTGGCGCAGTGCCTGCGTCGGGAAGGCATCGACGTCGAGGACCCGAAACCCGGGCAGCCGTTCCAGATGAAGATGCGCGCTGGCAATGAAGCAAAGACCAGTGCGGCGATGAAGACCTGCCACCGCGAGGCTGGGATAGCCGAGCCAGGCGACGGCGCGGGCTCGGCCGGTGGCGGGAAAGGGTGATCGGCGTGCGACGCAGAAACCTCCTTCGTGGCACGGTGGCCGGCGGTTCAGTGGCGCTCGGGGCGGCCGGAGTGCTCGCCGCCGTGATGCTGAACCGCAACGATGCGGCCGCGGCCACCCCACGTGCCGCACAAGTGACGACCGCCGAGGTGGTTCGCACCGATCTGGTCAGCCGGAGTGACCTGGACGGCACCCTCGGCTACGCCCATACCTATCCCCTCACCGCGGACGGCGACGGTCGGCTGACCTGGCTACCCGACGTCGGTGACGTGATCTCGCGCGGTCGCCGAGTGTACGAGCTGGACGGGCACAAGGTGCCGCTCTTCTACGGGAAGACACCGCTCTGGCGGTCGCTGCAGGTCGGCGTCGCCGACGGGAAGGACGTGCTGGAGGTAGAGCGAAACCTCAAGGCGCTGGGCTACGGCGACGACCTGACCGTCGACCGGGACTTCACCTGGGTGACCGCTCAAGCCATCCGGGATTGGCAGGAAGACCTGGGAGTGACCGAGACCGGCCGGATCGACGTCGGCGATGTCGTGATCCAGCCTGGCAAGATCCGGATCTCCGAAGTGGACGGCGTGCTCGGTGCTCGGGCCGGCGGCAAGGCGCTGACCGCGACCGACACGATTCGACAGGTCACCGTCAATCTCCCGGTCAACCAGCAGGAACTCGCGAAGGTCGGCCGCACGGTGCGGGTCGAGCTGCCCGGTGGCAAGACGAGCAGTGCCAAGATCACTGCGATCGGTTCCGCGGCCACGTCGGACAGCGAAAGCGACAACCCGGCGGACATCGGCACGCCTACTGACGACGCGACCATTCCGGTGTACCTCACGCTGACAAAGCCCTCCGCCGCGGGTCGGTTGGACGGCGCTCCGGTCACCGTCGGGTTCACCGGCGACACCCGAAAGGACGTGCTCGCCGTCCCGGTGAACGCCCTGCTGGCGGGGGCGAACGGTGCCTATTCGGTCGAGGTGGTGGAAGGCACGGGGCGCCGGTTGATCCCGGTCGAGCTGGGCGTCTTCGCTGACGGCCAGGTCGAGGTCTCCGGGGCCGGGCTCCAGGCCGGCATGAAGGTGGAGGTGCCCAGCTCATGATCAATCAGTTCCTGATTGGGAACCCGGTCCCGCCGGTCTCGCTGACCAGCGTCACCAAGACCTACCCCGGCGAGGTGACTGCCCTGCACGAGGTGTCGTTCGCCGTGCAGCCGGGGGAGATGGTCGCGATCTGCGGCCCGTCCGGTTCCGGCAAGTCCACGCTGCTGCACCTGATCGGGGCGCTGGATCGGCCCAGCTCCGGCCGGGTCCAGATCCTCGGACATGACGTCGGGCAGCTTTCGGATCGACGGCTGGCGGCGGTCCGCGCTCGCTGGATCGGGTTCGTTTTTCAGCAGTTCTTCCTCACCGCGCATCTTTCTGCGCTCGACAACGTCGCTAATGGCCTGCTGTATCACGGGATTCCGGGTCGGGAGCGGCGGGATCGGGCTCGAGCGGCGCTGGTGCAGGTCGGTCTGGAACACCGGATCGATCACCGACCCGGTCAGCTGTCCGGTGGTGAACGCCAGCGAGTCGCGGTGGCTCGAGCCATCGTCGCCAGCCCCGCACTGCTTCTGGCCGACGAACCCACCGGCAACCTCGACTCGACCTCCGGTGACGCGGTACTCCAGTTGCTTGTCGAGCTCAACCGGACCGGGTCGACGATCATCGTGATCACTCACAACAACGAGCTCGCGGCTGCCTTACCGCGCCGGGTCGACCTCCTGGACGGGCGGATCAACGCTGACTCCGGTGCAGCGGCCGGTCCGGGGACACCCAGATCAGGGATGGTGATCTCACGATGAGCACCCTCGCGACACCGACCGAGCTCACCGCGCCTCCGCTACCGGCGCCCACTCGGCTACCAGGCCGCGACCTGGGCGCCGTCGGCCTGGCCGGCCTGCGGGGGAGGCCATTGCGGGCCACCTTGTCGGCACTCGGGATTGCCATTGGGATCGCCGCGATGGTGGCGGTCCTCGGCATCAGCAACGCGAGTCGGGCCGGCCTGCTGGCACAGATCCGCAGCCTGGGTACCAACCTGCTCACCGTCTCGCCCGGGCAGTCGATGTTTGGCGACGACGCCTACCTGCCGGTCACCGCGCCCGGCATGATCTCTCGGATCCCCGGTGTCGAAACGGTCTCGGCGGTCGGGGTGGTCTCCGATGCTGACGTCCGGCGGACCGACGCCATCGATCCCAACGACAGCGGCGGGATCGGCGTGCTGGCCGCCCAGGTCGACCTGCTCGGCCCTCTGGGTGGGAGCTTGCAAGCCGGAACCTGGCTCAATGAGGCCACTTCCCGTTACCCGGCCGTGGTCCTCGGCTCGGTGGCCGCCGAACGACTAGGCATCGACAGCACAAACCTCGCCGATGCCGAGGCGAGCGGTAAGACCCGGAATCGGCAGGTTTTCCTGGGTGGTCGCTGGTTCACCGTGATCGGCATCCTGAATAAGCTGCCCCTGACCCCGGACATCGATCGGTCCGTAATGATCGGCTGGCCGGTCGCCGAACAGCTCCTCGGCTTCAACGGTCACCCCACGACCATCTACGAGCGTTCGGACGACGACGCTGTCGACTCCGTGCGGTCCGTGCTGGCGGCCACCGTCAACCCTGAGCACCCTGACCAGGTGACGGTCAGCCAACCCTCCGACGCGTTGACCGCGCAACTCGCCGCGGGTTCTGCCTTCGATTCGCTGTTCCTCGGATTGGGCGCGGTCGCGCTACTGGTCGGGGGCGTCGGGATCGCCAACATCATGGTGATCTCTGTACTGGAGCGCCGCCAGGAGATCGGATTGCGCCGGGCGCTCGGCGCCACCCGCCGACACATCCGCCTCCAGTTCCTCACCGAATCCGTTCTGTTGTCGGTGTTCGGCGGGATCGCCGGAGTACTCCTCGGCCTGAGTGTGACTCTGGCGTATGCCGCCTACCGGGACTGGCCGCTGGTACTCCCGGTACCGGCATTGATCGGTGGCGTCTTGATCGCGGTACTGATCGGCGCGGTGGCGGGCCTGTATCCGGCACGGCGCGCTGCCCGACTCGCCCCGACCGAGGCACTGGCCACCGGTTAGACCAATCGCGGCGAACAGCGCGGTTGGTGGCTCCTGGGCCCATTCGCCGCCGGCCGCGGCCCGGGCGGGCGGTCAGTTCGCGGCTACTGGGCGGCGCTCTCCTTCACCCAGGTGATCAGATTCGCCGTGGCGTCGCCAGAGCGTTCGGCCATCGTGTGGCCCTGCCCCCAGACGGTGGCGAAATCGACGTTGCGGATGCCGTAGTTCTGCAGGGCCAGCACCAAGTTGACCTCCGTCGTGTTGGCGGCGTCTCCTTGCATGATGCCGGTGCGGATGCGCCAATGGGGGGCAACCGTCCCACTCTTGTAACCATCGTAGTAGCTGCTCAGGTAGTACATCGGGTTGTACGTCTTCAGCCGATACTGGACGTCTTTCCCGACGGTGTCCGCCTTCTTGAAGTCGCTCACGTACGCGGACGCGGCGTAGGAGGAGTCCCAGCCGGAGAGTTTCGCGTACGTGCTCGCGTTGGCCGTAATGATCTTCTTCGACGTCGGGTCGAAGTGCAGGCCGTTCGTGCCGCTGCCGAAGACGACGTTCTCGGTCCTGCTGCGGTCGGGCCCGTCGAACGCCCCGACACCCTTGGAGGCACTCTTCTGGCTCGTGACGAACCCCTCCAGGCTGGTCACCTTCGCGGTGTTCGTGGCCGCGTCGTACGTGACCCAGGTGCCGGTGCTGTTGAGGTGGTCGATGTAGGCCTGGACCGTCTTGTACGTGGTCGAGGAGGACGACGAGGACGACGGGGACGTACCGGTCGCGGTGCCGGCACCAGTCGGTGCACTGCCGCCCGAGGGAGGTGTGCCACCGCTTGGCGCGCCGCTGCCTGTGCCCATGCCCGGCATGGAGGTGTTGGACGGGGTGTAGGGAAACGTGGTGTCGGACAGGAAGTTGTTGAGCGACTCGTTGATCACCTGGACGAGGTAGTCGTAGTAACTGCCGGCGAGGAAAACGCCCGTGCCAGTCTGGTCGAGCGTCAGTCTTCTCCCGGCCGAGTCCTTCAGTTTCAGCTTGTTCTGGTAACCGGCGAAGGCCTCGGCGAGGTCCTTGGAGTACGCCGCGGTCCAGGTCCCGGAGGCGCGAGTGTCGCTGGAGGAGAACTGGCCCATGTTCCACTCGTACGCCTCGTTCGCGTAGTCGAGGCTGGTGATGGGGCACCAGCACATGGCGCCCGCGATCGCGTCGCTGATGCTCTTGCCGTTCGCGTCCTTCATGGCGGCCCCCAAGTTTTTCAGGTACGGCGTGAACAGGTCGCTGTCACCCGACGCCCCCATGATCGCGCTCTGAGCCCCGCCGCCGCTGTGACCGAAGACGAACATGTCGTCCTTGCTGCCGGGGATGACGTCGGAGTTGTAACGGACGTATCGCACCGATGCTTTGAGGTCGGTGACGCCCCAGGGGGCGTTGCCGGTGTAGCTGCTGGTGTTGCTGTCCTTTCCGCGTAGACCGGCGTGCACGTAGACAAATCCGGCTTTCAGATACGAGGACACGTCGGTGTAGCTGTAACTCGTCAACGGTTTCTGTGCCGCATAGCCCGGCGTGTTGACGGGGAAGACGATCGGCGCGGTGCGCGAAGTGTACCCACCGACCTTGGCGGAGGTGTTGACCACAGCGGCGTACGTGCCGTCGCTGTTCTTCGTGCCCTTGAGGTATGCCCCTGGAACGAAGACGCTGAGCGTCTCGTACTCCGTGGCGGCAGGTTTCGACACGTAGTACTTGCCGACCTGCCAGTAGACGTCGTTCGTCGCATCATAGTTCCAGGTCTTGTGGTTGAACGTCAGTGACACGCTGCTCGTCGGGGAGGTGCTCGTCGACGAGCTGCTCGTGTTGCTGCACCCAGTCAGACCCATGACACCGAGCAATGAGGTCGCCGACCCCTGCAGGAATGTCCGCCGATACAGTTCCATGACCTGAACCTTCTTTCGCTGTCTGTTTCGTGTTGAGCGAGCGACCCGTGCTGTTCGCACGCGTGGGAAACGGTGAGGACGGAAATCTGTGATGCACCGAAATGGCCGAAAGTGCCCAAGGATGGACATCCGCCCAGGTTCCCCGCTCGACGGGACGCCGGCCAGAGCCGAAGGGCCCGAAAAGGACTAGCTGAACAGCCTGGTCATTTGCCGGGTGCGGTAGGTCACTGATCTCGCCCGCCTGCCGGGCGTCAGGTTCGCGCGTGTCGAGG
This sequence comes from Kineosporiaceae bacterium, assembly GCA_031400005.1. Classification (GTDB taxonomy): domain Bacteria; phylum Actinomycetota; class Actinomycetes; order Actinomycetales; family Kineosporiaceae; genus JANNPJ01. The sequence continues at coordinate 21,052 of JANNPJ010000408.1, read as the reverse complement.
GCGCACATTCACCGGTGCGGTTTCCTAGGGGAGCGGGTCACCAACGATGGCAAGGCGGCGTCTCGGGCGTATCTTGCGATTCCGTACCGCATCCTGACGAGTGCCCTGCAGCCTCGTTGTCGGCGTCCCGGATTAACGGCAGTATTCGATGCGTTGAGAGCCGATAGCAGTCGATGGGGGACCATGCGTTCCACCGAATACGAGCCATGGAGATATAGATGAGCGAAACGTCCGGAAGTGCAGCCTCATGGAACGACCAAGTAATCGAGCAGTTCAAGGCCGGCGAACAGCGCATCGCCGGGATGTTCGACCGTTCCGCGTTGCTACTCCTGCACACGAAGGGAGCCAAGTCTGGTCAGGAGCGCACCTCACCGCTCGCCTACTTCACCTTTGATGACCAGATCGTGATCGTGGCTTCAGCGGCTGGGAGCGACAAGCACCCGGCCTGGTACTTCAACCTCCTGGCCAACCCCGAGGTGACGATCGAGCGTTGGCAGGACGATGCCATCGAGTCGATCACGGCCAAGGCGGTGCCGGTCGAGGGTTCGGAACGTGATCGACTGTGGGGCGAAATCACTTCTCGGGCACCTGGTTTCGCTGAGTATGAGACCAAAACAAGTCGACGGATTCCGGTCGTCGTTCTGCAGAGTCTCTGACCAGAAGTGCAGATCGACAGGTCGGTGCCGTGACCGGGTCGCCTCCCGAGCACATCGACGGCGGTGATTTTGTGCTGCGCCGGATAGGTGAGGCGGATGCGCAACTCGTCGCGGACACCGTGGCCGCCAATCTGGGCAGATTGGCGGCCTGGATGGTCTGGGCGGTGCCGGCTGCGGGGACCGTTGAGGAACAACGCAGCCGGATACCGAAGGCCGTGGCCAACTGGAACGAGGGCGCCTCGTTCCAGTACCTGGCCGTGCACACGGACACCGGAGCTCATCTGGGCGTCTTCGGCCTGGAGCGGAGGATCGGCCCGGGAGCGCTCGAGCTCGGTTACTGGCTCGCCGAGGACGCCACCGGGTACGGGTATGCCACCGCTGCTGCGCACCTCCTGACCGAGGCGGCACTCGGTTTGCCGGACGTCGAACGGGTCGAAATCCACTGTGACACGGCAAATTTGCGGAGCGTGCTGGTCCCGCAGCGACTGGGCTACCGGCTGGACCGGATCGAGGACGAGGACATCACGACGCCCGGAGGATCGGGACACAGTATGATTTGGATCTACCCACCGTAGACCCCAAAACATCGCGAGGAGAGCGAACCAACGTGGATCTCAGATCAGCGCGCGCCGAGGACTGGCCGCTGATCTGGCCGTTCTTCTCCCGGATCGTCGAGGCGGGGCAGACGTATGTCTATCCGCAAGGGCTCACCGAGGAGACCGGGCGCCCGATCTGGATGGAGGAGCCGCCGGGGCGGACCATCGTCGCCGTCCGCGGCGAAACCGTGCTCGGATCGGCCAAGATGGGCCCCAACCGGCAAGGGCGCGGGTCCCACATCGGCACCGCCAGCTTCATGGTTGATCCCGCGTACGCAGGCCAGGGGATCGGCCGAGCGCTGGGTCGGCACATCGTCGACCAGTGCCGGGCGGACGGCTACCACGGCATCCAGTTCAATGCGGTCGTCGAAACCAACACCGCCGCCGTAAAGCTCTGGTCAGAACTCGGTTTCGAGATCCTGGCGACCGTCCCCGAAGCTTTTGACCATCCCCAACACGGTCTCGTCGGCCTGCACCTGATGTATCTCAAGCTGTAGCGCGATCCCAGCGGTAAAATGGGGGCATGGCTCAGTCGGTGAACGGCGGGATGGTCGGCGGCGTGGTCGCGGTCAGTTCAGACGGGCAGCACAACTTCACCAAACTGGTCACCGCTGAGATCATGCTGCTGGAAGGGCTCGGGGTGGCTGGTGACGCGCATGCCGGGGTGACCGTGCAGCACCGCTCACGGGTGCGGGCCGACCCTAGCCAGCCCAATCTGCGTCAGGTGCATCTGATTTCGACTGAACTGCACGACGAACTGGCCGGGCGTGGCTTCGAGGTCGAGCCGGGCGGGATGGGCGAGAACATCGCTACCCGGGGGATCGATCTGCTGGCTCTGCCGCAGCGGACGGTGCTACGTCTCGGTGCCGAGGCCGTGGTAGAGGTGACCGGCCTGCGCAATCCGTGCGGTCAATTGAACGGGCTTCAACCCGGGTTGATGAAGGCGGTCCTCGATCGAGATGACGAGGGGCAGTTGATCCGGAAGGCGGGGATCATGGGGATTGTGCTCAACAGCGGCCTGGTCAGATCGGGTGACCAGATTGTCGTCGAGTTACCGGCCGAACCGCACCTGCCGCTTGAGCAGGTGTAGTCATGCAGCAGTTCCTCCGGCGGTTGGTCGGCTGGCCGAGCAACGGGTGGCCGAGCCGGACACCGCCCACGGTTTCGGCGTCGGCCCCGTCGTTCTACTGCGCCGACTGCAAACAGCCGGTGGAGACTGGGGTTGAAAAATGCCCGGCCTGCGGCTCGCCGATCGCTGGCTGACGCGACCGAGGACGCGACCGAGGAGTTATCCGACCCGGCCGATGTGGATCACGATGATCGAGTTGACGGAATCGACGATCTCGTAGAGCGCCCGATACCGGCCTACCCGCAGCCGACGCAGATTCGGCGTCGTCAACGCCTTGCTCTTGCGTGGGCGCGGATCGTCGGCGAGCAGGTCCAAGGCATCGAAGAACTCGTCCAGGCCGGTTGGATCGTCAGCCATGTACCCGGCGACGGTGTTCAGCGCCGCCTCGTACCAGTCGAGCGAATAGCTCACGCGATTGGACGACGCGTTCCGCCGTCACTCTGACCGGGGCGCCGCACGCCGAGCTTCCGACGAACCTCGGCGTGCGGGATCGTGGAGTGCTCGTTCGCCGCCTGCCGGGCGCGGAACTCGGCCAAGCCGAGAGCTTCCTCGAGATCGGCCAGTTCCTCGGCGTTGACCAACACTGCTGCCGGTCTTCCGTGGTCGGTGATCGTTACTCGCTCCCGATCGGAGGACGCACGATGCACGAGTGCATCCAGCTGCACGCGGGCCTGACTCAAGGGCAAGACAACCATGCCTCGAACTGTACGCCTCGAATCCTTCTCAGGCCGGTGCGGCGTCCGCCGCTCGTCGAATTTCGCCGATATCGATCTTTTTCATCTGAAACAGGGCCTGCGCGGCTCGTTGCGCCCGAGCCGGGTCCGGATCACCGAGCAAGTCGAACAGGGCGGTCGGCACAACCTGCCAGGAGACCCCGAACTTGTCCTTCAGCCACCCGCACTGGCTCTCCTGGCCACCGTCGGTCAGCCCGTTCCAGTACCGGTCGACCTCGTCCTGGTCCGCGCAGTGGATCTGCAGCGAGATGGCCTCGGTGAACGGGAATTGCGGGCCGCCGTTCAGCCCGACGTACTCCTGCCCGTCCAGGCTGAAACTCACGGTCATGACGCTGCCTTCGACAGCAAGCGAACCGGGACCGTACCGGGTCACGTCGAGGATCTTCGAGTCGGGGAAGATGGCGACGTAGTGCTCGGCTGCCTGCTGGGCCTGCCCGTCGAACCACAGGCACGGAACGATCTTCGGCATCGGATGTCCTCTCGTCGTAGTGACTCGGCTGCTGGGGATACCCCCCACTTGTCAGACTGCACCGGTCCCCGAAAGTAATCGGCCAGCCCGAGCCGATGATCTCACTCCAAATTGCCCGGTATGGAGTGATTGTTGCGGTGATTTCGAAGGCAGTCGATGATCTTCGGCCAATTGGCTATTTTCGTTGGGAAAATTTGCCGTTGTGGCCGGGTGGATGCGGCAGACTCTCGGGGTGAAGCGGAATGTGGCGGTCGGTGACGAAGTCGCCCGACTTTGGCGAAAGCATGCGCACGCGGAGTTTCCAGCCCGACTGCGAGGCGAAGAAATCGAGGGTGTTGACCTGGTGGCGCTCGAGGCCGACATCGTCGGCTGCGTCCAGAGTTGGCGCGCCGGGACCCTGGGCGAAGACCAGTCGAAGACCCTCACCCAGCGGATCGAGGACCTGGACGCCGTCATGCCGCTCCTGACCTCTCGGGTCGAGGTCTTGTACTTCGAGCGGCTGTGCCAGCTCGCGCTCGTCGTCCTGGACTCGTGACGACCCTCTGTATAGTTGTGGATTGAAGCACATTCGGGATCTGAACCCTTCCATCCCCAGGTGCGTATCCCCAGGCGAAGACCTGTCCCCGGACTCCCCAGGAGAGCACACGCATGAAGTCATCGCTGCCACCCACCCGTCGTACCCTCCTCACCGGGACCGGTGCTGGGTTCGTCGTCGCGGTCACCTCGGCCTGCGGGGCCGGTGAAGAGTACGTGGCTCCGGCCGATGGTTTCTCCGTCCCGGAGACGACCGCGGTGGTGCCCGCCGGCGAAGCAGACCCGGATCCGTTCCAGACGCCCGACCTCACTGGCGAGGGCGTTAAGGAGGAGGCAGAGGAGGAAGAAGGGGAGGCCGCCGCCCCAGCGGGCGAGGACCCCGCGGCCACCGACCCAGCCGCGCTGGCCAACTTGGACGACATCCCGATCGGTACGGCGAAGGCTCTCAAGGACGCCAACGGGAAGCCAATCCTCATCAGCCACCCCGGAAAGGGAAAGGTGGCCGCGTTCAGCGCCATCTGCACCCATCAGGGATGCCCGGTCAAGCCGGTCGGTACCTCCTTTGACTGCCCGTGCCACGGAGCCAAGTTCGACTACGCCACCGGTGCGCCGACGGCCGGACCGGCCAAGAAGCCGCTGGCACAGGTCCAGATTCACATGAAGGGCCGAAGCATCATGCCCGGCCCGAAGGTCTGACATAGCGCTAGCTCGTCGTCGCCGGTTCCGGGCGGGCATCTGCTGAGGGCTGCTTCCTCGGCGAGAAGGCAGATCGGCTGATCGCTGTGACGGCAACGCCCACCAGCAGGGCGAGGCCGCCGATCGCCTCCGCCCGCCCGGGCTCTTCGCCCTGAACGATCCAGGCGGTCAGTAGTCCCACCGGCGGGACCAGGAGCGTGAACGGGACGACGAGCGCCGTCGGATGCCGGGCCAGCAGGGTGTTCCAGATTCCGTACCCGACAAGTGAGGCCAGGTACGCGGTGTAAGCCGTGGACAGCACATTGGCCAGGGTGATGTGGGTGAGGGCGGCACCGACCTCGCTGGGGCCGTCGATGACCAGGGCGAGCGCGAACAGCGGGATGGGCACGAAGAGCCCCGCCCAGACGGTCATCGACAGGCCCGAGGCGACTGCGGCCCGGCGGCAAGCGATGTTTCCCATCGCCCACGACATCGCCGCTGCGAGTGAGAGAAGCAGGCCGAGCAGCGGTGTCTCGGCCGAGCGGCCGGAGGCGACGATGGCCAGTCCGAAGGCGCCGATCACGGTGCCGATCATCTGCCGGGTGGTGGGCCGCTCGTGCAGACGTAGTGCCGCCAGCGCCACAGTGAAGAGCACCTGGGCCTGAAGTACCAGGCTGGCCAGTCCGGCCGGCATCCCGACGGCCAGCGCGGTGTAGAGCAGGCCGAACTGGCCGGCGCAGAGGAAGAGCCCAACCGTCGCCAGGGTGCGCCACGGCACGTCCGGCCGCCGGATGAGGAATATCGCTGGAAACAGGACGACGACGAACCGGATCGCCACGAACAGCAAGGGCGGCATATCACCCAGGCCTTCGTCGATGACGGTGAAGTTCACTCCCCAGATCAGGGCGACGGCGATGGCGAGCAGGATGTCTTTGAGGGGCACCCTTTGACCATGACCGACCGGACCTTTCACGTCCAGCAAGTATTAGAACCGACGATTCGGTAGCGTTGCTTCATGATTGACCTCGTGGCGCTGCGCTCGCTGCTGGCTCTTGACGCGTTCGGCACGGTGTCTGCGGCCGCTTCCGCCACCGGATATACCCCGTCCGCGGTGTCCCAACAGATCAAACGGATGGAGCGGGATCTCGGTGTGGCCCTGCTCGATCGGGTCGGCCGGGGCGTGGTGCTCACCGAACGTGGCCGGTTGCTGGTTCAGCACGGTCACGGCATCATCCGCCATCTCGAGGCGGCGATGTCCGGGCTCCAATCCGAGGACGCCGGCGCTCGAGGTGCGATCCGGATCGTCGCCTTCTCCACCGCCGTCCGGGGGTTGGTCGCGCCGCTGATCGCGGATCTGGTCACAGACAGTCCGGAGGTGATTCCGGAACTGGTGGAACGTGATCCACCCGAAGCGGTGGAGATGCTCGCCTCCGGACAGACCGACCTGGCGATCGTGCACAACTGGGTCGGCGTCCCCCTGCATCGGCCAGAGCACCTGCGCAGTTGCGTCCTCGGTCGGGACATCGCAGACCTGCTGGTGCACCGTGATCACCGGTTGGCGGGCGCGGCGTCGGTGACGCCGGCGGATCTGCTGGCCGAACCCTGGGCCTCCACCCCGGTCGGCAGCATCTGTCACGGGTGGTTCAGTTACATGTTCGCCGGGTTCGCTGCGCCACCGCCGGTACGATTCTGGTCCTGGGAATTCGCCTCACAGATTCGGCTGGTGGCCGAGGGTGTGGCGGTCGCCCTGGTCCCGCGGCTGGGTCGAGGGCCGCTGCCGGAGGACGTGGTCGCCGTCCCGTTGACCGACCCGGTGCCGACCCGAGTGATCGAGGTGCTGTGGCGCGAATCGATGTCGGCCAGCCCCACCATGCGACACGTCCGGGAGCGACTGCAGAGGCAATTTCCTGGCGCTGAGTCCCGCACGCCTTAGAAGTCACCGCCGCCAAAGTCTCCGACCTCGCTGCCGCCGTCGTATCCCACGCTTTCGACGTTGTCGCCGGAGTCCCCGCCCTCGCCTTCCTCTGAGTCAGAGGCATCGAACATCGCATCCGCGATCGCCGTCCCCGTAGGTCCCGTAGTCGGGTTGGGACGACGGTCGCCGCTCGCGTCCAAGGAGCCGATCGAGAAACCCCATGAGTGGATCCCACCTCTCACCGGACAACCGTCCTTCGATGCTGAGGATTTCACCATCGAGCAAGCCTTACACTGCAGAACAGCCTCACGGCGACGGCGAATGTTTGTGTTGACGCCATCTGGCAGTCACCTGGACGCCGCTACCAGGGGGCGAGGATGGCGGGGGTATCCAGGAGACGTGGGAGGGGTAACAAAGCGTGAGCATCCGGTCGACCACGCCGTCATCGACCGGCCGGGTGGCGGCTCGGAAGGCGCCGTACGAGGTGATCGCGGCGCATTACCGGGAGCGGATCGAACGTGGCGCGCTGAAATCCGGGGAGCGACTTCCGACGGTCGCGCAGATCGCCCAGACCTGGCGGGTAGCAAGCAAAACCGCCGACCGGGCGATTCAGCGACTGCTCGCCGAAGGGTTGCTGACCGCCGACGGTCGGGCCGGACCGGTGGTTGCAGCGCCGGACCGGCAGGAGGCGATGACCGTCGTGCTGGACGGGCTGATCCCAGGTGCCGTCGATGCCGTCGAACTGACAGAGATCGATCCTGGGGTGGCCGAGCAGTTGGGTGTTCGGCCGGGATCCTCGGTGCTGATCCTGCATTTCTCGGTCCCGACCTAGCTCTCAGGAGGTCTCGATCAGTTGCTCACTGCTGGGTCCGAGCACGGGTCCGACGTGCAGCGGACTCAGGTAATGGGCGCTGCGGCCGGTGTCGTCGTCCACAATGATCCAGGCCGCGCCCTTTTCGGTGGCATTCCTCCCGGCCAGGGAACGGTCGGCGTGGGAACGGTCGGAGCGGGGAGCCTCGATGGAGAACGTCACCCCATCCTTCTGCCGCCAGCGGCGGATCAGCGCCGAGAGCGTCTCACCGTGGGTGCACAGAACCGCGCCTTCAAGGTCCGGATCGGTGAGGAACTCGTGGAGTTCGCCCGGCCGGGCATTGGGTGCCAGCAACTGACTGGTTTCGATCGGCTGCCGGGAACGCCCGGCGAGCGGGCGCAACGTTTGCTGACAGCGCAGGTAAGGGCTGCTGATCAGTCGTGGGGTGTCCAGGCCGGAAAGATTGTGGGCTAGACCCTCGGCCTGCTGCCGACCGCGTTCAGACAGCGGGCGGTAGTGGTCGGCACTCTTCCATTGTTGTTTGTCACCGGCATGGGCGTGCCGCACCAGGATGAACACAGTTCTCCTCACCGATGCCGGATCTGGACGTCGGAAGATCGGACGGCGTGCAAGGGGATCCTTCGGCCGATGGAGGCGTCGGCGCACGAATCGTAGGCCGTGCAGAAGATCACCCGGGCCAGGCGGAGAGCACCTTCCGAGTGGAAGTCCAGACGTCGGCGAAATGTGCCTGGTCGTGCTGGGTCCGGGCCTGCGCCAGGCCGTACAGCAGCCCGAAGGTGAAGCCATTCTCGCCGGCCAGGAAAGCGCGACCGCCCAGATCACGCAACCATTGACGCTCCACCACGGCGTCCTGATGATCGCCCAGTGTCTCCTGGATCTCCTGCATCGCCGTAACCACGGACTTCGCCGGTTTGCCGATCACCGAGCGGACGACTTCGGCCGCATATCGGGCGCGTTTTGCGGCGATCCGGACGTCGTGCAGACGGTCATCTTGTTGAGCCGGGTCCTGCTCGGCAGCCAGTCGGTCGGTCGCCTGCTGCACTCGCTGGCAGGCGCGCCGCACTCGTGCCCGCAGCTCCTCGGTCGATCCAGCGGCCTTCGGGCTGAGCGGTGGCTGCGCGACGAAGCTCTCCAGCGCCGCGACCAAGGCAAGGTAGCGATCACCGTCCAATGCGGCGACGACCTTCTTGTGTGCGTCCCGGTAAACCTGGTTGAACTCCAGGTCGATCCGGCGCTTGACCGGCCCCAGCACCAGTTCGGTCGGCAGGGCGGCGAGCTCGGCTTTGAGGACCGCCCGCATCACCTCCGCGTCGCGGGCCGTCCCGAGCAGCCCAGCCAGCCATTTGAGTTCCTCCCGCAGCGGCTCACCGGCGCGATCAGCGAAAAAGGGGCGGAATGTCGCCAGTGTGGTGCGGAGCCGTCGGGTCGCGACCCGCATCTGATGGACGGCATCCTCCTCGCTGATTCGCACTCGCGGATCCTCGGCGATCAGTGTCTGCACCTGGGCGTTCAGATAATTGACGACGACCTCGCCGGCGGTCGGCAGGTGCCGGTCAGGCGTCTTCTGCTTGGCCTTCTTGCCGGACTTCTGCTTCGCGGTGCTGGTGGCCGCTGCCGCTGCCTCCGCCTCGGGGTCAGACAGCCGAATCACCGGCAGCCGATGGACCAGGGCGCGCTGCAACTTGGACGTCGAGTCCGCCGGCCGCGCGCCGGCCTTGATCAACGCCGCGGCGGCGGACTCCAGGAGGGCGTCGTCCCCCTCGACCAGCTCCACCTCGATCTCCCTCCACGTGCTCGTGGTCAGCTGCGCGCCGAGGGCCTCGGCGGTCACGTCGTCGTCGGCGACCTCCGCCAGCACCACGCCGTCCTCACCCACCAACCTACGCACGGTGCGCCGGGTAGTGATCCTGGCCACCGGAGCCACGGGTTCGCCGCGTAGTTGCACTCGGACCAGTCCGAGCAGCTGCGCCGGCACCGCCTGCTCGCTTCGGCCGAGACGTCGCCTGACCTCAATCCTGCCCTGCTTGGCGGCCGGCAGCTTCAGATGCCAGCCGGCGTCGGTGCCGCCGGTGCGGCGCCGAAATGTGGTGCCGTGCCGGGCCAGCCGTAGGTCCTCGCTGTCCAGGTAGACCGCCTCGAGTTCCTGGATCTCGCCGTCATCGACGGTGCTGACGCCGGGCAGCCCGGTGAGGTCCGGCAGGACAAAGTTCGCGTCAGCATCGAGCTTGATCTCAATTTCGTGGTGCGTCTCTGGGGAGAAAGTACGGCTCATGACACCACCATAGGCAACCAAGGTTAACAACTGGCAGTTGCCCAACAGACATTGCTCGTTTGCCTAACGTTCACCGAGCTTCCCCCGGCTGCCAGCGTGATTTCGATCAGTGACATGCGGCCACGCTGTGGCACGGGCTCGCGCAGATCCGGTGGGTCTGGTCTGGTCTCAGGCTGGTCCCCAGCGGTCCCGGCGTGTTAGAACACAGGTGAACGCCGGGCAAAGACGCCAGGATCATTGCCTTACGAGACAGGCAGGCCTATGCGGACTGAGGACGAGCAGGTGGTGGTGGCCGCCCTCAGGGCCAAGTACCCCATCTTCGCCGAGACGACGATTCGGCGCTGGGTAGCCGCCGAGAGCGCCCGCTACGAGCACGCCAAGATCCAGACTTACGTTCCGGTACTGGTCCAGCGATCGGTGGCCGCCACGCTGAACGAACTGGCTCGCACCGAGGGAACCTCGGCCGATGCGCTTTCCCTGGTCCACGGCGAACAGGTCTACGCCTGAGCCGCGGTTTCGCTGAGCAGGTGGTCGTTCGATCGGACCGTCTGATACTCCCAGGCGGCCGCAGCCAGGGTGCAGGCCAGCAAGGTGAGCCCGGACAGCACACCGCTGACGAACGACGTCCAGGCCGAGCCCGAGGTGTTCGCCAGGATCAGCCCGGCCACGCCGTACCCGGTGAGTAATACCCCGGGCACCAGGATGCTGTGCTGTTTCCAAACCCAGAGGAAGGCGATGAAGTGCACGCCAACCACCAGGGCAACCCAGGCGACGCCGGTCTCGGTCGGTGCATCGAGCAACCGAAGCACCTGAAATCCGCCGAACAGCAGCACAATCTCCGCCCCGACAACGATGCGGTACCCGGTGCCGAACTGATTCATCGGTAGCCCGTCCCTGGACTCGCGGCCCGGCCCGGCCACCGCCGTACTGACATCGGATCGGCTGATCAACACCGTGAGGGCGACGACACCGGCTAGGGCCAATATCGCCACCACGCGCAGGGTGAGGGAGACCGCGGGGGCGAGCGGGGATCCGGAATTGAGTAGGACAAAAATCAGGCCAAATCCGGCACCAATGAACAATCCGATAAAGCGAGGCATATCGGAAGGCTAGCGGAGCGCTTACCGTTCGGCTCAACCTCGAGGCTGGTTCAGTCGAGAGAATGCGCATGAACACCATGGCGGTGTCGAACGCGCACGTCCGGCCGGCAACGTCGCCGGTGTCCTGGCTGTTGTGTCAGACCGGGGAGCATTGGCTCGCGGTCCCGCTCGACTGCGTTATCGAGACCATGCGCCCGCTGCCGTTGCGCGCGTTCCCCGGTGTCCCTCGCTTCGTTCTCGGCGTCTCGGTGATCCGCGGTGCGGTGGTACCGGTGATCGACGTCCAATCCATGCTCGGGACGCAGGGTTCCACTCCCGCCAGGTTCGTCACCATCAGGCTGGCCGATCGGACCGTGGCTCTCGCCGTTGATGCGGTGGTGGGCGTGCGGACTTTGGATCGGGCGACCCTGCACGACGTCCCTCCGTTGCTGGGCGCGCTGGACCGGGTGGCACTCTCCGCGATCGGCACGCTGGACGAGGGGTTGCTGCTGGTGCTGGGTGCTGCCCGGCTGGTGCCGGATGCGGTCTGGGCGGCGTTGGCCGGGCTGGATGTGGCTGAGGACGTGGCCGAGGACGTGGCCGAGAACGTGGTCGGGCATGTGACGACGTCATGACCGTGCCCGCCCCAACCGAGGCTCAGATCCAGCGGTTTCGGAATCTGGTCAAACGCGAGCTCGGTCTGCGGTTCGATGTCTCCGGGCTGCAGAACCTGCAGCGGACACTTGTTCGCCGGCTCGGCACGCAACGGCAGGGCTGCGCCGAGTATCTGGACAAGTTGGACGACGATCCCAACCAGGAGATCCTTGCCCTTTCCGCCGAATTGACCGTTGGTGAGACGTATTTCCTCAGGCATGTCGAGCAGTTTCAGGCACTGACTCAGACCGCCCTGCCCGACGTGCTGCGTAATCCCGGCCGAACCGGCCCGCTTCGACTGCTGTCGGCCGGCTGCAGCACCGGCGAGGAAACCCATTCGCTGGCGATCGCGCTCCGGGAAAGCGGGATCGGCGCGGATGCCTCGATCCTCGGGGTCGACGTCAATCCGGTCTCGCTGGCCAAGGCCCGCAGCGGCCGCTACACCGACTGGTCGTTGCGGTCGGTTCCGCTGGCAACTCGGCAGCGATGGTTCACCACTGAGGGAGAGGATGTCGTGCTCGCACCGGTGATCCGAGAGGCGGTGCGGTTCGAACGGCGCAACTTCGCCCAGAATGATCCGGCGCTGTGGCAGCCGGCGGCCTTCGACGTCGTCTTCTGCCGCAACGTGATCATGTACTTCACTCCCGAGGTGATGACCGAGGTGGTCGGGCGCATCGCCGCCTCACTCATCCCCGGCGGCTACCTGTTCCTCGGGTCGGCCGAAACCATTCGCGGACTGTCCGACGATTTCGAGGTCCGTGAGAGCCAGGGCACCTTTTACTACCAGCGCACCGGTGGAGCGAACCGGCCGGCGGTGCGCTCCGCGCCGCGTCGGCTGCCCGCTCCGGCGCCACGGTCCATAACACCGCGATCGATCGTCCCCAGGCTGCCGCTCCCCTCAGCGCCGTTGTTCGAGCCGATAGCCGCCGAGATCCTCGACCCGGTGATGGACCTGCTGCGTCGCGAACGGTTCGCCGAGGCGCTCGTCGCGATGGACGAGCTCACCGGTCTGGTGATGGGTGATCCGGAGTTGCTACTCCTGCGGGCGGTGCTCCTGACGCACAGTGGCTGCCTGCCGGCCGCGGAGCGAGCCTGTCGTCGGCTGCTCGAGATCGATGCGCGAAGTGCCGGTGCGCATCTGTTGCTGGCCATGTGCCGCGAAGGTGAGCAGGATCTGTCGGCCGCGGTCAGTCACTGCCGGGCGGCGATCACCTTCGATCCGGATTTCGCGATGCCACACGTTCATCTGGGCCGGCTGGCCCGTCGGATGGGCGACCGAGGGACCGCGCAACGACAGTACGCCCAGTCCACTCGGCTGCTTCCGGAAGAGTCTGTTCATCGAATCCTGCTGTTCGGTGGCGGTTTCGACCGGGAAGCACTGATTTCGCTGTGCCGGAACCAGGCTGCGGCTATCGGGGAGCAGCGATGAGGCAGTCCTCCCCGGGCGCGGACCGGGCGGCACAGATGCGGGCCGATTTCGATTCCGCCTTCTCCCGGGTGCCCGTGCAGCCGCAGCTCGACCTGACCAATGTGCTCGCCCTGAGGATCGGTGACGAGCGGTGCATGCTGCGATTGAGTGACGTCGCCGAGGTGGTCGCGCATCCGATTCTCACTCCGGTGCCGACCTCGGCGCCGGCGTTGATCGGCATCACTGCCTGCCGCGGATTTCCGACCGCAGCCTTCGATCTCGGTGTCCTGCTCGGCCGGGCCCCGGTCGCACCGCGGTGGCTGGTCGTGGCCGCAGCCGAACCCGGGGTAGGGCTCGTCTTTGAGCATTTCGATGGTTATCAACAAATTCTGCTCGGGCTTGCCGGTTCCCAGCGGCTGATCGAGATGTCAACCCTGATCGATGGGATCACCCGACTTACCCATTTCCGTAGTGCCAACCTGGAGATCGACTCATGACTAAATCGTGGACTTTCAGCCGCATCATCGCCGCCGGGTTTGCCGGCGGAATGCTCCTGATCCTTGCCACCGGTGGGATAGCCCTGGTGGGAATGCGAAACGTGGTGGCCAGTAAGAACCAGGTAATCAATGTTGACATCCAGTTGGTGATCGAAGCGGAACAGATGTTCGCTATCCGGAACGGGCGGGCCGCCTCCCTGCGTGGGTACCTGTTGACCGGCGACACCACGTTCCGGAACGAGGTGCTCGCGGCGGAAGCTGAATTCGATTCGAAGATTAGTGCGACGAAGCAACTCGTGCATACCGCCCAAGGTCGGGAGATGATTGCCCAAATTGCTCAAGCCGAGACTGTAATCAAGTCAGTTCAGAACGAACTCATCGCACTCAAGGCGAAGGGAGCGACCCAAGCTGAGGTGGCGGCAGGCTTTACCGCGGCGACTCCACAGCTCGTCGCCTTCAAGGATCTCCTGATCGCATTCACCAAGTACGAACAAGAGCTCGCAGCAGCCGGTGTGCGGGCCGCCGATTCCGCCGCCACCAGGGATACCCAGTTGATCGGTGGCGTCGTGGTCAGCAGCGCCGTACTCGCCGCCATTCTTTCGGTGGTGATCACCCGGCGGTTGCGGGCCCGGATCGGGGCGGCGGTGGGTGAGGTGCAGAGCTCGTCGGCAGAGTTGCAGACCACGGCTAACCAGCAGGTGGTGGGTGCGATGGAGCAGGCAACGGCGATGAGTGAAATCTCCACGACGATCACCGAGTTGTTGGCCAGTTCGCGGCAGATCACCGACAGCGCGCAACGAGTGTCGGACGTGGCGGAGCAGACCGCGATCGCGGGGCATGCTGGCCGCAGCACGGTCAGTTCGGCCCAGAAATCGATGGCCGAAATCCGGCATCAGGTCGATGTGATCGTGAATCACATGCTGGAACTGGGGGACAAATCGCAGCGCATCGGAGCGGTGCTGGACATCGTGTCCGAGCTGGCAGAGCAGACGAACATCCTGGCGATCAATTCGACGATCGAGGCCGCCGGGGCGGGGGAGTCGGGTAAGCGGTTCGCGGTGGTGGCAGATGAGATCCGTAAGCTCGCCGATCGAGTAGCGGAATCCACCAAGGAGATCCGGAACCTGATCGAGGTCGTCCGCAGTGCGGTGCACACCACAGTGATCGCGACCGAGATCGGGTCGAAGGCGGTGGACACGGGAACCGCGCAATTTGCCGGGGTGGCGTTGTCGTTCGAGCAGATCGTCGATCTGGTGACGACGACGACCGAGGCGGCCCGGGAGATCGAGCTGTCCACCAAGCAGCAGACCAGTGCGGTGGAGCAGGTCAACTTCGCGGTCACCAACGTCACCCAGACCACCAGGGAGAGCGAGGCCAGCTCGAGCCAGACGCTGCAGACTGCCTCTCAACTCACCGAACTCTCGACTCGACTCCGTCAGCTCGTCGAGCCCGCGACGACGGGTTAGGACGATGGTGGATCCCTACCGGTACTTCCGGATCGAGGCCCGCGAGCTGATCGATGAGCTGTCTGCCGGGCTCGTGGGGCTCCGCCGTGGCGAATCGTCGGCCACCCTCGTGGGCGGCTTGCTTCGGCACGCGCACACGCTGAAGGGCGCGGCCCGGGTGGTGGCCCAAGCCGGGATCGCCGACCACACTCATGCGTTAGAGGGACTACTCGAGCCGTTCCGCGGCTCGAGTGACCCGGTATCCGCCGAGCAACTGGACGAGATGCTCGGGCACGTCGACGAGATCGGCGACCTGCTCCGGGCGCTGGACGTCCCAACGGCGGCTCCGGTCTCCGTCGTCCCAGTGCCCCGTGCCGAGACCCCCGCCGAGGTCCGACCGGACACGGTTCGCACGGCACGGGCGTCGCTGGTCGAGATCGATGCCGTGATCGACGGTGTCGGACGCAGCCGTACCCAGCTCAATGCCCTGCGAGAGTGCCTGGCACGGAAGCCGTTCGACGGCAGACAGCAGGAACTGGATACCATCGCCGACCGGATCGAGCGCGATTTGCGTGACGTGCATGACGTTGCCGAGCGGTTGAGGTTGGTGCCGATTACCTCGATCGTCTCGGACCTGGAGGGAGCCGCCCGGGACGTCGCGTCGGCCCAGGGTAAGCGCGTGTACGTCGAGGTCGGAGGCGGCCAATTGCGTCTGGATGCACCGGTTCTGGCTGCGGTACAGGCCGCGTTGCGGCAGATCGTCCGAAACGCCGTGGCGCATGGAATCGAAGCGCCCGCCGACCGCCTGGCGGCCGGCAAGCCTGCCCGCGGCCTGATCCGGTTGGACGTCAGCCAGAGCGCCGGACAGGTGGTGTTCCGTTGCGTCGATGACGGTCGGGGGATCGACCTGACCGCGGTCCGCCGGGCACTGGTCCAACGCCGTCCGGACCAGGGATCGTTGGATGACCAGCAGGTTCTTGATCTGCTCGCGCTGGGTGGGGTAAGTACAGCGGCGACCGTCAGCGAGGTTTCCGGCCGGGGAATCGGGCTGGACGTCGTCCAGGATGCCGCCATTCAACTCGGTGGCACCGTGGCGATCCGGACTCGTCCCGGCGCCGGAACCACGATCGACCTGACCACGCCGCTGTCCTTGAGTGCCCAGGACGTACTGTTCCTGGACGACGGCGCGGTGACGGCGCTGCCGCTTGCCGCGGTGTTGGAGACAGCCCGGGTCACCGCCGAGGACATCACCACTGGCTTGAGCGGCGAGATCCTCCGGCACGCCGGACGGGAACTGCCCTTCGTGTCGCTCGCCGCAGCGTTCGGCGACGTCACCTGCACAGGTCGGTCGCGACCGGCCTGGTCGGTGCTTATCCTGGCTGGTCGATCGGGCCCGGTGGCGATCGGCGTCCGTCGGCTGGTCGGGACCGGGACGATCGCGGTACGCCCGCTGCCCCGGCTGGCACCTGTCTCACCCCTGGTCAGCGGGGTGTGGTTGGACGTCGATGCGCTGCCCCGGCTGGTGCTTGATCCGGAGGTGCTTGGCCTGGCCACCGGCCGGCGGGTGGTGGTCACCCCAGCTACGCCGGAACCGCTGGCCCCGATCCTGATCGTCGACGACTCGTTGACCACCCGGATGCTGGAGCAGAGCGTGCTCGAATCGGCCGGGTACCGGGTAGAACTGGCCGCGTCCGCGGAGGAGGGCCTGGCGATGGCGGCCCGGAAGCCTTACGCCCTCGCCCTGGTGGACGTAGAGATGCCAGGGATGAACGGATTCGATTTCGTCGAGCAGACCCGGACCCGCCCGGAGTTGCGGCGCTTGCCCTGCATCCTGGTGACGTCGCGAGCTTCGGCGGAGGATCGACAGCGAGGCCTGGCGGCCGGCGCGCGGGCGCACCTCGACAAGCGTGAGTTCCAGCAAGGCACCCTGCTGGACCGCATCTCCGAACTGTTGGGAGGCTGACGTGTCGCTTGTCATCCCGCCGATCCGGGTTCTGGTGGTAGGGGATTCGGCTCGACTGCGAACCCGGATCGTCGAGGCCCTGAGGGCGGATCCGCACATCGACGTGGTGGGTCAGGCCGCCGACGGCCGGGCAGCGATCGATCTGTGTCTGACGTTGCGTCCGGACGTGATCACGATGGACGTGCTGGTGTCGGGCCTGCCCGGGCTCGCCGTCACCGAACAGGTGATGCAGCGCTGCCCGACCCCGATCCTGATCATCTCAGCGAGCGCCGATCCCGGCCAGCTGGTGACCTCGTTCGCTGCCCTGGCCGCCGGAGCGGTCGACGTCCTGGAGAAGCCACGGCCGGGCAACGCGGACGATGCGAACTGGAACCGCGGCCTGATCTCCACGGTCAAACTGGTCGCCCGCATCCAGGTGGTTACCCACCTGGACAAAAGACTAGGCAGCCGAACCACTGTCGCGAGCGTTCCGGTGCTGCCCGACCCTGCTGGTCGTTCAGGTCGTTCAAGTCGTTCAGGTCGTTCAGGTCGTTCAGGTCGTTCTGGCGGTTCAGGTCCTGCCGGCTTGCCGATGCCCCGGCGGGCTTCGGTGCCGGTCGACCCGTCGACGGAGGAAACCTTCTCGGTGGTGGCCATCGGTGCGTCCACCGGCGGCCCGGCGGCGGTCGTCAATGTTCTCTCCGCTCTGCCCGAGGGCTACTGTCTGCCGGTGCTTCTCGTGCTGCATGTCAGCGAGACCTTCGGACCATCGATCGTCAATTGGCTGAAAGACGTTACCGGGCGCCGGGTTCGATTGGCCGAACACGGTGAGCCGATCGGTGACCTGGGCAACCATGTGATCATGGCTCCGCCGGGCCAGCATCTCGTCGTCCGAAGCGGTCGATTGGACCTCAACCGGGACCCCGAACGGCACTCCTGCCGTCCCTCGGTCGACGTGCTCTTCGAGTCGCTCGCGGCCGAGGCAGGCCCCCGAGCGGCGGCCTGCCTGCTCACCGGGATGGGTAAAGATGGTGCCGCTGGACTGCTCGGCGTCCACCACAGCGGCGGGATGACCATCGCCCAGGATGAGGCTTCCAGCGTGGTCTTCGGGATGCCCGGCGAGGCGGTTCGGCTGGGCGCGGCACAGCACGTGCTACCGATCGATCAAATCGGACCGATGCTCGGCCGGTTGGCGGTTTCGAAGGTGGAATCGAGATGACAGCAACCTGGACGGTATTGATCCTGGACGACAGCCTGACCGTGCGGATGGACCTGGTGGAGGCCTTCACCGGGGCCGGGTGGACCACGTTGCCCTGCGCGACCGCGGCGCGGGCCTGGGAGTTCCTGGCCGAAAACGTCGTCGATGCGGTGGTGCTGGACGTGCTGCTGCCGGACGCGGACGGAGTCGACATCCTGCGGATGTTGCGGACCGCTCCGGCGACCGAGTCCTTGCCGGTGCTGATGCTCTCCTCTGAGGCGCAGGTCAAGGACCGGATCCGAGGACTGCAAACGGGCGCCGACGAGTATGTCGGCAAGCCGTACAACGTCGCCTATCTGGTGGCCCGGGCACACGAACTGGTCCGCGCCCGTTCCGGGGAACGATCCGGGGAGTCGGCCGGTCGACCCCGAATTCTGGTGATCGAGGACAGCGCGGCGGTGCGGCAGAAGCTGCGAGCCGCTCTTGAGGGAACTGGGTACGAAATGCTAGCTGCCGGTTCAGGTTTGGAAGGACTACGGCTGGCGGCCGGGGCTCGGGCCGAGGCGGTCGTGGTGGACGGCGATCTGCCGGACATCGACGGTGCCACCGTGATTCGTCGACTTCGGCTTGACGCCGCCCTGCGTGGCCTGCCGTGCCTGCTGTTGACCGCTTCTGACGACGTCAGCGCGGAGTTGGGGGCGCTGGACGCCGGGGCGGACGCCTTCGTCCGCAAGGATGCAGATCCTTCGGTCGTGCTCGCCAAGCTGTCGGCCATCCTGCGTCACAGCTCCGAGGGCATCCCGGTGCTGGATACCGCCAGCATCCTCGGGCCGAAGAAGATCCTGGCGATTGGTGGGGAACCGGTTCTGCTCACCGCACTGGCCGATCATGTGCGAGGCGAGGGGTACGACGTGGTGCCGGCCTCTTCCGGTGACGAGGCGCTGGAACTGCTGACCTTCGAAACCATGGACTGCATCTTGCTTCAGCTGTCCGGCGAGGACCAGAGCGGCCTGGCGATGTGCCGGCGGATAAAGTCGGCGCCCGGCCTCCGGGACGTTCCTCTGGTCCTGATGGCACTGGACGCCGATCCGCAGGCGATGATCGATGCGCTTGCCGCCGGTGCCGATGACTACGTGCTGGTCTCCGGGGACGTGCAGGTGCTCGGCGCGCGGATCCGAGCCCAACTGCGCCGCAGGCAACTCCAGGATGAACACCGATTGCTGCGCGAGACCCTGCTGCACCAGCAGATTCAGGCCACCCAAGCCCAGGCGGCCGCCGAGATTGCGCAGACCAAGGCGGCGATGGTCGAGGAGTTGGAACGCAAGAACCTGGAACTGGAGGCCTTCAGCTACTCGGTGTCGCATGACCTTCGGGCACCCCTTCGGACGGTCGGCGGGTTCGTTCGTGCGCTCAGTGAGAACCTGGCGGAACACCTGGACGAGACCAGTACCCGGCACGTGGACCGGATCCTCGGCGAGGTGACCCGGATGAACGAGATGATCGACGACCTGCTCGAGCTGTCCCGGGTCGGTCGGGCACGGTTGCGTCGCGGTGACGTCGACCTCGCCGCCCTGGCCGGGGGTATCCTCGCTGATCTTGCGAACGGCGCACCGGATCGCCAGGTCACGGTCGTGATCGAGGCGGAATTGCGGGCTTGCGCGGACTCGCGGCTGATCCGCAACGTCTTTGAGAATCTGCTCGGCAATGCCTGGAAGTTCACCGCGAAGACACCAGCGGCGATCGTCGAGGTGGGCTGTGAGGAGAACGAACGGGGAAGGGTGTATTTCGTCCGTGACAATGGTAGCGGCTTCGATATGGCCCGTTCAGTAAGGCTTTTCAGTCCGTTTCAGCGACTGCACAGCCAATCCGATTTCCCCGGAACCGGTATCGGGCTGGCGACCGTGCACCGAATCGTCGATCGGCACGGCGGCCAAGTGTGGGCTGAGGCGGAGATCGGTCACGGGGCAACCTTCCGTTTCACCCTGCCGGTCTGAGTTAGCTACTCAGATCCAGCTGGGCAGCCACATCCGGTTGCTCCAGGAGGGCTGCGGGATCACCTGGGCGCTGTAGATCGGCAGGAAGAACCAGAACGCCAGGACGGCGAGCACCAGCACCGCGCCAGTCACCAGCGCACCCCGCTTGCGGCGTTTCTCGCTCTGCCCAACCGGGCCGAGGACCATCCCCAGCACGTAGGTCAAGGTCAGCACCACCCACGGCGTGAACGCGATCGAGTAGAAATTGAAGATCGTCCGTTCCTGGAACAGGAACCAGGGCAGGTAACCGGCCACCAGGCCGGCCAGGACCGCGCCGGCTCGCCAGTCCCGGCGCAGCGCCCACTGGAACAGCAGCACAGCGATCGCCAGGGTGGCACCCCACCAGATCACCGGGTTCCCCAGCGCGGTGATCGCCTCCGAGCACTGCGCGACCGGGCAGCCCTTCTCGCCCAGCTTCGGGCCCTGATAATGGAACGCGGTCGGACGACCCATCACGATCCACGACCACGGATTCGCCATATACGGGTGGGTCGTCGTCAGGTTGACGTGAAATTCCAGCATCTGGCTGTGGTAGAACCACAGGCTGCGCAGCGAGTCGGGGATCCAGCCGAAGTGGGCGGAGGGATGATCGGCGGCCCAGAGCCGGTCATACGCGTTGTCCGAGAGGAACCACCCGGTCCAGGACACCAAATACACCACCACCGCGATCGGGGCCATCACCACCGTGGCCACCAACCCATCCCGCAGCACCGCCGCAGCAAACCAATGCCGGATCCCGGCCGAGCGCCGGGCCGAGGCATCCCAGCACACCGCCATCAGACCGAACACCACCGCGAAGTACAGACCCGACCACTTCGTCCCGATCGTCAACCCCAGACAGACCGCCCCCGCCAGCCGCCACCAGCGCACCCCCAGTCCCGGCCCGAAACCCCCGACCCCGACCCCGCGCTCTCTGCGGTCAGCGATCCGCTCGCCCAGCCGCCGGCGTCCGACGTCCCGGTCGATCAGCAGACACCCGAACGC
>JANNPJ010000601.1:0-15014 GCA_031400005.1 Kineosporiaceae bacterium | reverse complement strand
CGGATCGAGCGCAGCATGATCTCGCCCGCCTGCTGCCATACTGGGGTGGCGTCCTCGAGACGACGACGGGCCTCGCGGAGCTCCCGCTTGAGTGCCGACGTCGGCGACGTCTCGTTCGACAGCCCGGACGCCACCTGGGGTAGCACGCTCACCCGACCGACGGTGAACCTCTTCCTGTTCGACATCACCCGAGCCGGCCAGCAGTCGGTACCAATCCCAGCGCGACGCCAGCAGGGCGGCGCGCTGGTACAGGACCGGCCGGCTCCCTGTGTCGCCTTCTCCTACCTCCTCAGTACCTGGGGCGGTGACATCCGGCAGGAGCACCGCTTGCTCGGCGAGGCGATGCGGGTGGTACTGCGCACCCCCACGCTCAGTCCGGGGCCAGAGAGCGACGAGTTGGTGAGCCCGATTCAGCTCAGTTTCGCCGAGACGAAAGCGGTTCAGGCGCGCGACCTCTGGAGCGGTTTGGGAATTCCGCTCCGAGCCGGGATGGTGCTGGTGGCGATGACGGCGGTCCCACTTGGCCGACCGAGACCGCTGGCCCCGCCGGTAGAGACGGTACTGGCCGAGGTCACGCCCAAGGGGGTAAGCACCGAGCCGATGAATGTCGAGGTGCCGGTGAGTGTCGAGGGCTCGGTGAGTGTCGAGGGCTCGGTGGCAGAGAGTCGCGCTCCTCGTCGATTCGTCTGGTTCGGCCCCCGCCAGCAGCGCGGACGAGGTCGGCCCTAATGGACGTGTCGGCCGTGACCGGCCAGGTCACGTTGCTGCCGGAAAGTTCCGGAGAGGTCTTGGTCGACGTCGTGAACACCGAGGACGTCATTGACGCCCTCGACGTCGGCCTGGGCGGGATCCCGGGGGCGTCGATTCGGATCGACTCCGCCACCCCGGCCCTGTTCCCGGGCGAGCGTCGGCGGCTCACCCTTCGCATCCAACTGCCGTCCCAGGTGCCGGCCGGCCTGCACCGAGCCGAACTGGAGGTCCGCGGGGTCGCGACCGGTCTGCGCCGATCGGTCGGCCTCGACGTGGACGTACCACCGCAACCGGCATTGGCCGCCGGGGCGCACCCGGCGATCCGCCGGGCGTTGCGCCGGGTCGACTTCCCCGTCACCGTGACCAATCGCGGCAACACTCCGCTGAATGTTCTGGTGCGGGAAGTCGACGTCCCTGACACTGTGACAGTCGAATTCGAGCCGGCCGAGTTCCAGATCGCGGCCTGGGGTTCCAGTGTCTGCCGGGCACGGGTGATCGGTCCCCGACGGCTGGCCGGCGGGGACCAGGACCATGTGGTTGATCTCTTGGTGATCGCCCGGTCGACGACACCGGGACGACCCCTGCTGGAGAGCGAGATCAGCCAGGACACCCGGGTCACGTTCCGGCAGCGACCTACCTTCAGCCCTGGAACTCTGTTGGCGTTCGCCCTGGTCACGGTCGCCGTCCTCTGGCTGGTCGGTGGGTTCATCGGACTGAAGATGCTCGTTCGGCTGGTTGATCCCGGCATCGAGCCCGCGGAGTTCTTCTTCCCGGCGGCCACCGCTCCGGCACGACCGGACGCGGCGATCACCGTGTCCGGGCAAGTGGTGTCGGCGGTGGACGAATCCCCGGTCGCGGCGGTCACCGTCCTCGCCTGCAGCCGGGAGCCGCAGGGGTCCGAGCCGACTACTGCCGTCGATCCGAGTCCGGTCACCTGCACCCCGAAGACCGCGACCGCCAGCACAGTCAGCGACGGGAATGGGCAGTTCTGGCTGCCGGGCCTGTTCCCCGGCCCTTACCAGCTGAAACTCACCGGAAAGGGCTTGAAGTCGCGGACCGCCCCGGTGCGATGGTTCGACGCCTCATGCTCGCTGAACGAGTCCGTCTCAGCGCCTCGAGGAACCCTCACCGTCGCCGTCGCTTATCCCTCGGATGCGGTTGTCATCGGCCCGGTTACGGTGGCGGTCCACCAGGCCACCGCGCCGCCATCGGAACCGCCCGAGGCGAGCGAGAGCCCTTCGCCGGAGCCGTCGACGTCGGCCACCGGCAGCCCTTCACCGATCATTAACGCACCGGCTCCACCCTGCCGAGAACCGGCCGCCGGTCCCACCTCGACGTCAAACGACGCTGCGGTGGGGGCAAGCCCAGACCCTTCGGGCGCGAGCGCGAGTCCAGCTCCGAGCGGGAGCGCCTGGCCGACCACGGTGACGGCTGCCGACGGCACCGAGAACCGGACGGCAACCATTGTGCTGAAGAAGCTTCCGGCACCGGCCCGGTATGACCTGACGATCGATGCCGGCGCGGGCCTGAGCCTGACCGTGCGCGATGTGCACCTCAATGCGGACCAGAAACACCCGGTGATCAGCGTTACCTTGCAGCCGTCCCCACTCCCGACCTCGAGTGCTCCATGATCATTGAGGTTCGACCGACCACCGTGCGGTATCAGGCCGGTGTGCCGGTCACGCTCAGCGTCCACATCGAGAACGTGCGCAACGTCATCGCAGGGGTGTCCATTCTGGTCCTCGGGGCTGATCCCGAGTGGGTCGACGTGACCGAGCCGATACTGTCGCTGTTCCCCGGCGAGGCCCGCGCTGTCGAAGTGAATATGCTTCTGCCGGAATCGATCCCGGCCGGACAGCGACAAATTACCGTACAGGTCACGGAGATCAACGAGCCTCGAAAGAGCGTCCTGGTGCCCGTCACCGTCGAGGTGGCAGAACGCGAGCGGCTGCTACTGAACCTGAAACCGCCACTGGTGCGGGGCGGTAGCCGCGCCGAACTTTCTCTGCGGGCGGAGAACCAGGGCAACACCGTGATCGACCGACCACTGCACGGCAGGGACGACGAGGCCAGGCTGCGTTTCTCGTTCGCCCTTGATCGATTGAAATTGGCCCCCGGGGAAAAGACCCGAATCGCCGTCAAAGTCGAGTCTCGACGTCCCTTCTGGGGAATTCCCACCCCTCGAATGCTGGCCGTCCACGCCGACGCGCGGACCCCGGCAGAGCGGGAGGGGGGCGCCCCGCTACCTGGAATCGGAGCTCAGGCGGCGTTCCTCCAGCGTCCCCGGCTGACCCGGGCCGCCCTGTCGTTGGCAGCGACACCGATCGTCCTGCTCATCGTGGTGGGCACCGCGGTCCTGGTCGTCGGCGCCGTCCTCAAGCATCATCAGACCGAGCTAGCCAACAAGGACGCCAGATTGGTCGCGGTCAGCGATCCCGATTCGAAGTCCCCACCCACTGCGGCCTGCCCATGCTCGGTGGCCGGGCTGGTGGTGAAGACAACCCGCTCGGCACCGAAGACGAAGGCGGGCAGTTCGCCGGCCGCGACACCGAAACGTGCGGTGACGCCTGCCGAAGGGACCGAGGTATCGCTCTACCGACCGTTCGACCCGGTGACACCGGTCCGGACGATGACCACCGGGGTCAACGGCGACTGGCGAATGGACGACGTGACCGCCGGGGACTATCTCGTCCGGGTCACTGCCCGGCAGCGGATCCCGACCTGGTATCCGCAGGCCGTGGACGCCGCACACGCCACCACGGTCACGGTCGCGGGCGGGGTGACCCACCTGCGACCAATCATGATCGGTATCGCCCTCGGCTCGATCACGATCGCGTTGGACGTGGATGACCCATCAGACGTGCGGGTGACCGTGCGCCTGGCACCCGGCTCCACCGTTCCCGGGGCGATCCTCGCCACCGCCGTCCAAACCGACACACCGACCGTATTCCAAGCCGAAAATCTTCCCACTCCAGGACGTTTCGTGGTCGTCGCAGAGAAGGAAGGGTATCTGATGGCCAGCATTCCGGTCGACCTGGCCCTCGGCCAACAGCGCGACGTCGACACCTTGGACCTGAACCAGATTCCGGTGCCGCCGACCCCGGTGCCGCTGACCCCGATGCCGGCCGAGACCACGACGGCGCCTGCTCCCACCACACCGCCGTCCGCCACCGCCTCTCCGTCACCGACGAAGCCGGAGGTTTCGGCATCTGCGGAACCTGCGGCCACGACGCCCCCCAGTTCCGATCCGACGACGTCCCCGTCCTTCACGCCCGCGGGGCGGCCCGACGTCAGGGCACCGACTCCCACGCACTCAGATCCAGGCCCGAGGTGAGCGACAAATGAGCGCGGCTCCCGACGAGAACACCGTCCGCGATCTGCTGGCTGTTTTCTCAACCGACTCCGGCGACACCGCGGCCCACATCCTGTGGCCGGGTGATCCCGAGCAGGAAGAGTCCGCCGGTCAGCTGCGGATCGACCTGGACGACGGGCGTACGTGGCCCGGAATTCCGGTGGCGGTCGAGGCCAGGGTGACGACCCCGGGGCTGCAGGAGGTGCAGGCGGTGATCCGGGTGCAGGGGCTGGAACCGGCCTGGTGCCCGCGGCCGCAGGTGGTGTCCGTGTCCCCGGGGGCGACGGCCCGACTCTTCGTGGAACTCAGCCCTGCGGCGGGCACCCCGCCGGGATGCTACCTCTGGTCACTGACCGCAGAGGTGCAAGACCGGCCGATGCTGGCGACGACGGCCCAGTTGCAGGTGGACCGGCCGATGCTGGCTGCACCGCCACCGCCACCACGCCGCTCGCGATGGCGGCCGATCACGATCCTTGCTGCGGTGGTGGCCGTCCTACTCGTGGTGCTGGCGGCGCTGACCGTGTTCGCTCCGTCGCGGGTGTTCTGGGGGCGCGACACCACGGCGCCGAAGACCACGGGGACCGAACCGCGCCAGGTTACCCCGACTGCTCACCCCAGTGCAGGCGCCAGCGATCCTGGTTTGACCGAAAAGGTCGTGGTTAAAGGCACGGTGCTGGCGGTGGAAGGCAAGCAGCCCACACGGATCACCGTGGTCCGGCTGAACCTCAACGATCTCACCGGGAGCAGGCCTGTGCCGGCGAGCCCCAGCCCGGTGCCCGAGGCACCGGAAGTCGAGAAGCAGGTGCACGGGAAACACTGGTCGCTGTCCCTGCCGCCGGGACTGTATGGGCTCACCTTCAGCAAACCCGGGTACGTGTCGGAGTCGATCGTGGTCGCCACAGCGGTGGCGGGAACAGTTCCCCCACCACACGTTCGCCTGGACCAGATCGCGCCGGAGTCGACCAGTTCGGCCGAGAACTGACCGAGGAAGGGGCCACCGGTCAGCGATCTCGTCGCATCCTTCTTGGTCGTGCCGTCAGGTTCGGTCGACGACGACTCGGAACACGTTCCATGACACCGGCGGCAGGACGGCGCGTAGCCGAGTCCCGCTCACCTCAGCGTCCGGATGCGACCGGGGGGCGACCCGCTCCGGATCATGCTGCGTGTTCGTCGCACGCCAATCGCTGTCGGCGAGCACGGTGGCGGCCTCCAGTCGCGAGCCCGGGAAGGCGCGCAGCTCCACATCCAAGGTCATTTCGTCCGAGGGGTGACGGTTCACGACGAACACGGCCAGTTCACCGGTCTCCTCGTCGTACGTCCCCACCGCATCGATGACGGGGACCTCGCCGTAGCGGGCCGTCTGGTAGTTGGGCGTGCGGATCACCGACCGCAGGACCGCACCCTGGGCCAACCGTGCCGCCTGGGCGAACGGGTGGAAGACACTCTGCCGCCAGGCCGGTCCGGCCGGTTCGCTCCGGATCGCCCCGAGCGAGTTCACCAGCTGCGCCTGGCACGCCGAGGTGACCCGATCACTGTGCCGAAGCAAGGTCACGAGCAGCGAGCCGACGACGACAGCGTCGGCGACGGTGTACGCGTCCTCGCTGATCCGCGGCGCGACCGCCCATTCCTGGAGAGGCTCCCATTTGCTGTTGTACCAGACGTTCCATTCGTCGAAGGAGATGTTGATCTTCTTTGTCCGGGAGAGCTTCGCTCCGACGTGGTCCGCAGTGGCCACGACATCGTTGATGAAACCGTCCATGTCGGTCGACGAGGCCAGGAAGCTTCCCAGGTCCTCGCCCTCGATCTCGTAGTAGGCATGGGCGGAGATGAAGTCCACGACGTCGTAGGTCTCTTCCAGGACGACGGCCTCCCAGGCACCGAAGGTCGGCATCGCACGGTTGGAACTGCCGCAGGCGACCAGCTCCAGGGATTGATCGAACTGCCGCATTGCCCGGGCCGTTTCGGCAGCGAGCCGGCCGTACTCCCCCGCGGTTTTGTGTCCCAGCTGCCAAGGTCCGTCCATCTCGTTACCCAGACACCACATTCGGACGTCGTGCG
Source organism: Kineosporiaceae bacterium (assembly GCA_031400005.1). GTDB lineage: Bacteria > Actinomycetota > Actinomycetes > Actinomycetales > Kineosporiaceae > JANNPJ01. The sequence goes on along the minus strand of JANNPJ010000601.1, from coordinate 8,854 downwards.
GCTGCTTAGCTCCGTGGCTGACCCGAAGGTCCGACAGGGTGGATCCTTCGGGATGGTTGCAGTACTCCAGCAGGTCGATCGCGTCGTCCAGCCCACGGGTGCCGAGATTGACGGCCAGCATGGGCTCGATCTGCGCCTTCTGCGCCCAGCGGATGAACTCGTTCAGGCCGAACTCGTTGCTCTCGATACTCCGCCAGGCCCGGTCCAGGCGGGTCGGCCGCTCGGCCGCCGGCCCGACGCCGTCCTCCCAGCGGTATCCCGAAACGAAGTTGCCCCCTGGATAGCGCACCACCGTGACGCCGAGTTCGCGGACCAGGTCCAGCACGTCGCGGCGGAACCCGTCCTCGTCGGCGCGCGGATGATCCGGCTCGTAGATCCCGCCGTAGACGCATCGACCCATGTGCTCGACGAACGAGCCGAAAGTCCGGCGGTTGACCGGCGCGACGACGAAGGACGGGTCCAGGAAGAGAGAAGCGTGTGGCATTGTCTAGCCCTTCAGTCCGGTGCCGGCGATTCCTTCGACGATGTTGCGTTGGAACAGCAGGAAGGCGGCGAGGAGCGGCAGGCCGCCGAGGAGGGCCGAGGCCATGATGTCGGCGTATCGGATGCCGTAGTTGCCGATCTGGCTGGAAAGGCCGACCTGGATGGTCATCAGGTTCGGGTTGGTCAGGACCAGGAGCGGCCAGAGCAGGTTGTTCCATGACCAGACGAAGGTGAAGATCGCTACGGCGGAGACCGCCGGCCTCGACAGCGGCATCACGATCGTCCGGTAGATCCGCCAGCTGCTGGCGCCATCGACGCGAGCGGCCTCCTCCAATTCCTTGGGCAGGCCGTTGAAGAACTGCACGAAGATGAACACCGCGATGGCAGTGGGGATCTGCGGGAGGATCACCGCCCAGTACGTGTTCAGCAGGTTGACCGCGTCGAACTCCCGGAACAGCGGCACGATCAGGACCTGTCCCGGGATCATGATGCCCGCCAGCACGAAGAAGAACACCGCGTTGCGGCCCCGGAAGTGCAGCCGGGAAAGGGCATACGCGGCCATGCTGGCGGTGACTACGGTGGCTGCTGCCACAGCTGTCGAGGTGATGAAGCTCGACAGATACCACTTCCAGATGTCGCCGGCGCCCAGAACCGTGCGGAACGACTGGAGGGTCGGGTTCTCGATGAACCAGGTTGTCGGGATCTTCGTGGTCTCCTCGTTCGGTTTGAGCGCGGTGTCGATCGCCCAGGCAATCGGGATCAGCCAAAGCACGGCGAAGGCGATCAGGACGCCGGTGCAGACCCGGTTGAACGTCTTGTGACGACTGTCGTAGGAGGCGGCGGTGGACCTCTCCTTGGTGCTGCGCAGGTCGGGGGCCTCGCTGAGCGCTGTCGACATGACTAGGCCGTCCTTCCCTGCTGACGCACGATCGCGAGCCACACGAACGACGCGATGAGAATCAAGATGAAGAAGAGCACGGAGACAGCCGATCCATAGCCGATCCGCATGTTGGTGAAGCTCTCGTCGTAGATGTACTCCAGGGCCGGGCGGGTGCTGAAGTTCGGCCCGCCCGCTGTCATCAGGTAGATCTGGTCGAAGATCTTCAGTGAGGCGATCACCTGCAGGATGGCGACAAGCGTGGTCGTCCGGTTCAGCAACGGGATGGTGATCAGGCGGATCTGCTGGACCGGCCCGGCGCCGTCGATTGCCGCCGCCTCGTACAGTTCCCGTGGAATATCCTGCAGCCCAGCCAGATACAGCACGAAATTGAAGCCCAGCGTCCACCACACGGTAGCGATGGCGACCGAGATCATCGCCCAGTTCGGATCACCCAGCCAGCCCGGCGCGGTGATGCCGATCCGGGCGAGGAGGTCGCTGGCCAGACCGGAATCGGGGGTGTAGATCCAGATCCAGATCAGCGACAGCACGGCGGAGGGCAGGACATACGGTGCGAAGAACGCCAGCCGGAAGAACCAGCGCCCGCGGGTGGCCCGGTCTGCCAGCAACGCGAAGAGGAAGGCCAGTACCACCAGCGGCGGCGTGGTCAGGATCGTGAACAGCAGGGTGTGCCAGACCGAGGACCAGAAGTCCTGGCTCTGCAGCGCTTCGGTGTAGTTGCCCAGGCCGGCGAAGCTGCCCAGGCCACCGCGCACCAGACTGCCGTTGAACAGGCTGAGGATGAAGGCGTAGATCGACGGACCGATGACGAAGAGCACGTACAGGGCGAGGAACGGGGCGAGCATCCAATAGGCGCTTCGATCGGTGCTCGGCCGCCGGTGGTGTGCCCGCTGACCGGCCGACGTTTCCGCCCCGCTCCCGGCGATAGTGGACGTAGTCACGAGATTCCCTCCTGGCAGGAGTAGGACATCGCCGAGTCAGACGGGCGAAGGGGTGTCGGCGTATTGCTGCAGGTCACTGCGCATGGCCCGCACGGCCGCTTGCGGTTCGGCCTGACCCGACAGCACGGAGCCGACGGCCGAGCCGGTGACAATCCCGAAGTTCGACCCGGATCCCGAATACCACCCGGGCGGATCGATCACCGCCGCGTCCGTGGCCGCCGCGTAGTTCGATTGGGGTTTCAGCTTCCGGTACGTCGGGCTTTCGGCCACCGGCAGCCAACTCGGCACATGCCCGCCTTCGGCCCAGGTAAGGCTCTGATCGAGCAATGAGCGGATCAACGTCAGCGCCCGGTCGGTGCGCTCGGCGTCCGCACCCGCCACTGGCACCACCAGGGCGTGGAAATCGGCCTGCACGGCGTAGCCGTTCGCCCCACCGAAAACATTGGGGAACAGCGTCATGCTGAACGGCGTCTTGGCCAGCTGAAACGTCGTGATCTCCCACTCGCCCTGCAGATAGAAAGCAGACCGGCCGTTGGCGAAAAGAGCGATCCCACCGGCATAATCGACGTCCTGTGGCATCAGCTTCCGAGTGACGCTCAGCTCCTTCAGGTAGGTCAGCACCTGCAGCGCCTTGGCGTCGTCCAGGACGACTTTGGTCCCCTCCTGCGCCAGCGTCTGCCCGCCGAGCTGGGAGTAGAACGACTGGAAGAGCCGCCAGCAGGTGGCGGTGTCGTTGTTGATGCTGGCGACCGCGCCCCACTGCCCGGAGACCTCCTTGCCTCGGGTGAGTGCGTCGGTGAAGGCTTCCGGACTCTCCATCGGTTTCAGGTTGCCCTGAGCATCGAGCAGGCCCGCCTTCTTGCAGATGTCGGTGTTGTAGAACATCACGAACGGGTGCGTGTCCAGGGGAAGGCCAAAGATCTTCCCGTTGACCGTGCACGCCTGCAGCGCCTTCTGGTTGAACTTGTCCGCCGTCAGGCCGTGTTTGGCCAGCACTTGCGGGGTCAGCTCCTGGAGCAGATTGGCTGCCTGGAACGTGGGCAGGCGGGAGGCGTGGGCTACCCCGACGTCCGGTGGCTGATCCCCGATCGTGGCCAGCGACAGCTTCGTGTAGTAGGGGTTCCCCCAGGACAGGGTGATGTGCTGAAGTCCCAGCTCGGGGTGCTGCTTGGTGAATTTCTGCAGCATCGTCTGCATCCGGGCGCCGTCGCCACCACCGAAGAGGTCCCAGAACGTGACGGTGTCCCGGGCGACGGGCGCGCCCGCCAAGCCGGCCGCCAGCGTGCCGCAGCCGGCTAGCGACAGCCCGCCGGCCCCGAGCAGGGAAGCTTGCAGGAAGCGCCGCCGGGTGAGGCCGGAGGCCGCCGACTGACCAGGATCCGTTCCGAAAGGTGTGCTCACGGATTCACCTCTTCACAGGGCGCCCGGCTTTGTCCGGATTCGAGCATTGTCACCCTTGAACGCGAAGCCGCACCCTGGCAGAGGTCCGGCCGACGCCTCGGCTCGTGAATATGTACGACCAGGCTCAGTGCAGCAGTGAGACACCGATCGCCAGAGCCGCGAGGACCAGGACTGCTGCCACGATCATGGCGATCACCGGCCAGATCCGGGGCTCGGCGAACTCCGGTTCCGGGCTGTGCACGATCGGTGCTGGCTCCTCCGGTTCAGGCTCCGGGGCGGAGACGGGGTCGTGCAGCGACGTCCCGCACCGCCAGCAGTCGGTCGCGCCGAGCCGGTTGCGCTCGGCGCAAGCACGGCAGCTGCGGAAGGGCTGTCCCGCCCGTCCTGCCGTACCCGGCAGCCGCCCCACCGACAGAGACTGGCCCGGCTCGGCCCCGGACTCGCAGCCGAGCTTCCGTCCGGACTCCATTGCGGCGTCGGGCCGAACTCGCGGCCGTGGGACACCGAACCCGGCCTGATCCTGAAGCCCGACCTGATCCTCGAGACCGGTCTGGTCGACGACAGCACCGTCGACAATCAGGTGGACTGCGACGTGCACCGGCACCTCAGAGCGGATCAGGTCCAGGACGTCGCGCACCGCCACCTGCTCCAGAGCCGGCACCTCGACCTGCACCCAGGCGGGGTCAAAGGTCGGGCTCTGCCCGGCCAGGTGCACCCCGCCGCCGTCACTCACCTGCACCGGCCGGCCGCCGCACAGTTCGCGAAGCATCAGTTCCAGGCTGGGTCGGGTGCCGCGGCCGGTCAGCGCTCGGGTCTGGGCCTGGATCCAAGCCCGTTCGCGAGGACCGCCCGGCGTCTGCGCGGCTTCCCCTGGGTAGGGGTAGGCATCGATCCAGCTGCCAAGCCAGCGCACGAACGGGTCTGGAGCGACGGTCAGGTCGGCGGCCGCCTCGATCGTGTCGACAGCCTCCACCAGGGTGTCTGCGACGTCCTGAAAAATCGACGTGAAGCGGACCAGGAAGCCGTCCTCGAGCATCCCGACCGGCAACTGGTCGACCAGCCAGCTCGAGCCAGCCGAGCTAGCCGAACGAGCCGAGCCAGTCGAGCTCACCGAGTCACCAGGGTGAGAGCGGCAGGCAGGAAGAGGCTGTCCGGTTGCAGCGCAAGCACCTCCCGGCCGATCCCGATCCGCTCTCCGCGACGCAGGTCGTACTCGTACAACTGGACCTCCTCCACCGCGGCCACCCCATCGAGGCCTTCAAGCAGGTGGGCCACGGCGGCCCCGGTCAAGTCGCGGTCAAAGGGCCAGCCCGTGCCCTGCGGGCCGCCGTCCTGGGGGTCGAGCCAGGCGGTGAGGGCGATTTCCGCGGCTTGGCGCACCACCGCGACGTTTCGGCCCGCGTCAGAACGGATCACCGCCGACACCGAAACCCCTTGGAAGTACGGCGTACTCTGCTCGACCAAGGTGCCGACAACGCGACGCGGTTCCAGCACGGCGGTCACGATGTCGACCAGGTCGGCGTCGAGTGCCAGGTCGTCGAGGTTACGCCAGCCCCGCAACGCGGGCAGCCGAGGAACGATCAGTATCCGTACCGGCTTGCCGGGCCCTTCCGGCGGCACGCAGCGGGCCCGGGCAATCCGCGGACTGCTCTCCAAGGTGAGTCGCTCGTAGTCAGCAGCGGTCACCGCCCTTTGCCCGGTGCGCAGGCTCAGTGGTCCTCTGATCTTGACCTCGTCGACCGTCTCCGGAGCGGATCCACCTGTCGCCGACAGCCGGTTCGTCACGGTCGCTATGTAGGGCAGCGGGCTACGCAGGGCGACCAGGGTGCGAGCGCCGACGTTGCCGGCCGACCCGCCACCGACCCGGTAGCCGGTCACCGAGATCTGCGCACCTTCGGGCGGGACCGCGCCGTAGCTGCGGATTTGCCCGTCGGCCTGCCGGATCGCGGGGCCGAATCGGATCTCGCCGGTCGACCCGGCCCAGACGATGTGCCGATCGTCCGGGCCGCTCGATGCGAAGTCCTCGACCTCCGTCCAAGGATGGGCACCGTCGGTGCCGGTGACCAGGACGTGTTCGCCGGCTCGGCGTGCCGGGGTCGGCCAGCGTGCGGTGCTGAAGACCTGTCCGGGCTGGCCGTCACTGCGGCCGACGATCTCGCCGGGAACCCGCTGGACATGTTCGGCCGCCGCGGTTCCACCGACCACGGCCACGGTCAGAGCGCTCAGGTACGGCGGACGCTGGTACTCCGGCCACCCGGGCTCCGGCTCGCACAGCACCGCCTGGACCCAGTAGGCGCGCTGGCCGGCGAAGGTCCCGGAGCCGTGGGTGGGCGGCATCAGCAGGACGATCTCGCCGTCCCGGTTCAGCCCTCCGCTGGTGTCCCGGTGGACGGTCAGCGGGTGCCACTCCTCGCCGGTCCAGGCCCGCCAGATCAGCGGAGGATTGCTTGGATCGATCCCGATCCCCTCGGCCTTCGCGCCGATCGTCAGCCGCAGCACGGCACCGGCCAAGGAGTCCTGAAATCCGAGGTTGAGCGCATCGCCAGGCGATGCCGGGTCGGACCGGAAACATGGCTGCGGGGTCCCCGAGTGCAGCGACTCGGTGATGTCCACGGCGTTGTCCGGATCATTGGCCACCGTGGTGAACAGGTGGGTCAGCCGTGGCGGCGTCATCACCAGGTCGTCGACGGTGGTGAAGACGACGGCCGGTCCGGAGCCACCTGCGGTGGCGACCTGGCTGCCGGCAGGCACCCGGACGTCGTGGTCGGGTGCCTCCGACAACCAGAACGTCACGTCGCACCGGGCCACTCCAGGCGGGAACGGCTCGATCCCGACCAGGTTGAGGAAGTGCAGGTAGAGCCGGTCAGGCACCTGGTTGAGCCGGAAGATCATCTGCTCGCTCATCCAGGCGAACAGCTCGATCAGAGCCACCCCGGGATCGTTCAGGTTGTGGTTGGTCCACTCCGGGCAGTGCCGAGGAATGGCGCGTTTGGCATGGTCGACGAAATCCTGGAAGCCACGGTCGTCCAGTGTGGGTGCGGGCAGCGGCATCAGTCGGCTTCCTGAGGGATGACGTAGAACGGATGCACGAGGTTGCGCCGGTCGTTGGTGGCCCGGATCCGATAGTCGATCGAGATGTGCACCAGACCCGAGACGATGACGTCCGGATCGACGGTGACGGCTTCGACGTCAATGCGCGGTTCCCACCGGGTGAGGGCGTCACGGACCGCCTGAGTCATCCGGCCGAGGGTGTTGGCGTTGACCGGTTCGAAAACGAGTTCGTGGATGCGGCAACCAAATTCCGGCCGCATCAACCGTTCTCCCGGAGCAGTGATGAGTACCAGGCGCAGGGAGGAATCGAGTTCCTCCGGGCCGCGGGTCAGCCGGATCGACCCGCTCTGGTCGACCTGCATCGGCCAGGCCAGTCCCCGGCCGACGAAGTCGACCGCATCCTTGGCCGTCGTGATCACCGAGGAGGGATCACTGTCCCCAGGCACCGGTGCCGGTGGGTGCCGTTGTGCGGGCAGCGACCGCACCGCACCATCCGGGGCGACGTCAATGGCGGGGAGTATTTGATGGCGACCGGTCACTGTCTCTTTCTCGTCCTGTGCCGGTGCACCTTGAGTGCGGGGACTTGGTCAGTTGATGGCGACTGTGGCGCCCTTGACGGTGGCCATCGCATCCGCGTTGATGTCGACCGTGCCACCTTTGACCGTGGTCCCGCTGGTTCCCTGCAGCGCGAGCGTGGTGTCGGCCGCGACGCTGATCTGGGGAGCCTTCACCGTCGTGCTGCTCGTCCCGGTCACCGTGACCTGAACCCCCTTGATCTGCACGTTGCCCTGGGCATCGAGCACGATCGAGGCCTTACCCGCCATCAGTTTCAGCGGCGTGCCCGACTGAGCCTCGAGCAGCACCTGGTCCCCAGTGATCAGAATTTGGTGTCCCTCAGCATGTGTCAGACTCAGCCCAGCGCTGCCGGCGCTGCCGTCGATCAACAGGATCTGGTGCCCGTCAGCGGTGGTCAGCCCGGCGGATAGGTCCTGGTCCCGGGCTGCGGTGCCAGTCGGCGGGGCATCCTGCCCGTTGTGCACTGCCCCGAGCACGAGGGGACGCTGCAGGTCGCCCTCCTCGAAGCCGACGACCACCTCGTCGTCCACCCGATGCGGCACCACGAAGCCACGGTTGGGACCGGCGGAGGGCAGCACGGTGCGGGCCCATCCGGTCTGCACGTCGCTGCCGAAGGTGGGCAGTTTGACCTTCACCCGGCCCCACCCCTGTGGGTCCTGGATGTCGGTGATCAGACCGGGCACGAGCAACCCGAGACCACCGGAGGCAGCAGTCGACGTCACTGAGGACGCCGTCCCCCCACGAAGCCCCGTCCCACTACTACCTGCCGTCCCGCTACCGGCGGCCGCCGACGGGTCCGGCCCTCCGCTTCCGGCAGACCCGCGGGCGCCAGCGGTGATCCAGGTAACCACTCGCTCTCCCCACTCATGCCGGACAGCGGTGACCGGATGGTTCCCCGACAGCGGACCAGCACCCTCGAGGACGAGGTCGTCACGCGGGTTCAACGCCGGGACCAGACCGAAAGCCGCTGCGATCAGCTGTGTCCCGGCCCAGGCAGCGCGCTTCCCGAGCGCACCGGCTTGCGCCGTAACGTCCAGAGCGTCGACCGACGAAGGAGCCCGGGTCTCGTAACGGCGGCCGGTGTCGGCCCGCCCAAACGCGCTCGTGCCGCGTAACAACGCCGGAGCGTTCGAGGCCGCGGCACTCGCCGCGTGCTCGGCGGTCAACTCCTCTTTGGCAGCCGGGTTCCAGCCGCGCATCGAGACGGTCCCCGTGGTCGTCCCGCCGGTCTCGAAGTCGAGGCTCGCCAGGTCCTCCCCCAAGGTCAAACTGACCTCCGTCGGCAACGTCGGTATCGGGGCGACGTTGAGGGCGCCGTCCACCGGATCGACCCACCACTCGACGCCATAGCGGTCGCAGACCTGTTCCAGCAGATCCAGTGGCGACGAAGCGGTCAGCACGGTGTCGCGCTGACCCGAGGGCAGACCGTCGATCGTCACCGACGACTGCAGATAGGTGGACAGGACCGAGCGAAGCACGTCGGCAAGATCGGAGTTGGCGGTGG
>JANNPJ010000336.1:0-22279 GCA_031400005.1 Kineosporiaceae bacterium | reverse complement strand
GCTCCAGATCTGTTTGCGCTGGGTGCTGGGCAGGTGGCAGGCCACGGAATGGGCCTCACCGGGCCCGACCGGCTCAACTCGGGCACCTCGGTCAAGGCTTTGCCATTGGTCAGCGCGCAGTACGGGCAGCGCGGGTTGAACGAGCATCCCGGCGGCAGGTTGATCAAGCTTGGCGGTGTGCCCATCACGGGGATCAGCCGCTCCTGGCGGACCCGGTCCATCCTCGGCATCGAGCTGAGCAGTCCCCAGGTGTACGGGTGCTGCGGGCGCTTGAAGATGTCCAGGACACTGGCGTGCTCAACGGCCTTTCCGGCGTACATCACCAGGACGTCGTCCGCCAGCTCCGCGATCACCCCCAGATCGTGCGTGATCATGATGACTGCTGAGCCGAATTCCCGCTGCAAATCCCTGATCAGGTCAAGGATTTCGGCCTGCACGGTGACGTCGAGCGCGGTCGTCGGCTCATCGGCGATCAGCAGTTCCGGATCGCAGGCCAACGCCATCGCGATCATCGCCCGCTGCCGCATCCCCCCGGAGAACTGGTGTGGATAGGCATCCACCCGGGAGGCCGGCTCCGGAATGCCCACCCGGCCGAGCAAGTCGATGGCGTGCTTGCGGGCGACCTTCTTACTGACATTGTTGTAGAGCCGGTACGACTCCACGATCTGGGCACCGACCTTGTAGTACGGGTGCATCGAGGACAGCGGGTCCTGGAAGATCATCGCCATCTTCTGGCCGCGCAATCGGCGAACGAAATCCGGTGTGGCGGAAACGAGTTCGTCACCGTCCAGCCAGATTTCCCCGGAGGTCCGCGCGGTCGGCCCGTTCAGGCCCATGATGCCGAGGCTGGAGACGCTCTTGCCAGACCCGGATTCCCCGACGATTCCCAGGGTCTTGCCGCGCTCCAGGGTGAAGGAGAGCCCGTCGACGGACTTCACCAGCCCGTCGTCCGTCGGGAAATGCACTTTGAAGTCGTTGACCTCGAGGAACGGTCGGCCGACCCGGCTCTTCGTCGGCTCGATCAGGATGTTGGTCATCCGACCCTCACTCTCGGGTCGATGACCGCGTACAGAATGTCGACGACCAGGTTGGCCAGGACCACGAAGAAGGCAATCGTCAGCGTGACGCCGAGAAGCTTTGGCAGGTCGTTGCGCGCGATCGCCTGAATGGCGTAGGACCCGAGTCCCGGCAACGAGAAGGCAGTCTCGGTCAGCACCGCGCCCCCGAGCAGGACACCGAGATCGAGACCGAAGATCGTGAGGATTGGGGTGAGAGTGGAACGCAAGGCGTGCTTCACCACGACCGTTCGTTCAGGCAGACCCTTGGCCCGCGCGGTCCGCACATAGTCCTCCCCCATCGTCTCCAGCATCCCGGCCCGGGTCAGCCGGGCGTATCCGGCCGCGAACAGGAAGGCCAGCGTGATCCAGGGCAGGAGCAGGTTGTACGCCCACTCCGCCGGGTTCTCGGTGATCGGGGTGTAACTACCGCCGGGAGCGGTCCAGTGCAGGGTGTAGCTGAAGATGGACAGCGAGAGCAACGCGGTGAAGAAGATCGGCAATGAGACGCCGGCGAGCGCCACCGTCATCGCCGTCCGATCGAAGATGCTCCCTCGCCGGAGCGCGGAGAGCACACCGGTGGCGACTCCAGAGATCAGCCAGATGACGCCGGCGCCGAGAGCGAGTGACATGGTGACCGGCAACCGGTCGAGCAGGTCTGGCAGTACCGGGGTCTGGGTCTGGTACGAGTAGCCGAGGCAGGGCGCCGGGCAGCGCTCGATCTCGGTACCGGTGTCGTAGTCGGCGCCGACCACCACGCCCTTGAGGAAGTTGCCGTACTGCACGTAGAGCGGATCGGTGAAGCCCATCCGCACCGCCTGCTCGTGGATCTGCTCCGCGCCCTGGGTCTTGCCCACGTAGCGGCCCGCCAGATCGTCCGCCGAGGCCCCGGCCAGCCGAGGGATCAAGAAGAAGATCAGGAAGGTGATGAGGCTGACCGCCACTAACAGGAAGACGGCGGCGACGAGACGTCGAACGATGTAGCCGAACACTTCTGCCGTCCTTTCGAAACGTCGCCGCCGTCAACTTTGCAGCCGGGCGTGTTGGTCGATCAGGTGGAGTTGCTCCGGTCGACGGTTAGGACTTCTTCCCCAGCAGGGTGAAGTCGTAGCCCTGGACGCCGTTGTTGACCCCGACATTGGTCAGCGCCGGGTTGCGGTACTGCAGGGCCTTGCCCCAGACGCCGGGCAGGATCCAGGCACCCTCCATGACCTTCTTGTCGACGGCGACCCAGTCCTTCTGCTGGCTGGCCAGATCCGTGTTGGCCAGCGCCTTGTCGATCAGTGCGTCCACAGCAGGGTCCTTGACGCCGAGGTTGGTGTTACCGGCGTCGCGGATCACCCGGCTGTCGACGATCTGGCTGAGGAAGCCGAAGCCGTCCGGCCAGTCCGCAGCCCAGCCCATCATGCTCAGGCCCAGCTTGTTCTTCTTGGCGAAGGCCGGGTTACCGGCGTAGAGCGCGAAGTAGTCGCCACCGGGGTAGGGCTTCAGCGTGAGCTTGATCCCGACCTTGCCCAGGGACTGCTGCAGCGACTCGGCGGCCGCCTTCTCCTTCGGGCGCTCGGGACGGTAGGAGACGTTGGTCTCGAAACCGTTCGGCTGGCCACAGGCGGTGAGCTGCTCCTTGGCCTTGGTCACGTCACCGGAATTGTTCGGCGTCGGGAAGGTGTCGAACTTCTCGGCCCCCGGGACAATCGGCGGCATCAGGTTTGTCGCGATCTCACCACCGGCGAGCGGGCCACCGTAGGCGGTCTGGAAGCCGACCTTGTCAGCCGCGAACATGACCGCCTTGCGGCATTCAATCTTGTCGAACGGAGCGACGTCACTGTTCATGGTCATGTACCAGAGCCGGGCCAGTGGGGTGGCGTCGGCGTTGGCCTTCACTGCCGGGTCGGCCAGCAGCTTGCCCTGGGTGGCCGAGGTGACGCCGGTGCCTTCGACGTGCAGGTCGAGGGAGCCGTCCAGCAACCGGGCGTCGATGTCGCTGGGGTCGACCTTCTGGTTGACCTCGAAGCCGTCCGGCAGGGCCTTACGGTTCGGGTCGGTCTCCTGGCTCCACTGGTCGTTGCGGACCAGGGTGAATTTGCCGCCCAGCTTGTTCTCGGCGAACTTGTACGGGCCGGACGAGATCACTTTCTGCTGGTACTTGGTACCGGTGTCCTTGGCCTGCGGCACCGGGATGGTGCTCGGCAGCATCGCGTAGTAGTCGAAGCCGCTGAACGCCGTCTTCAGCTTGAACACGATCGTCGAGTCGTCCGGGGTCTCGATCGAGGGCAGGCCCTTGGCACCGTCCTTGTAGGGCGAGTAACCGGCCGCGCCGACCAGGATGTCGTTGAAGTACGTCGGCCCGTTCGGGAGGACGCCCTTGTCGAGCGAGCGCTCCACGGCGTACTTCACGTCCTTGGACGTGATCGGGGTGCCGTCCTCGAACTTGACTCCCTTGCGCAGGGTGTAGGTCCAGGTCTTGCCGCCGTCGCTCGACTTGCCCAGCGACTCGGCCAGGTCGGGAACCAGTTCGGTGCTGGCGTCACCGACGGCCGGCTTGAACATCACCAGCGCGCGGCCGTACAACCTGACGAAGTTCCAGGAGTACGCGTAGTAGGTGTTTCCCGGGTCCAGCGAGTCCCAGACGTCGGAGTGGGCCATCTGGATGATGCCCCCCTTGGCGTCCGAGGGGTTGACCACCGAGGTGATGGCGGCGTCGAACCCGCTCTTCGACGTGGCATCGGTCCCGGAGTCGGTCCCGCTGTCGGTGTCGGTGCCGCTGCAGGCTGCGAGGACAACTGCGGTGGCCGCGATCGCGGACACCGCTGCCCAACTGCGTCGTCTGTTCATTCTGTTCCGCCTGTCCGTCGTCGGATTGCTGGTTGCAGTGGAGTGAAGGGGGGGTGTCATTTAGCTCGAGGGTCGAGTGCGTCACGCAGGCCGTCGCCGAAGAGGTTGAAGGCGAGGACAGTGACGAAGATCGCCACCCCGGGCACGAGCATGAATACCGGGTCGACCTGGTAGTAGCTGGTGGCCTGGGAAAGCATCCCGCCCCAGGTCGCGGTGGGCGCCCGAACCCCGACGCCGAGGTAGGACAGGCCCGCCTCGAAAAGGATGTTGCTCGGGATCAGCAGGGTGAAGTAGACCAGGATCGGTGCCACCAGGTTCGGCAGCAGCTCCCGGAAGAGGATGTACGGCGAGCGAGCGCCGAGGCTGCGGGCCGCGTCGACGAACTCACGTTCGCGCAACGACAGCGTCTGCCCACGAATGATTCGGCCGATGTACGGCCAGTTGAAGAAGCCGATGATGAAGATCAGCAAGGCGATTCGCAGCGCGTCGCCGCGGAGCCCGAACGCCTGGTCCGGGACCACCCCGGCCAGGGCGAGGGCGAAGACCAGCAGCGGGAAGGCCAGGAAAAGGTCCATCGACCGACTGATCAGCGTGTCGACCCAGCCGCCGAAATACCCGGCCACGACCCCAAAAAAGGTACCGATGACCACCGAGAGCATGGTCGCCAGGAAGGCAATCAGCAACGAGATCCGCGATCCGTAGAGCACCCGGCTGAACAGGTCACGCCCATTCACCGGCTCCACCCCGAGTAGATGCTCGGCGCTGATCCCACCCCACGCGCCGATCGGGGTCTGGGTGTTCGGGTCGATCAGTTTCGGGTTGAACTCGTTCGGATCCTGCCCGAGAACCTTGACGATCAGCGGGGCGAAAACAGCGATCAGGATCAGGATCAGGATCACCAGGCCGCCGATGATCGCCACTCGGTCGCGCTTGAGCCGGATCCAGGCGATCTGGCCGAGCGAGCGACCTTCGATCGCCACTCCGCCACCTGACAGCACCGCCTCGGGCGATGCCTCGGCCGCACCTCCTGTGACGTCGAGTGGCGCAGTCATCTAGGTCCGACTCCTCGTTGTTTGGGAAGGCCAACTGACCAATAAGGTCGCCATGAAACTCCCGACGCTCCTGAAGATTTTATTGCCAATCTTTCGACGTGGTGCACGTTAGCCACAGGAAACCCGCACAGCCAGCAAGGTTCCCCCGAAGAGCAGCCGAATGCCACATCTGCGCAGCACCCGTTGCCCGATCGTGATGAGGAGCGACCGCCTCGCGCGGAGCTGTGACTGTCAGTGATCACAGTTTCTCCTGCAAAGACTCGGCGACGCTTTCATCGCCCTGCGTTACCCACCCCGGGCCATTCACTCATGCCGCCCCCTTAGCGCCACACATCCTCACCCACAGTATCCCCGCAGGTCGGAACGCGAACACAGCTCTAGCCAGGAAATCCGCAGGGCTCCGGTCAGAGGGCTGCGGCAAGCACGGACCCGACCGGTTGGCCGTGTCCCAGGATCGGCAGGCCGGTCATCGACGTCATCGCCGGCTCGTCCACGCCGAGCCGCTTGAGCAACGCGACCATCACCACCTGGCGGGCCCGGTCCGACCCGTCGGCGATCTTCAGTGCCACCGCTCGGCCGTCGGGCAGCGCCGCCGCGTAGACCGCCTCCGCGCCGTCCTTCGCGATCAGGCCCGGGACGCCGCGGATCAGTTCGGTCACCTCCCGGTCGGTCCCGCCCAGCCACTGCGGGTACTCCCGAACGGCGTTCGCGATCCGGCCCTCCAGGGTGTCCGGCGCCGCCGTCGCCAGCCGGGCGAACGCCCGGGCCAGACCGGTGAGGCTGATCGCCAGCGCGGGAGCACCACAGCCGTCGACCGTGGTCGCCGAGACCTGCTCCCCGGCCAGATCAGCGACCGTGTCCACGATCAGGGACTGCAAGGGGTGGGCCGGATCGAGATAGCTCGCTTCCGGCCAGCCGTTCTGCCTGCAGGTGGCAAGCATCGCGGCGTGCTTGCCGGAGCAGTTCTGGGCCCGCCGGGACGGCGCCAGCCCCGCGCGTTGCCAGCGCAGCCGTTCGGCGTCCCCCAGCGGGAGGTCGGTGACGTTCTGCAGCGCCTCCTCGGTCAGCCCCGCCGCGTCCAGCATCCGGTCGACGCCGCCCAGATGGAACGGCTCCCCCGAGTGACTGGCTGCCGCCAGCGCCAGCAGTTCGCCCTCCACCTGTAGCCCGGCCCGCAGCATTGCCAGCACCTGCAGCGGCTTCAGTGCCGAGCGCGGCAGCATCGGCGCGCTCGGATCGCCGTGCGCGAGCACGGTCCGACCTTCGGGGTCCAGGGCGACGGCGGTGCCGTGATGCACGCCCTCGACGAAGCCGGACCGGGTGACATGTGCGAGCGGGGCCACGATCATGACGCCTATTAAGTCAGGTCAACTGCCAGGTGTTGGTCACCGAGGTCGGACGCCGCTCGGTGACCACCCGAACTCGCTGGTCCAGGATCACCGCGGTGTCCGCCACGAAGGCCCGATCCAGGTCGTCGTAGGTGATCCGCTCCATCACCAGAACCGGGCTGCCGCTCGGTACGTTGAGCTGGGTCGCGAGCCGCTCGGACAGCCCCTGAGCCAGCAGTGTCTCCTGGGCGCGGGCGACGTCCAGGCCACAGATCCGCTTCAGGGCGGCGTACAACGGTTCGGCGGTGAAATCACAGTCGCGGATCTGCGCCCCCCACGGCTGCGGCACCCAGGAGACCTGATGGACGAGCGCGCGACCTTGGACCGTCCGCAGGCGTTCCAATCGCAGACCGCGTGCCCCCGGCTCGGCGCCGATCCGCGTCCCGACGTCCTTAGGCAACGCGCGTTCCTGACGCCCGAGTACGTCGGTCCGCAAGGCGACACCTTGGGCGCTGAGTTCGTCGGCCAGACTGCGCAGGCTCTGCAGGTGATGTGAGAGCGGTATCGGCAGGACGAACGTCCCGCGGCCGGCCTGCTGGGCGATCAACCCGTCCGTCTCAAGGACCTGCAGGGCCTGGCGCATCGTCATCAACGTGACCGAGTACTCCTCGCTGAGCCTGCGCTGGGAGGGCAGCACCGAACCGCTCGGGTATTGCCCGGAGCGGATCCGCTCCACCAGATCGGCGGCGATCCGGCGATACTTGGGTGCGGTGGCACTCTCGGCTGTCATCAGGGTCAGGCTATCGATCCATCCAGAGCGCGGCGCAGCGCCCGGACGTCGCCCCCAGTCTGGGCTGGGCCGGCCCCGGCCAGCAGCCGGCGCATCAGGGCGGAACCGACAACGACACCGTCGGCCACGGCCGCCGCCCGAGCCGCGTCAGCGGGCGTGGAGATGCCGAACCCGAGCAGCACCGGCAACGTGCTGTGCTGTCTGGCCCGCGCGACGAGCTGATCAGCGGCCTGCGGGACACCGGCACGCTCACCGGTCGGGCCCATCACTGTGGCCGCGTAGAGGAACCCCCGGCTGAGCGCGGCGATCTGCCGCACTCGCCGGTCCGACGTCGACGGGGCCACCATCAACACCAACTCGAGATCGTGCTCCGTAGCCGCCCGCACCAGCGGCTCGGCTTCATCGTGCGGGGTGTCCACCACGATCAGACCGGCGAAGCCCGCGGTTCGGAGCCGGTCACAGAAGTGCTCCTGCCCGTGCCGCAGCACCACGTTGCTGTAGGTCATAGCGATCAGCGGGACGTCCAGGGACAGGCTGCTCACCTGGGCGATCGCCGCGCGCACGGTGGTGCCCCGGTCGAGGGCCCGCTGCGAGGCCTGTTGCACGACCGTGCCATCGAGCATCGGGTCGGAGAACGGCAGCCCGATCTCGATCGCGTCGGCTCCAGCTTCGGCGTAGGCCCGCGCGTGATCCAGCCAGTCGGCGCTGACGCCCGCGGTCACGTACGGCACCAGCAGCGACGATCCGGCGTCCCGCCGTTCCCGCAGCCGACTCTCCACCGCTCCTGCCCTCTCCGCCACCGGGATCATCGGGCCACCTCGGTGCCACGGTTCATCCCGGCGAGTTCGGCGGCGTCCTTGTCACCGCGGCCGGAAAGGGTGAGGAGCACAGTCGAACCGGTCGGCAGCTCATCGGTCCCGGCCGCACGCAGCACCCAGGCCAGGGCATGTGCGCTCTCCAGGGCCGCGAGGATGCCTTCGCTGCGGGCCAACCGGACCACGGCGTCGACCACCTCCGCATCGGTGGCGCTGACGTACTCGGCCCGGCCGGAGTCGGCCAGGTGGGAGTGCTCGGGACCGACGCCGGGATAGTCCAGCCCGGCGGAGATCGACTCCGCCTCGAGCACCTGGCCGTCGTCGTCCTGCAGGAGCAGCGACTGCGAACCATGCAGGATGCCGACCGTTCCGTTGCCGATCGCCGCGCCACCGGCTGCCTCGACCCCGACCAGCCGGGCCGAGGTGTCGACGAATCCCGCGAACGTGCCGGCGGCGTTCGACCCGCCTCCGACACACGCCACCACGACGTCCGGAATGCCCGCCGGAAGCAGTTCCGAGCATTGCCCGCGGGCCTCCTCACCGATCACCCGCTGGAACTCCCGGACCATCCACGGGTACGGGTGCGGGCCCATCGTCGAACCAAGGCAGTAGTGCGCGGTCTCCGACTCGACCACCCAGTGCCGCAGGGCCTCGCTACAGGCGTCCTTCAGCGTGCGGCTGCCGGTCGTTACCGGGATCACCGTTGCGCCGAGCAGTTCCATCCGAAAGACGTTCAGCTCCTGACGCTCGATGTCGCGCTCACCCATGAAGACGACCACCTCGAGTCCGAGCAGCGCTCCGGCCGTCGCGGTCGCCACGCCGTGCTGACCGGCGCCGGTCTCGGCCAGCAATCGGGTGCGGCCCATCCGCTGGGCGAGCAGCGCTTGCCCGAGCACATTATTGATCTTGTGCGAGCCGGTGTGAGCCAGGTCTTCGCGCTTGAGCAGCAGGGTGATGCCGAGCTCGGCGGACAACCGGGCTGCCGGGGTGACCGGGGTCGGGCGCCCCGCGTACACCTGCAGCAACCGGGTGAGTGTGGCCCGGAAGCTGGGATCGTTCCAGGCCTCGCGGAATCCCTGCTCAAGGTGCTCACAGGCGGGGATCAGGGCTTCTGGGACGAACCGGCCGCCGAACCGGCCGAACCTCCCCCGATCGCCGGGGTCGGGCATCAGCGATGACTGGCCGGCTCGAATGATCGAGCCAGGCTCAGGTGCTGTCGCGGTCATGATCTGCGCTGGCATGTCGTCTCGCTCTCGTTGCCTTGCCACGTTTCTGGGATGGGAGCCGACCATCAACCGGTCGACGCGATGCCTCGACCGTACCAGGAAATGACGTCACCGTTCTAGAACTGTTGCTTCTATAGTTCTAGAACATCGAACGTCGATCAACGGGGAGACCGCCCAATCAGCGGATGCCTTGCCAGCAGGCTCGGGCTTCTCCTCTCGGGTCAGCCACCGGACCGGTGGCCTCGACCACGCCGTCCGGAGCGAAAACCATCACCGTTCGATCGCCGTCGTAGGCCGGCCACCCGGGGTCCCCGGTGGTGACGAAGGCGAGCCACGCACCGTGCACCGCGTCGGCCAGTGCTTGCGGGGCTGTGCCTCCGATCAACGAGTGGCTTGCCGGGTCGTCCAGGGTGTCGAAGACGAAGGCGATCTCGACGGCATGGGTGGATCCGAGCCGACCGCCCCACTGCGGAGTTGGCCAGCCGAATTCGTACAGGTACGTCGGTTCGGCGCCGGCTTCGGCCGCCGCCCGCGCTTCGGCCACCCGGATCGCCGGCACCCGGAAGAACCAGTCGGTGACGACGTCGACCACCAGGTGACCCGGTGCCTTCTGCGGCTGGCTTCGGCGGTAGACCTCAACCGCCTCGGCCGGCAGCCCATAGAGCCCGGCGATCAATGCCAGGGCCGCGTCGTCAGCGCGCTCCACCAACCCGGTCGGGGTCAGGAACATCGTCATCTCGTCGCGGTTCGTGCCGGTCATCAATCGGACGGCGGACCCGGAGCCGGCCCCGATCAGCTCCAACGGGGGCGCGGGCAGCACCTCACCATCGACCGTCGGCTCGAACGGCATCGAGTTCAGCACCAACTCTGCCCATTTCTTCGGATCGCGATCGGTGGCTAGCGATGCGGTGAACCGGATCTGCGCGGCGATCAACTCCTCGAGATCGACCGCCGCGAAGGACTCGGCCGTCGGCGCGATCTCGAGGAGGGTGGCCAGCCCGGCGGTCACCCGTCGGGCGATCGGCTCGCTGAGGACGTGCGCTGCAGCGCCGCTTTGGGTGATCGCCTGGCCGAACAAGCCGGCTGCCCGAGGCATCGCCAACAGCGTGCTGATGCACATCGCCCCGGCGGACTCGCCGGCCACCGTAACCCGGGTCGGGTCACCTCCGAAGGCCGCAATGGTGTCTCGCACCCATTCCAGCGCAACGATCTGATCGAGCAGACCACGGTTGGCCGGGACGCCGTCCAAAAACAAGAACCCGTCGACTCCCAGCCGGTAGTTGATCGACACGCAGATCACGCCGTCGCGGGCGAACCGACTGCCGTCGCAGGTCGTGACCGCGCTGCTGCCGTGCACGAACGCGCCACCGTGCACCCAAACCAACACCGGCAATCCTGCGCCGCTACCCCTCTGGCTGCCCGCTCGGACCGCTGGTTCCGGGGTCCAGACGTTGAGGTTCAGGCAGCCCTCCCCCGCAATCACCGGTTCGGTCAGGAGCGTGTTGATCGGCGCCGGGTACGGTGGTTTCGGTGCCGTCGGGCCGTACTCCAGACACGGCAGGACGCCGTCATGCGGCTTCACCGGCACCGGCGCCTTGAAGCGATGGACACCGAAAGGTGCTTCTGCATAAGGGATTCCCTTGAAGACGGCGATGCCATCATGCAACGCACCGGCATAGTCACCCAGCGCGGTGCGCACGATGATGCGGTCCTGGCTCACGGCTAATCTCCATTTCCACGGCACCTTCGCCTCGATGGCGTTTCCGCAAGAGTAAGCCGTGCCTGCGACATTCTCGGATCGCTGGTGAACAGTCACGCCGAGGGGCCACCCGACGCGTAATCCACAGGCCAGACGAAGCGGGGGTTATCCACAGATCCTCGTGCCACCGACCGAAGTGTATTCTCAGCGGGCATGTTTGAGCCATGGATGACTCCCTGAGCGACCTGATGGAACGGCAACACGGCTTGGCGAGCCGCGCGCAGCTGCTGACGTGCGGTGTCACCCGGGATGCACTGCGATGGCGGCTGGGGCGAACCTGGCAGGCGGTCCATCCCGGCGTGGTAGCAACGTTCACCGGCAACCTCAGCCCACGTCAGCGGCTGATCGCTGCCCAGTTGTACGCCGGACCGCACGCGTATCTGAGTTCTTGGACGGCGGCCTCCTGGTACGGCGTTGAGGCCGCCCGCGAGCCGTCGATCATTCGGTTGACGGTCCCTGCTCAGCAGGCGGCTCGCCGCTGCGGACCGGTCCTCGTGTCCCGCAGTACCCGGATCGACCCCGATGTCCAAGAACGGGGTGCGCTTCGCATCGGCTCCCGGGCGCGGGCCGTGGTGGATGCCGCCCGGGAGGTGAAGGGTGCGCGACGGGCTCAAGCCATCGTCCTGGAAGCCGTTCAGCGGCAAGTCGTTCCGGTGGAACACCTACGCGATGAGCTCGAATCCGGCCCTCGCCGCGGCAGTGGCCAGGTTCGTCGGGCCATCTGGGCCGCTGAGACGGCAGCATGGGCGGCACCCGAGACGGAACTGATCGACGTCCTGGCAGAGAGCGACATCCTGCCGCCGGCCTGGGCCAATGCCGCCCTGACGACCGAAGCCGGGGAGCGTTTGCCGACGCCCGACGCCTGGTTGGACGACGTCGGCCTGGCTGTCAAGGTGCACTCACGGGCCGCCCTCGACCGGTTGTCTGGGGATTCGGGCTGGGAAAACACGGTCGGCGGCGACAGCATGCTCAGCGAGCACGGCATCGCCGTGATCGGCGTGACACCGATGAGCCTGATCACCGACCGTGCCCGCGTGAGACACCAGGTAGAACGCGCCTACCAGGCCGTTCAGGATCGCACTCGGCCCCGGGTCTACGCCGTTCCGCTCCCCGACTGCGGGCGAATGGGTGCTCAGAAAAAGGGCTAGTGGGCCACCGCGTCACCTCACCCGCCCTACTGCCACGTGATCAAGAGCCGGCGACGAGTCGAATAGGTTCACGAGACCGCCCCTTGATCGCGGTACCCGCGGCACCGATCGCTATGGCGTTCGCGGCTGCTCGGCGGCAGGCTCGGACTCGCGCAACTCGGGCACAGGGGCGAGATCGATCGGCAGCGAGGGCGCGAGCCGACGCAGCGAGGCGAAGGTCGGCAGCAGTGCCTCGTACAACTGCGAAAACACCGGCAGCAGCAGGGCGTACCGGGCCGCCGCGGACGGATCCGGGCTGACGACGTCGTCAATCTTCACCAGCTCCGCCGCCACCTGGACCGAGTCGATCAAGCCGATGGCCTGCATGCCGAGCAGCGCTGCACCGAAGCCCGATCCCTCATGGCCGGCCGGGAAATGGACCTCCATCCCGAGCGCGTCGGCGAGCATCTGCCGCCACAGAGGGCTGCGGGCGAAACCGCCGGTCGCCCGCACCTCGCGAACCTCGTTTCCGGCTGCCCGCATGGACTGCAACACCAGCGCCAGTTGCTGGCAGACACCCTCCAGCGCCGCCCGGATCAAATGCTCGCGGCGGTGCTCGTTGGTCAGCCCGATGTAGGCCCCACGCGGCAGCGCGCTCCAGTGCGGCGCCCGCTCGCTGAGCAGGTAAGGCAGCATGATCAATCCACCGGAGCCGACAGGTGCGGTGGCAGCCAGGGCCAGCAACTCCTCCTCGGGCTCCGCGCCGAGGTCGGGGGCGAGCGCGTCCCCGGCCCATTGCAGGACGATGCCACCATTGTTGATCGCACCCCCGACCACCCACTGCTTCTCGGTCAGGGCGTAGCAGAACACCCCGCCGAGCGAGTCGACGGCTGGGCGCTCGACCATCACCCGCAGCGCGCCACTGGTTCCGATCGAGCAGGCGGCAACCCCGGGCGCAACTGCTCCCAGCCCGAGGTTGGCCAGCGGCCCGTCGCCGGCACCGACCACCACTGCGGTGCCCGGTGGCAATCCGGTGGCTTCGGCGGCAGCGGCGGTCAGGCCGGGCAGCACGGTGGTGGTCGAGACCAGTTCGGGCAATTGCTCGGCGGTGATCCCGGCCAGGTGCAGAGCCTGGGCGTCCCAGCGGAGGGTCTCGAGGTCCATCAAACCGGTGCCCGAGGCGATCGAGTGGTCCATCACCAGCACGTCGCACATCCGCAGCAGCACATACTCTTTGATTCCGACCCAGTGACTGACCTGCGTGCAGAGCGCCGGTTCCTGCTCGTGAAACCAGATCAGTTTGGCCAACGGAGCCATCGGGTGCACCGGAGTGCCGGTACGGCGATGCAGATCCAGTCCGGCGGCGGAGGCGCGGACTCGTTCGGCCTGCAGACTGGCCCGAGCATCGGCCCAGGTCACCGATCTGGTGACGGGCTGGCCCGCTGGATCGAGTCCGATCAGGCTGTGCATCGCGGAACTGAAGGAGAGCGCGGCAACTGGGCGGGACAGGTCGGCCGTGAGTTGCCTGACGGTGTCCAGGACGGCGGCGACGATCTCGTCCGGATCCTGCTCGGCTTGATCGGAAGCCGGCTCGTGCAGCTCATACCCGATCGACCGGGAGCCGAGTTCGTTGCCGGTGGTGTCAAAAGCAACCGCCTTGGTACTGGTGGTGCCGATATCGACGCCAATCACGACCGCGGAATCGGACGACGCGGCAGCAATCGCAGGGGTACTCGGACCAGGTTCGGGTTCAGGGCACATGAGTAAAGCTAGGCCGCCACTGATCACCGCGCATGTCGGTTCGGCCACAGGCAGCGACCGACGGCCCGCAGCGATGCATTCTCAGCGTACCGATTTCTTCGGAAATTAAGTGGAAACCGTTCTTCCGGTTCGGTACCGTGGCCCGTAACGGAGGACCACTTTCCACTTCTTGTTCCGGGGATGCGATGTCGACCACGAACTCCAGCCCGAGCACTGCCTCGGGCTCCGAACCTCCCATTGAATCCGGCGCACCCGCCAGCCCGCCCGCCAATCCGCCCGGCCCGCCGACCAAAGCGCCCAGTGCCGGGGACTCTGCCGCCGCCGCTCCACAGCCACTGGACCGCGGGCTCCTGATGGTGGCGATGTGCGTCGTGCTCGGCGCAGTGATGTCGATCCTCGACGTGACGGTCGTCAACGTCGCCATCAACACGCTGGCCCGTGAGTTCGAAACGCCACTCGCGACCATCCAGTGGGTCGCGACCGGATACACCCTCGCCCTGGCTACGGTGATCCCGTTGACCGGTTGGGGCGCCGACCGGTTCGGCACCAAGCGGCTGTACATCACGTCAATCGTGCTGTTCGTGGCCGGTTCCGTGCTGTCCGGCCTGGCCTGGAACGCCGAGTCGCTGATCGGCTTCCGGATCCTTCAGGGCTTCGGCGGCGGCATGCTGATGCCGGCCGGCATGACCATCCTGACCCGTGCCGCAGGCCCGCAGCGGCTCGGCCGGGTGATGTCCGTGATCGGCGTGCCGATGCTGCTGGGGCCGATCTTCGGGCCCATCCTCGGCGGCTGGCTGGTCGACGACTTCTCTTGGCGCTGGATCTTTTTCATCAACATTCCGATCGGCCTGGTCGCCCTGATCGCGTCGTTGCGGATTCTGCCGAGCGACGTCCCAACGCCTGGCCACCGACTGGACCTGCTCGGACTGGTCCTGCTCTCCCCCAGCCTGGCCGTGCTCATCTATGGCCTGGCGGAGTCGAGCACGAAGGGTGGCTTCGGTCACGCCGAGGTGCTGATCCCGCTCGCGGCCGGGGTGGTTCTGCTCGGCCTCTGGTTCCAGCACACGCGCCGCACCGAAGACGCCCTGATCGACCTGAAACTGTTCCGGAACAAGACGTTCTCGGCGTCGACAGCCACGATGATGCTGATGATCATCTCGGTCTTCGGCGGGATGCTGCTGCTGCCGCTGTACCTGCAGGCGGTTCGCGGCGAGAGCGCGCTCAGCACCGGACTGCTGCTGGCCCCACAGGGCCTAGGGGCGATGCTGGCGATGCCGGTGTCAGGGATACTGACGGACAAGACCGGCGTCGGCCGGATCGTCCCGGTCGGCCTGGCTCTGGTCGGCCTGTCGTTCCTCGGGCTCACCCAGCTGACCTCGACCACCTCGTATACCTGGCTCAGCGTGCTGCTTTTCGTGCAGGGCGCCGGGATGGGTTTCACCATGATGCCGACCATGTCCGGAGCAATGCAGACGTTGCGCCGGGCGAGCATTGCCCGGGCCAGCACCACCCTGAACATCATCCAGCAGGTCGGCGCCTCGATCGGAACCGCCGTCATGGTGGTCATCCTGACTGCCGCGATCAGCGCCCGGATCCCCGGCGTCGGTGGTGGCATCGGTGCAGCCGCGGCACCGGCCAACACGCCACCGCAGGTGTTGGCCGATCTGCAGGCCAAGATGGCCGAGTCCTTCGCCGAAACCTTCTGGTGGGCACTCGGTCTGGTAGCGATCGCCTTCGTTGTGGCGGTGGTCCTGCTGCCCAAGAACAAGCCGGAGCCGGTCGAGGACGACGATGACAACGACCTGCCCGCCGCCGTGATGATGGGTTAAAATAGTGGCCCAGAGAACTCGATGAGAATGGGCTGACCAGCAATGACGCTGGACCAGACGAAGAACCTCGGCCGCCCGCTACGGGCCGACGCGGAACGCAACCGACGTCGGATCCTGGTTGCGGCGGCCGAGGTCTTCGCTAAACGTGGCCTGGATGCCGGGCTGGATGAGATCGCCCGGCACGCGGGTGTCGGCACCGGAACCGTCTACCGGCGGTTCCCGGACAAGGCCATGCTGATCGACGCGCTGTTCGAGAGCCGGATCGACAACATGATCGAGATCGCCGAGAAGGCACTCGCGATGCCGGATGCCTGGGCCGGCCTGGTGCACTTCCTCGAGAAGTCGAGCGAGATGCAGCAGGCCGATCGAGGGCTGAAAGAGCTGCTTTTCGGCGAGTGT
Source organism: Kineosporiaceae bacterium (assembly GCA_031400005.1). Classification (GTDB taxonomy): domain Bacteria; phylum Actinomycetota; class Actinomycetes; order Actinomycetales; family Kineosporiaceae; genus JANNPJ01. The sequence goes on along the minus strand of JANNPJ010000336.1, from coordinate 6,303 downwards.
TATGCGAGCGCCGGCCCGGCCGGCAGTGCCCGGTTCGCCGCCATGATGAACACCCTGATCTCGACGTTCTCCCAGATCGTGGACCGGGCCAAGGCGGCCGGTCAGCTCCGGCCGGATGTCAGCACCACCGACCTGGCGCTGATCCAGTTCATGCTGCACAGCGTGGGAACATTCGCGGCCGCCGTCGAGCCGCAGCTGTGGCGACGGCAACTGGCGATCGTGCTGGACGGCCTCCGCGCCGAACGCGAAGGCGTCACCCCTCTCCCGCTGGTGCCACTCAGCAACGAGCAGCTTCAAACCCTTTGCTTTCCCCCAACCACGCGGGTCCACGCCCGGCACCACCGGCCCTCGTAACTACCAGCGGTCCACGTGCAGGACGCTGTCGAGCGGCGTCCGGGCAGCCGGTTTGAACGTCTCACCGGTGTAATAGGCAGTGGGGATGAGCATCGCCTGGGCGATCCCGGGCGGCAGCTGAAGCACCTCGGCGACCTCTGCCTCGTACGTCAGATGCAACGTCGTCCACGCCGTCCCCAAACCGCGCGAGCGGGCGGCCAGCATGTAGCTCCAGGCGGCCGGGAGGATCGACCCCCACAGGCCGGACTGGTTGCCGGCGTCCAAACCATGCCGACCGGCCCGGATGCAGGGAATCACCAGCACCGGCACCTCGGCCATGTGGTCGCTGAGGTACCGGGTGGACTCGCGGATCCGGCCCATCGTCGCGGCGCGCTCCGGATCACCGCCCGACAGCTTCTCGACCGAGGGCATGGCCTCCAGATACTCCTCGCAGGCCCGCTTGTACACCGCGGACACCGCCGCCCGCTGCTGCGGATCGGTGATCACCAGCCATTCCCAGCCTTGGCTGTTCGAGCCGCTCGGTGCTTGCAGTGCGATCTCCAAGCATTCCCGGATCAGCGGCATCGGCACCGGCCGGGTGAGATCCAGGCGCTTGCGAACGGTCCGGGTGGTGGTGAGTACCTCGTCCGAGGTGAGCGGGAGCGCAGTCATCCGCTCAGGTTAGACGCCCTCTCCGTGAACAGCTGGTGATCGGCGCCGCTAGGTCGCTGGAACCTGCATCGAGGTCGCCGGGTGCTGGCGCATGCTGCGCTCGGTCAGCGCACCGAACAGCAGCCCAATCGTCGCCCAGAGCGCCATTTGAATGCCGAACGAGGCGAGCCGGAAGTGGTAGAGCGTGACCGCCGGGAAGTCGCTGCCAACCTCCTGGACCACCGGCATCGCCCATTCGGCGAGACCGATCAGGACGACGAAGAGCAGGCCGCCGGCAACCGCCGCATTCCAGACCCCAAGGGCAGGTTCCAGCCGACGGGCCACCACGAAGGCAAGGACGGCGACCAGGATCGAAACCGCGATCATGATGAAGTACAGCGACGTCCGCTGCCCGATGGTGTCGGGGTTGCCGACGGCCGGCGGGTTCGGCGGGTACTTCAGGAACGGCACCGCGTAGAGCACCACGAAGCCGCCGAGGGCAAGCACCGCCGACAGCCCGCGGGCACCGAGCCGCAGGATCCGGCCCTGCGCGAACGCGAAGACCAGGGCGAAAATGCCGCCGAGGCCGATCCCGACCACGGTGGTGGCCGTCAGCAGCCCGATCGTGCTCTGAACGGCTCGGCTGACCTGTTCGGGTTCTTCCGCCGCACCGGCTTCGTGCGCATGTGCGCCCTCGACGGCGATCGCCTGGGCAACGGCGGACTCGCCGAACAGCTGGCCAACCAGGAAGGCAACGATGCCGGCCGCGAGACCGACAAGCATTCCGCGAATAAGCAAACTTCTGACCATGTCAGCGACCGGTCACTGCGCGATCAGTGGCAGGGGAAGCCGAGAAGGTGCCGGCCGTCATGCACGAACTCGTGCATAACGGTTCCGCCGAACACCGAGGTCGCGCCCTGTTCGGCACCGACGAAGTAGACCATCAGGGCGCCGATCACGAAGGCGAAGATCGCCCACGGAAGGAGTTCGCGGGCCGGGATGACCGGCAGCGCCACAGCGGTGGCGGCGGGTGCGGTGACAGCAGCTGACTGAGCCATGGGTTAAAGCCTCCATCGGGATCACGCGTCCCGTTCGGTGGTGAGAATGACTATCGAAGGACTGACTTCCGTATGATCGCCTTCTCCACCAGCCGTGCGGTGGGATCTGGCTCCATACGGTCACAGTGGCGCGACCGTTCCGGACTCTCACCGGCTTCCTCGACACGTCATACGTGGTCTGCGAAACCTACGGGCGTGCCGAGGCGGTGTCAATTGGTGGATCACCGGGGGGTTGCAGGATCGGCGGCAGGGCCGGGCCCTCGGGGATCAACCCCAGCAACGGGACGTCGGTCAGCCTCGGCAAGTCGTTCAGGTTGCCCCACTCCACTGTTCCGGGCTGCGCCGGCCACCGCCCGATCACCAGGCCGAGGATCGCGATGCCGCGATGCCGCAACGCCTCGACGGTCAGCTCGGTGACGTTCAGCGTGCCCAGCTCCACGCCCGTCACCAGCACGACAGCCACCTCCTCAGCACCGCCTGCACGGAGCAGAACGGCCAGATCCGCGAGGGTGCCACCGGCGTCGTCCAACCGCACCAGCAGGCCGCCCGCGCCCTCGACCAGGACCAGGTCGAAGTCGGCGGCCAGGGCGGTGATCCGGTCGGCGTGCTGGAGCAGCGACGGCAGTGCCAGGCCCGCCCGGCGAGCGGCCGCCTGCGGGGCCAGCGGCTCCGGAAACCGGACGAACTCGTGCGTGACCAGGCCGCGCGGGTGCCGCCCCAGCAGCCGAATCACCTCGGCGACGTCACCGTGTTCGCTCGGACCCGGCGTTGCCTGATCCGTCAATGGGACGCCGGTTTGCACGGGTTTAACCACGCAGACCCGGCTGCCCGCGGCGAGCGCGGCACCGGCCAGGGCTGCCGTCACCATGGTCTTGCCGACGTCCGTTCCGGTCCCGGTCACCAGGACCACCCCGGAGCGGGGCAGCCCCGCGGTCACGGCCCGACCGCGTGCACAGTCGCGCGTAGCGCCCCGGCGAGCGCGCTCGCGGCCAAGTCCAGTTCATCGGTGGTGAGCGTGGCCCGGGCGGTGAGCCGCAACCGGCTGATCCCGTCCGGAACCGAGGGCGGCCGGAAGCACCCGACCCGCACCCCCGCCTCCGCACAGCTCGCCGCGGCAGCAAGGGCGGCCTGGGCGCTCGGCATCGCCACCGAGAGGACGGCGGCCGCCGGCGGCGGCGCGGTGGCGATCGCGGCCAGGGTGGCGGCGGCGTGCCGGAGCGCATCCACCCGGTCCGGCTCGGCGGCCAGCACCTGCAGGGCGGCCAGCGCCGCACCGGTGGCGGCCGGTGCCAGGCCGGTGTCGTAGATGAACGCCCTGGCCGTGTTCACCAGGTGCTCCCGGACCGCTGCCTGGCCGAGCACGAAACCGCCCTGGCTACCCAGGGACTTGGACAGCGTGCCGGTGACCACGATCTCCGCCTGCCCGGCCAGCCCGGCGTCGGCGACCAGCCCGCGGCCTTGCGCACCGGCCGTCCCCAGGGCGTGCGCCTCGTCGACGATCAGTACTGCGCCGTGGCGACGACAGGCCGCGGCCAGTTCGGCCAGCGGAGCGGCATCACCCAGAACGCTGTAGACGGACTCGATCAGGACCACCGCATGCGCCTCGGTCCGGTTGGCAAGCGCCGCCTCGACGGCCTCGACATCGTTGTGCTCGGTGATCGCGATCCGGGCCCGGGACAGCCGGCAGGCGTCGACCAGCGAGGCGTGCACATGGGCGTCGGAGACGATCAGGTCACCGCGGCCGGCCAGCGCGGTCACCGCACCGAGGTTGGCCGCGTACCCGGTGGAGAAGACCAGGCCAGCGGGTTGCCCGCAGAACCCGGCCAGGGCTTCCTCGAGCTGGGCGTGCAGCTGGGTGCTGCCGGTGACCAGGCGGGAGGCCCGGGCACCGGCTCCCCACTCCAGCGCGGCCTGCGCCGCGGCCGCACTCACCCGGGGATCGCCGGACAGCCCGAGGTAGTCATTGCCGGCCAGGTCGAGCAGCGCTGTGGTGCCGGGCGGGCGGGGCACCAGCGTCCGGGTCAGCCCGGCCTGCTCGCGCGCCGTCGCGGCGGCGGCCAGCCGGGTCAGGAAAGCGGTCATTGGATCACCTCGTGGACGGCTGCGGTGATCGCTGCCGTGATGGTCGCGACCTCGTCGGCAGTGCTGATGTACGGCGGCATCGTGTAGATCAGATCCCGGAAGGGCCGCAACCAGACGCCGTGGCGCAGGGCGACGGCGGTGACGGCGGCAACGTCGACGGGTCCGCTGGTCTGCACGACGCCGACCCCGCCGAGGACGCGGACGTCGCGAACGCCGGGCGCCTGCGCCAACCCGGCCAGGCCGGTGCGCAAGCCGGCCTCCAGGGTGGCGAGCTGAGCCGGCCAGTGTCCGGCGATCAGCAGGTCGAGATTCGCGACCGCGACCGCGCAGGCCAGTGGATTTCCCATGAACGTCGGGCCGTGCATCAGCGCCCCGGACTCGCTGGCATCCACCCCGGCGGCGATGTCAGCGGTGCAGAGCACGGCGGCCAGACTGAGATATCCGCCGGTCAGCGCCTTACCGACACACATCACGTCGGGCACGATCCCGGCCTGCTCGGCAGCGAACATCGTCCCGGTCCGGCCGAAACCGGTGGCGATCTCGTCCAGGACCAGCGGAACGGCGTGCCGGTCGGCGACCGCGCGCAGCACCCGCAGGCAGGCCGGCGAGTACACGTGCATGCCACCGGCGCCCTGCAGCACCGGCTCCACGACCACCCCGGCCAGTTCGCCGGAGTGCTGCTCGGCCAGCGCGATCACCGTCGCCGCCCACTCCAGGACCTGCGGATCGTCGTCCGTCCGGTCGAAACCGGCCGGTGGCCGGGGCGCGAACAGGTGCACCGGGATCACTCCGGTGAACATCGAGTGCATGCCGTTGACCGGGTCGCACAGGCTCATCGCGGTGAAGGTGTCACCGTGATACCCACCGCGCACGGTGAGGAAACGGGTGCGCTCGCGGCGTCCTCGACCGCGCTGGTACTGCAGGCAGAGCTTGATCGCGACCTCGACCGAGACCGATCCGGAGTCGCAGAGGAACACCCGCTGCAGCGCCCGGTCGGTGCCGGCTCCGGGTGCCAGGTCCAGGAGCCGCCGGGTCAGCTCGACGGCGGGTGCATGGGTGAGGCCGCCGAACATCACGTGGCTCATTCGCCCGGCCTGATCGACGAGCGCGGCATCCAGCGCAGGATGGCGGTAGCCATGGATCGCGGCCCACCAGGAGGACATCCCGTCGATCGCGTCCCCCGGGCGACCATCACCGGCATCGGCGAACCGCAACCGGACGCCGTCCGCCGACTCGATCACTCGGGCGGTGGACCCGGAGGGTGCATACGGGTGCCAGATGTGCGCCGCATCAAAGTCGAGCAGGCTCTGCTGGCTGCGCACGTTCATCGCAGCTCACCGTGCGCGGAGCAGCGCGCCGTCCAGCCGGTGGGCAGCACCTGCACGATCAGCCGCCGCCGGCAGGTCGCGCAGTACCGGGGCGGTTCGAGTCTCAGCGCCTGCAGGCAGCGGGAGTGATCGCCGACTGCCCGATCGCCGTCCAGTTGCGCCTCACCGCACCGACCGCAATAGATCATCTCCCCGTGATCATGCACGGTTGCTCCCTCAGCCGGGAGCAACCGTGCATGATCACCGCGGGTTTTGTCGGTCACAGGGCGGTGGACAGGGCCTTGACCGGCATCTTCAGTTCGCGCAGCAACTCCAGGTCGTCCTCCACCGGGCGACCCAGGGTGGTCAGGTAGTTCCCGACGATCACCGCGTTGACGCCGCCGAGCAGGCCGTCGCGGGTCCCCAGGTCGCCGAGGGTGATCTCGCGACCGCCGGCGAACCGCAGGATCGTTCGCGGTAGTGCGAGCCGGAACGCCGCGATCGCCCGGAGCGCATCGGCGGGCTCCACCTGCGGCAGGTCACCGAACGGGGTACCCGGCCTCCGCCCACCTCCGCTTCGCGATGGCGCCGTTCGAGCTCCTCGAGCTTCTTGTCGTAGGGCGAAGACATGGGCGCGTTATAGCAGGCTTTCCGGGAGGGTTCGGCCGGGGAAGGGAAAACTCCTTGACCTGTACGGGGGCGGCGAATAGGTTTGCCTCGACTCGACTGGCTTTTCGCGCGTAGCCCTCTTTAGGCAGCGCCGCCGGGTTTGAGCCAAACCCCCCGCAGGAAGATTCAATGGAACACGATCGAGAGAAGCTCGCCGCGTCAGCGGACGCCAAGTCCGAAACCGCCGAAAAGAAACCCGCCCG